>CAMDQC010000014.1 GCA_945905735.1 Prosthecobacter debontii | reverse complement strand
AAATTTCTCCCGCCGGGTGGTTTTCTTTTTTTCGCTGTACTCCGCTGCCGCGAAACTCATTTGCTTTTCCATGCTCTTGTCTATCAGCTCTATCGCCCGCTGTCCCGCTATTTTACAGGGACTTTCGCTTTATTCAGCGTTTCCCTAGTGTAATTACCTTCCTTTGAACTCAGCTATTGAGTGCTCCATCCTATCCTTAAGAATATCACCATGAACATGACTCCACCTTTCTTCAGAGCCCCGCGTTCCATCCTTCTCACCAGCATCGCGCTCCTTTCACCCTTCTTGATCGTGCCTGCAAACGCGGGAGTCATCTGGGATGGCGGCGGAGCAGACGACAATTGGGGGACGGGCGCGAACTGGAGCCCGGACGGGCCGCCGCCGGTCGGTCCGACGGTAGATTTGACGTTTGACGGAACGACGCGCCTGACTCCTTTCAACAACTACACGGCGTTTGATGATTTTCATTCGCTGTTCTTCGCGGCAACGGCGGGGCAGTTTAATGTGGGCGGGAATGCCATCGATCTTTTCGGAAAGATTGAGAACTACAGCACGGTGACGCAGACGGTTTCGCTGGCGAGTCTGGCAATCAATGCGGGCCAGGCGGGCACGGGTGAGTTCAATCCGGTGAACGGCGATCTGCTGATCAATAGCGCGAATGTCTTCACGAACGGTAACGCGCTGCACGTCTATGGCGGCAACAATCGGACGGTGACATTCGGGGCAGGGACGGTGATTTCGCAGGGCGGGTCGTTTGCCATCGAGCAGGCGAACACTGTGGTTTTCCAAAGCGCACATACTTACACGGGCGATACGCTGGTGAATGCGGGGACGCTGGTTTTCGCAACGGGTGGCTCGGTGAACGGGAGCATCATCCGGATCGGCGGCACGGCGACGAATAGCGGCGCGGCGACGGTGAGCCTGACGGCGACTGCGGGCGGGCAGACGCTGGCGAGCACGCTGGTGGTGCGTCCATCGGCGAGCGGGTCGCAGGGCGTGCGGACGATTGCTTCGCAGAATACGAGCGGGACGAATACGCTCTCGGGCGGTGTGTTTCTGGACGCGGACTTGACGACGAGCGCGACTGCGGGCGGGACGCTCGCTTTCACCGGCGGGACGTTTGATTTGAAGAACCAGACGCTGACGGTGGGCGGCTCGGGGAATACGAGCATCAGCGGCGCGCTGCAAAACAGCACAGGCAGCGGAAAGCTGACGAAGACAGGAAACGGCACGCTGACCTTGGGGGGCGCCAATTCATTCACCGGCGCGCTGACGGTCGCCGAGGGAACCCTGAGCACCGCAAACTGGAACAACAGCAGCACGAACGGCCCGCTCGGGAACAGCACGCTGCCGGTGACCCTCGGAAGCGCGACGACCCAGGGCACGCTGCGTTTTACGGGCGGAGGCTCGAACAATGTGCCCGCAACGATCAAGCCACTGAGTCTCGCTGCCGGCGGCGGGAAAGTGGAGATGGTGTATTCGGCGGGAAATCGCGGCGGGAACTTCATCCACATCAACGGTGACAGGATTACTGGCAGCGGCGGGCTCACCGTGGATACGTTCGCGGGCGGTGCCACGTCGCGGTTCATCGTGGTGGGCAGCGCTCCATACACGGGGCCGACTGTGGTTGCTGCGGGCAGCGAATTGCAGACGAACTACGACGTCGCAGGCGACGGCACGCCGTTTGGCTCGGGCGCAAACGGGCTCGGCTCGGCGGTGACGGTGAACGCGGGCGGCCTACTCACGTTTTTTAGTTTTAATAACACGCGGACCATTGCGCTCGGCTCCTTGGCGGGTGGGGGCACGGTGCAGGGTGAAGGCGGAGGCACTCACACATTCAAAATTGGTGGCGATGATACGAGCACCGCATTCTCGGGCATTTTCCAAAACAACGGTGGCCCGGTCGCGGTGACAAAAGTGGGCACCGGCACGCTGACGCTCTCCGGTGCAAACTCCCACACCGGACTCATGACAATCAACGGCGGTGCGGTCAGCGTGCCGTCGTGGAATCTCTCCGGTGCCGCGGGCCCGTGGGGAGCGGTGGCGAATAATACCGGGGCACCGGCGACGACGTTCATCCAGATGAATGGCGGGCGCATCAACTACACCGGTCCATCAGCAACAGGCAATTTGCGCGGGGTGAATCTCGCGTCGGGCAACAACACGATCGACATTATTACGGGCTCGACGCTCAATTTCGCAGGCGGCGGCTTCAATACATTCCAGTCAAACGGAGGCAACCTCACCAAGGAAGGCGGTGGCACCTTGCAACTTGGCACCGACGGAATCGCGAACAACATTTTCACCGGAAAAGTGACCCTCAATGCCGGGACGCTCGAATGGTTCGGCGGCGGAAGTATGCCGTCTCCCGCAGCTCCTGTGGCAGATTTCATCACGATCAATAACGGCGCGACATTCCAGTTATCCTTTGGCGGTGGTTCCACGGTGAATGCAAACGTGGGCTTCAAAGTGGTGGGGACTGCGGGCTTCTCGATTCCTGCGGCTACACACACGATTCCCGGTGTGATTTCCGACGGCGCAAGTGCGGGCGGAATCACAAAATCGGGTAACGGTGTCCTCGCGCTGACGGGTGCGAATACCTACAGCGGCGCGACCACGATTAGCGGTGGAACGCTGACGCTGAGCGGTGCGGGGGCGATTGCGGACACTTCGGCGGTGAATGTCTCCGGTGCGACATCGGTCCTGAATATCTCCGGTATCACTGCGAGCGACGAAACGGTCGGTTCGCTCGCGGGAGTGAGCGGCTCTTCCGTCGTCCTCGGGGCGAAGGCGCTCACTGTGGGCGGCGACAACACATCGACCGTGTTTGCCGGTGTTCTTTCCGGCGGCGGCGGCAATTTGACCAAGATCGGCAACGGCGCACTCACACTCTCCGGTGCAAACTCGCACAACGGCCTCGTGACGATCAACGGCGGCGGGATCAGCGTGCCATCGTGGAATCTCTCGGGCGTCGCAGGCCCGTGGGGAACTGCTGGGAACAATCCGGGAGCTGCTGCGACGACGTTCATCCAGATGAATGGCGGGCGGATTAACTATACCGGTGCAACTGCCAGCGGGGATTTGCGCGGCGTGAACTTGGTCTCGGGCAACAACACCATCGATGTCATCACGGGCTCGACGCTGAATTTCGCAGGTGGGTTCAACCGCTTCCAGTCGAACGGCGGCAATCTCATCAAAGAGGGCGGCGGCACTTTGCAGATCGGCACCTTCGGCGTGGCGTTGGTGCCGGATTTCATCACGATCAACAGCGGCGGTAAATTCCAGCTCACGTATCCCGATGTGCCGACCACAGTCTCTGCAAATGTCGGCTTCAACGTGAGCGGCAATACGGGTTTGCACTCGGTCGGGTCGCACACGATTCCGGGCATCATCGCGAACGGCGCCAGCGCGGGAAGTATCACGAAGACCGGGAACGGGACGTTCACCCTCACCGGGGTGAATACATACACAGGCTCGCTGACCGTTGAGGAAGGCACGCTGAACACAAATGGCTGGAACAACAACGGCACGGACGGCCCTCTCGGAAACAGCAACTCTCCCGTGACACTCGGTAGCGCTACCGCCATGGGCACGCTTCGTTATTTTGGACCGCAATTCCTGCCCGACTCCGGAAAGAAAGGGCTCTTTCTAAATCCCGGCGGCGGAAAAGTGCAGCTCGCGATCGGTGCGGGACGCGCTTTCGCACACCTCGATGGAAGCAGCATCAACGGCAGCGGCGGGCTCACTGTAGAAACGGCTGGCGCACGATTCCTGATCGTCGGGAGCGCGGGGTACACCGGCCCGACCGTGGTCGAGGCGAACAGCGAATTGCAGGCAAACTACTACAACTCGGGAGTCGATGGCACGCCATTCGGCGCAGGGCTGAACGGCCTCGGTTCGCCGGTAACATTGAGCGGCAACGGCTTGCTCACTCTTTATAGCGCCGGAGCATCGACGACCGTGGCGATCGGTTCGCTGTCCGGCAGTGGAACCGTCCGAGGTGAAGCGGCGGGCGTTCACACGCTGAAAGTCGGCGGCGACAACACGAACACCGAATTCTCCGGAGCAATCGCGGACAGCTTTGACTCCGGAACAGGCCCGACCGCGCTGACAAAGGTGGGCGCAGGCACGCTGGTTCTGAGTGGCGTAAATACAAACACGGGGGCAACGCGCATCACCTCCGGCACGCTGCTCGTCTCGGGCAGCATCAGCGGCAGCACCGTGACGGTGGACGGCGGAACCCTCGGCGGCAGCGGCGGCACGGTCGGCGCGACGACGGTGAATAGCGGCGGCACCTTCGCGCCCGGAACGAGCATCGGGACGCTGAACGTCAGCGGCACGCTCGCACTCGGTGGAACGGCGGCTTTTGAACTCAACAAGAGCGGCTTCACGCTCAGCTCGGATCTCGCCAGCGTCACCGGCGCACTCACGCTTGGCGGCACACTCAATGTCACCGCCACCGGCAACACGCTTACGCCCGGCGATTCGTTCAATTTGTTCGATGCCGCGAGCTTCGCCGGTTCGTTCGCCACGCTCAATCTGCCGTCGCTCACGCTCGACTACACATGGGACACCAGCGCGCTGGCCACGGACGGCAGCATCGCCGTGGTACCGGAGCCCGGCGCAGTCATTTCGCTGCTCAGCGGGCTTGGCATTCTCGCCGCATTCCGCCGCCGTCGCGCATAAATCACGGGGCTCCTCTTTGATGTCCCGGATTCTCTCACTTCTCCTGCTCTTCGCGGTGGGTGCGCTCGCTGACAGCGTCGTCGTGTTCAACGAAGTGATGTATCATCCGGCGGCGAGCGAGCCGGCGATGGAGTGGGTGGAACTGCACAACCAGCAGGCGATGGATGTGGACATCTCGGGCTGGAAGCTCGCGAATGGCGTGGGCTTCACATTCCCCGCAGGCACACGCATCGCCGGACGCGGACACCTCGTCGTGGCGGTGAATCCGGGTGCGCTGATAACGGCGACGCCGGGGCTGACGGGCGTGCTCGGGCCGTTCACCGGACGGCTGTCGAACTCAGGCGAGAAGCTGGAGCTTTGGGACAATAGCGACCGCGTGATGGATGAAGTAAGCTACGGCACGGATGACGCGTGGCCTGCATCCGCAGATGGCGCGGGAACCTCCGTGGCGAAGCGTGCGCCGAATCTCGGGAGCGACCGCGCGGATTCGTGGGCGCAGAGTGCGCAGGTGAATGGGACGCCGGGCGCGCCGAATTTCCCCGGCTCGGCTGCGGCGAGCGTCTCCATCAACGAAGTCGGCGCTGCGGGAGCGGGTTTCTTTATCGAACTGACAAACCACGGCGCGGCGAATGTGGACCTTGGCGGAATGTCGCTCGCGCGTTACTCCGGCGGCGTGACGAGCTATACGATTCCCTCGCAGACGCTGACTCCCGGCGCACTCGTTTCATTTTCCGCGGCGACCCTCGGCGTGACGACGCTGGCCGGCGACCGCTTTGCACTGCGTTCGGCGAGCGGCACACAGGTGCTCGATGCGGTGGGTGTGCAGGCTGTGCCACGGGCGCGGGTTTCCTCGCTGGGCGAATGGGCTTTTCCAACAGCGGCAACACCGGGGACTGCGAACACTTTTGCATTCAGCGATGCGGTGCTGATTAACGAGATTTTTTACCACGGGCGACCCACGCTCCCGCAGCCCGCTGTGACGCAGGCTACGACGCCATCCGCATTTGCCGCGACGTGGAAAAGCAACCAATCCGGTGCCGACCTCGGCACCGCTTGGCGGCAGCCGGGCTACGATGACAGCGCGTGGTCTTCGGGCGCTGGCCTCTTTGCCAGCGTGGGCGCGGGCAGCTACTCCGGCGAGGTGCTGGCAGACGCGCCGATTGCGTATTGGAAAATGGACGACGCCACCGCAAGCATTGCGGACAGCAGCGGGAACAGCCTCACGGGCACAGCGACGGCGGGAGTTACGCTCGGCAGCACACCGATTGTCGGAGCCTCGCCGACGAGCAAGGCCATCACACTCACCGGCGCGAATCGCGTGACAGTTCCGGGCTTTGAGAAAATTGGCGCACAGGGCTACACGGTGGAGTTTTGGGTGAAGATTCTCTCCAGCCCCGCGGGATTCATGAACCTCGTCGGCGATGGGGAGAGCGGCGGCGATTTCTTCATGATGAACTACCTCTCCGCAGGCCGCATCATCCGCCCGCACTACAGCTTCGGCAACTCGCCTGTCTCGCTCGACAGCAACGCCGCACTCGCCGTCGGGCAGACGTATCACGTCGTCACGACGTGGGACGCGGTGAACACGACAAACAACGGCGTGATCTATTTCAACGGCGTCGCCGACCGCACAGCGACCATCACGCGCAACGTCCCCGCTGCGGGCAGCACGGGAAACAACACGGTCTTCATCGGCTACGACAACCGCGAACCAGCGAGCGGCAGCTACGTCATCGACGAGGTCGCGCTCTACAACAAGCCACTGAGCAGCACGCGGGTCGCCGCGCACTTCGCTGCGGGAAATGCGCCCGGCCCTCGCAATACTTCGCTCACGGCGGGACCGGCGACGCACTACTTCCGCCGCAGCTTCAGTTTCACCGGCAATCCAACGAACACCGCGCTGGCGCTGAATCTGGCTGTGGACGACGGCGCGGTAGTGTGGCTGAACGGGCAGGAACTTTACCGGCACAACATGCCCGCCGGAGCGGTCGGCTACACGACTCCCGCGAGTAGCGATGTGACCGCTCAAGCATTCACCGGAACCATCAGCGTGCCCGCTGCGGCGTTGCTCGGCGGCAGCAATGTGCTCGCCGTGGAGGTGCATCAAAGCACCGGCGCAAACGATGTGCTCTTCGGCCTCGAACTCACCGCCACCGAGACCCTCTCTCCGGCGATGGTTTTCGCCGAGAGCACCGAGCAATGGGTGGAGCTCCACAACAAAAGCGGCGCACCCGTTGACCTCACCGGCTGGCGGCTCGACAACGGCGTGGACTTCGCATTTCCAAACGCCACCACCCTCGCGGCGGGCGGCTACCTCGTCGTGGCGAAAGACCCGGCTGCGCTGCTTGCGAAGTTTCCCGGCATCGCGGTGCTCGGACCGTTTGCCAACAAGCTCGGTCGCGGTGGGGACAAGGTCGTGCTAAAGGACGCGGTGGGGAACAAGGCGGACACCGTCGAGTATTTCGACGGCGGGCGCTGGCCGGGGCTGGCGGACGGCGGCGGCTCATCGATGGAGCTGCGCCATGCGGGCGCGGATAATTCCATCGCCGAGGCGTGGGCGGCGAGTGATGAAAGCGCGCGTTCCTCGTGGCAGACTTACACCTACCGACTCACCGCCGCCGCAGATGACGGGCCGACGCAATGGAACGAACTCGCGCTCGGCCTGCTCGATTCCGGCGAGTGTCTCGTGGACGACGTGAGCGTCATCGAATCACCTGCCACAGCGCCCGTGCAGAAGATCACGAACGGCAACTTCTCCAGCGGCGCGACCGGCTGGCGCTTTCTCGGCACCCACAAAACCAGCGCCGTAGAGCCGGAGCCCGGCAATCCGGGCAACCAAGTGCTTCGCCTCCGCGCGACCGGCGGTATGGAGCACATGCACAACCACATCGAGGCCACGTACACCGGCAACACGCCCATCGTGAATGGCCGCGAATACGAAATCTCCTTCCGCGCAAAAGTCATCAGCGGCTCCCGCCAACTCCACACCCGCCTCTACCACAACCGCGTCGCCCGCCTCACCGCGCTCGCCGTTTCCACGCTCAGCGGCACACCCGGCACGGTAAACTCCCGCGCCTCCGCGAACATCGGCCCGACCTTCCGCAACCTCCGCCATGCGCCCGTCGTCCCGGCAGTGGCGCAAAACGTGACCGTGAGCGTCGAGGCTGCGGACCCCGGCGGCGTCAGCGGGGCGACGCTTTTCTACTCGGTGAATGGCGGCTCGTTTTCCTCCGTGGCGATGACTCTCGCCGGCGGCAAATGGAGCGCCGCCCTCCCCGGACAAAGCGCCGGAGCCATCGCGCAGTTCTACGTCCGCGCGACCGACGGCCTCGCAGTCACCGCAGATTTCCCGGCAGCCGGTGCGGCTTCACGCGCGCTTGTCATCTGGAACGACAGCCTCGCTAATCTCCCGCTCGCCCACAACTTCCGCCTCATCCTCACCGCCGCTGACCGCACCACGCTCTTCACCGACACCGAGTTGATGAGCAACGCCGCCACCCGCGCCACCGTCATCTACGACGAGAGCGAAGTCTTCTACGACGTGGGCATGCGCCTCAAAGGCAGCGAGCGCGGACGCGTGGATACCTCCCGCGTCAGCTACCGCGTCGAGTTCGACCCCGCGCAGCTCTTTCGCGGCGTAAAAAGCTCCGTCTCCCTCGACCGCAGCGGCAACTGGGGCTACCCGGGCGCACCGTTCGGGCAAAACGAAATCCTCGTCAAACACATCATCGCAGCGGCAGGCGGCGTCAGCAGCCTCTACGACGACATCGTCCGCATCATCGTTCCCGGCACCACGCACACCGGCTCCGCGCTCATGCAGTTGGGCGGCTACAACGGCGACTACCTCGACAGCGCATTTGACGACGGCGGCGACGGTTCCCTTTGGAAAATGGAGCTTATCTATTACCCCACCACCACCAACGGCAGCGGCTATAAACTCCCCAGCCCCGACAGCGTCGTCGGCACCGACATCACCAACCGCGGCCCCGACAAGGAAAGCTACCGCTGGTTCTTCCTCCACGAAAACCAGACCGAGCGCGACGACTGGGACGCCGTCATCGCCCTTGGCCAGGCATTTTCAAATACCGGCGCCGCCCTCGATGCCGCCGTCGCCCCCCTCATTGATGGCAGCGAATGGGCGCGCTGCTTCGCCCTTCAGACCCTCTGCGGCATCGGCGACGCCTACACCCGTGGAAACAACCACAACCTCTACCTCTACCAGCGCCCCGCCGATGGTCGCCTCCTCGCCCTCCCGTGGGATTGGGACTTCGCCTTCATCCAGGCCACCAACGCCTCCATCTTCGGCGACCAAATCACCACCACCGTCCTCCAGCGCCCCCAATACCTCCGCCTCTACTACGCCCACTTGCAGGACATCTGCGCCACCACCTTCAACACCACCTACATGGCGTATTGGACCAATCACTACGACAACTTCACCCCCGGCCAAGACTACAGCAGCCTCCTCACCTACATCGGCGACCGCCGCACCTACGTCCTCGGCCAACTCCCCGCCCAAACCGCCCTCACCATCACCAGCCCCCCCGCAAACGGCACCCTCACCGCCGCCACCTCGCTCGCCCTCAGCGGCACCGCCCCGTGGGGCTCCGCCACCGTCCAGCTCAGCGGCCCCGGCGGCGTTGTCGATGTCACATTCCCCGCCCTCAACGACTGGACAGCCACCATGCCCCTCCTCCTCGGCACAAACGTCGTCACCCTCACTGGCTATGATGTCCACGGCGCAGTCACCGGCACGCAGACATTCTCCGTCGTCAGCACCGCGCTCACATTCATCGACACCGACGCCGACGGACTCCCCGACGCCTGGGAGAAAACGAACGCCCTCGACCAATTGCCCACCCTCACCGCCGCCACCACCGACACGGACGGCGACGGCCAGCCCAACGCCGCCGAATACCTCGCCGGCACCGACCCGCGCAACTCCGCCAGCGTCCTCACGCTCACCGCCACCGGCCAAGTCACCCTCGCCCACACCGCCCTCGCTGGCCGCACCTACCGCATCACCTACCGCGACTCACTCACCACCGGCACTTGGCTCCCCCTCACCACCCACGCCGCGACAAACGCGGACGCCACCGTGCAATTCACCGACACCAGCGGCAGCGCACAGCGATTCTACCGACTGCAAACCCCGTGAGGAAAAACGCCCTAAAGTAAGACGGCTTTCCAAGCCGTCCCACCGCGAACGACGGCTTGGAAAGCCGTCTTACTTTCACCGACGATGGCACCGTCCCCGTCCGCTGCCGCCGCCCGGTCGGGCTTCGCCCCATGTTCTGCATTTTCGACCTCCCTTCGCCAATGCCATCTCGGGTTTGTGCTGCGCTCGACTCAACTCCCCCTCTTTTCATCTCGCCATGCAATCAGGATTTTTCGCGAACAATTTCCTTTCCAACTGCACGCTCCTGCAAATGATGCGCGCTCGTTTCTAATGAACTCTCCATTTTTTCGTATCGCCACTGCGGCACTCATCATTGCCTCCCATGCCGCCGCTGCTCCGGCTACGGTGGAGTTGAATCAAGGCGGTGCGGTGCGTGGGGAGATTCTGGCGGATACTGCGGAGCGGGTGGTGGTGGATTTGGGGTTCTCGGTGCTGACGATTCCTCGGGAGGTGATCACGCGGGTGACGAAGGATGCTCCGGGCGCTGCGCCGACGACAGCGGTGGGCGATGAGCTGTTTCGCCAGGACCCGACGGCTCGCCCGCAGGCGGTGAAGGATTTGGTGAATGCTATCGGCGACCGCGTGGTGCTGGTGAAGACGCCGGGCGGGCTAGGGTCGGGGTTTATGATTCATGAGGATGGGTATTTGATTACGAACGACCACGTCATTGCGGGGGAGAGCGAGATTACCATCACGGTGTTCGGGCAAGGGAATAAGGGGATGGATAAGAAGACGTGGGGGAATGTGCGGATCGTGGCGGCGAATGCGGAGATGGATTTGGCGCTGCTGAAGATCGAGACGGGGGATAAGACGCGGTTCCCGACGGTGCCGCTGGGGGCCTCGGATGAGCTACGGCAAGGGATGCCGGTGTTTGCGATTGGTGCGCCGCTGGGGCTGGAGCGGACGGTTTCGCAAGGGATTATTTCGCTGAAGAATCGGGTGGAGGATGGGCATATTTTCATCCAGACGACGACGCAGATAAATCCCGGCAACTCGGGCGGGCCGCTGTTTAATCTGAAGGGGGAAGTGGTGGGCGTGAATAACATGAAGATCGTATCGCCGGGGGCGGAGGGGCTGGGGTTTGCGATTCCTTCGGACATTTTGAAGTTGTTCTTGCACAACCGGGAGGCGTTCGCTTTCGACCCGGCAAACCCGAACTCGGGCTTCCGCTACAACCGCCCGCCGCGCTCTAAGTAATCTATCCAATCTATGAAATACCGCATCTGCACTCTCGTCGTGCTGGCCGCTTCTTGGCTGCCAGTCCGTGCCGTCGAAAACCTCGCCACTTTGCTGCCGGAGGACGTGACTGTCTTCTCCAGCGCGAAGGATGCGCGTTTGTTTGAGCAACTGGATGAGCATCCGCTGAAGAAGATTCTCGTGGGCTCGGGGCTGGAGAAGGTGATGGCTCCTTGGATCGCGAAGACTGCGGAGAACAAGGTGAAGATCGACAAGATTTTCAAGGAGGAGACGGGGCTCTCGGTGGATGAGGTGTTTAAGAAGTTTAGCGGTGGGTCGGCGGCGGGGGCGAAGATTGATTTTGCGGCGCTGTTTATGGGCTTTGCGAATAGGGGAGGAGCTGGTGCGCCGGAGCTGCCGAAGGGGCTTTTCGATGTGACGTTGGCGATGGACTTCTCGGGCGATGAGGCGCTGGCGGAGAAGATCGTGCGCAGCTACGGGCGGATGTTTGGCGAGCTGGTGAAGATGCCTGCGGCTGCGGCCAGCCCGATCCCGTTTGCGAAGTTCCCGGATGAGTATAATGCGACGGCGGAGGATTACGCGGGCGTGAAGCTGCATGTGTGGAAGCTGAAAAAGGGCGCGAAGTCCTTGATCGAGAGCCCCGGCTACGCGCTGATTGATGGGGCGATGGTGGTTTCTTTTAGCGAAGAAGGGCTTAAGGCTTCTGTGGACCGCGTGAAGAAAGGCGGCAAGTCGCTCGCGGAGTCGCCACGCCACGCGGCGCTGGCGAAGTCGGCGAAGGATAGCGATATGGTTTCCTACTTCGACATCGGCTCGGCGGTGAAGTCGGGGATGAATATGGCGGCGAAGGAAGGCGGAGCGGGCGCTGGGCAGGGGCTCTCTTTCGTCCGTGCGCTTGGGCTGCACAAGCTGGACTTCATTTACTTCACGCTGGACCTGTCGAAGAACCGCTCGGACATGGAGTTCGGCGTCACCTTTCACGACAACCCCGGCATCATGAAAGTCTTCGCGACGGACGGCCCTGGGATCGTCCCGAACTTTCTCCCACCGGATGCGGATAGCGGCAGCCACAGCACGATCTATTTCGACAAGATGCTGGCGGCGATCGAGGGGCTGATGAAAGAAGCCGTCCCGGCGATGGGCGACATGATCGGCACGCAGATCGATGAACTGAAGAAGCAGACGGGCGTGGACATCCGCAAGGACATCATCGCCAATATCGGGCCGGACTTTATCAGCGCCAGCGAGCCGCTGAAAGAAGGCGCGACCAAGAAGGAGGACGATGAGGAGGAGGAGCTGGAGCCGACGATTGTGGGAATCAAGATCAAGGACAGGAAGACGGTCGAACTCGCGGTGAACACGCTCATTAACAAATCGGCGCCGGATGGGGCGATGTTTGAAAAGCGGGAGTTCCAAGGCGTGAGCATCAACAACATGAAGGAAGCGCCAATGGGCTACATCTTCACGGACGACTGGTTCATCCTCAGCATGGGGCCGCAAACGTTGCTGGAGAAAGTGATCACGCGCCTCGCAAAGCCCGGCGACGACCACCTTTTCGCGCAGCCAGTGGTGAAGTCGGCGTTTGAGGGACTTCCCGGCGGTGACGACGGCAGCACCTTCCTCGACCTCGGGCCGACGCTCGACAAGCTCTTGGAGATGGCGAGCGGACTCGGCGAAGTGCCGGGGCTCAGCGAGCTAATCAATCTCAAAGACCTTCCGAAAAAGATGAACCTCCCCATCGTCATCGGGATGCGCCAATACAAGGACGACAACTCCTTCCGCGTCCGGCTGCACATCGCTGAGAAGAAGAAATGAGACGCGCAGCCCTCGCTCTCTCACTCGCCGCTTCGTGCGTCGCGGCGGAGCTCCAGCTCGGCGGGCCGGAGATCGCCAAAGTCACTTGGGACACGCGCTCGCCTGCCGTCGTTGATTTAGACGGGGATGGGAAGCTGGACGTGGCGCTCATCAATAACGAGAACGCTAAACTCGTCCTGCTCTACCAGCGTGCGCCGGGTGAGGCGGCGGGGAAAAACGCACGCCGCGCGGTGAGCAGAGATCGCTGGGAGCCCGTGGTGGAAGACTCGCGCTTCGAGAAAGTCTCGCTGCCTGCGGACCAGCGGCATCATGCGATGGTGGCGGGCGATTTCGACGGCGACAAGCGGCCCGACCTCGCGCTCACGGGCGTCGAGGACGCGCTCGTCGTGCGCTTTCAGGCGGCAGACGGGACGTTCACGAAGACGTGGAAATACAAAGACTTCGAGGCGCTCCAAGGCACGCAGCATCTCCAGACGGCGGATCTCAACGGCGACGGACGGAGCGACCTCGCCGTGCTCGGCAAAGGGAAGCTGCTCGTCTTTTTGCAAAAGCAAACGGGCGGCTTTGGCGACCCACAAGTGCACCTCACCGGCGAGGATAAGATGGGCCAGCTTTTCGCCGAAGACGCGGATGGCGATGGCAAGGTGGACCTCCTGTATTTGGCCGGCGGTGGCGACGGCACACTGCGCTGGCGGCGGCAAATTGCGCCCGGCGTTTTCTCGGCGGAAGTCTCGCTGCCTTACTCGGTGCCCGCGTACGCCGCGACGACTTCGCGCGATGCGAAAGGGCGGCTGCTCTTTACAAAAGTGAACGCAAAGTCGCAGATCATCGAGCGCCACGCATTCACCGCCAGCGGGGCCGGGGATGCGAGCGATACGCTGCTCTCCACGGTCTATAATGTGCCCAGCGGGATGAAGTCCGCCGCGCACACCGTCGGCGATTTTAATGGAGACGGCCTCGCGGATTTCGCGATGGCAGATAGCAAGGCCGCGCAAATCGCGCTCTTCCTCCAGCAGCCCGATGGCACGTTCGCCGAGCCGCGCACGTTCCCGTCGTTCTCCGGCATCTCGGGCATCGCCGCAGTCGCGCTGCCCGGCTCGAAGCGCGTGGCGCTCGCAGTCGTGAGCCGCAAAGAAGGGCTCGGCATCGCGAAGCTCACGGACGACGGACGGCTGGAGTTCCCCACCTCCGTAGCGATCAAAGGCGAGCCCGTCGCCATCACTGCACTCGGCGAAAAAGCCGCAATCCTCGTGGATGAAAAAAGCGTCTGGCGCATGGACACGATAAGCACTGCGGACGGCACAAAGTGGACTTCCACCGAGCGCCCGCTCGGCACCCTCAAGCGCGAACCCATCGGCATGGCTGCGGGCGATCTCTCGGGCGATGGCCGCGCCGACCTCCTCGTGATGCTCCCTCGCGAAGCCGCGCTCATTTTACCCGGCACGGAAGAAGGGCTCGGCGCGCCGCTGAAAGAGACTGCGAACATCCGCTCCCAACTCACCGACCTCGCGCCCGATCGCATCGCGCTCGTGGACCTCGACGGCGACAAGCGCGCCGAGATCATCGCCGCCGCCGCAGGCTATGCGCGCTCCATCCGCCTCAGCCCCGACAATACCGATGTCGCTGTGGTGGACCAATTCAACGCCCGCCAAGCCGACAACAAACTCGGCACGCCCGCATTTGTGGACACCGACGCCGACGGCAAACCGGAACTCGTATTCTCCGAAACCGGCACCCCGTTTTTCCAAGTGATGAAAAAAGACGCTACCGGCGTCTATCGCGTCACCCGCCGCTTGCAAGGGGCCCCCGGCGAGCCCATCGAAGTCTTTGCCATGACGCTCGCGAAGACTCCGCAACTCCTCGTCGCAGGCCGCGAGCGTTTTTGGACCGCGCCATTTTCCGCCAACGGTGCGCGCCTCGAAGCCGTAGATACCTACGACACCGACCTGAAAAACTGCGCCTACTCCCAAGCCCTTACCTCCGATCTCGACGGCGATGGAAAGGGCGAAGTCATCGCCTTCGACCGCACCAGCCACCTCATGGAACTCCTCTCGCCTGCCGCCGCTGGAATGCCGTGGAAGAGTATGATGCACTTCGTCCTCTTCGAGATGAACATCCACTTCCGAGGCCGCAAAGGCGAAACGGGAGTCCGCGAAGTCATCGTCCGCGACATGACGGGCGACGGACGCCCCGACATCATGCTCATCGTCCACGACCGCGTGCTGCTTTACCCGCAGGGGTGAAAATCATGGGGGGTCGATGAGCCAATCCAGCAAATCCATTTTCGCGCGCCATGAGACGGTGCTGCTGGCAGTGCTCATCGCGGAAGTGTTGTTGTTTCATTTCATCGGGCGCAGATTTCTCACGGGGGCAAACGTCGCAAACATCGTCCGGCAGTCTGTGGAAATCGGACTGCTCGCGCTGGTGATGACGCCCATCATTTTAATGGCGGGGATCGATCTATCCGTCGGGTCGCTGATGGGACTTTGCGCCGTCGCTTTTGGGATGCTGTGGAAAGATGCGGGCCTTTCGCCGTGGCTCGCAGCGCTCGGCGCAATCGGGGTCGGCGCGCTTGGCGGCGGGCTCAACGCGGCGTTAATCACGCGGCTCAGGCTGCCGCCACTGATTGTCACGCTAGGGACATTCTCGCTTTTTCGTGGGCTGGCGGAAGCGCTGACTGGAGGGACGAAATCTTACACGAATTTCCCCGAGTCTTTTCTCGCACTGGGCAATGGCTTCGTGCTCGGGGTGCCGGTGCAGGCTTGGGTGTTTGGGGTGGTCGCAGTCGGCGCTTGGGTGCTCGTGCATCGTACGACGTATGGGCGATCATTTCGCGCGATAGGTTTCGCGCCGGAAGGGGCGAGGTTTGCGGGCATTCCAGTCCAGAAAAGGCTGGCGCTTGCATACACCATGGCAGGGACAGTGGCGGGGCTGGCGGCGGTGATTTTCGTATCGCGCGTCACGGAAGCGCGAGCGAGTGCCGGAGTCGGCTACGAGCTGGCGGCAATCACGGCCGTGGTGCTGGGAGGCACGAGCATCTTTGGTGGCGTCGGGACGATTCACGGCACACTGCTCGGCTGGTTGGCGGTGGCGGTGATGACGAACGGCTTGAAGTTCACCGGCACATCGGACCCCAGCGAAAAGGCCGGAATGCTCACCGGCGCGCTCCTGCTGGTCGTGCTCGCCACCGGTGCGGTGATGAAGCTCGTCGCCGAACGCCGCGCCCGAAACGGGAGCGAGAAGCCAGTCATCTAGTCAGGGATTTCGCACGCGCCCTGCCAATCTCGCAATGCACACTTCCCCCCGGCACTGTTTTGGCTACAACGGCCCTGCCCAATCATGTCAGAAACCATCGACTTCGCGCAAAAGCGCGTCCTCATTTTCATCGTCGCCTATAACGCGGAGAAGACCATCAGCAGTGTCTTGAACCGCATTCCTGCTTCCATGCGGAACAAGAATGTGGAGGTGCTTATCATCGACGATTCATCGAAAGATCAAACCTTCGCTCAAGGCGTGAAATACGAAACAGGCAGCGACGATCTACGCATCGTGACGCTGCGAAATCCTGTGAACCAAGGCTACGGAGGGAATCAAAAACTCGGATACCGCTACGCCATCGAGAACGGATTCGACATCGTCGCCCTCGTCCACGGCGACGGGCAATATGCGCCTGAGAAGCTCCCCGCGTTGCTGGCCCCGCTCATCAACGAAACAGCGGATGCTGTTTTCGGCTCGCGAATGCTCAAAAAGCAGGACGCGCTCACCGGCGGGATGCCCATGTATAAATGGATCGGCAATCAAGTCCTCACGAGCTATCAGAACATCATGCTCGGCACGCAACTGAGCGAATTTCACAGCGGCTACCGGCTCTACTCCACGGCGGCGCTGAAGCGCATCCCTTTTGAGCGCAACTCGAACGACTTCCACTTCGACACAGACATCATCGTCCAACTCCATTTCGCCAACCTCCGCATCGCCGAGATTCCGATCCCCACTTTCTATGGCGACGAAGTGTGCAACGTGAACGGCTTTAAGTATGCATGGGACTGCTTCAAGACGATGATCCGCGCTGCGATGCACCGCAAAAACTTGCTCTACGATCGCAAGTTCGACGTCGGTGCGGTCGAGGAAACCTACGACCTCAAGCTCGGCTTTCGCTCCAGCCACACCCTCGCGCTTTGCTCCGTGAAGAAAGGCGCGCGCGTCCTCGATGTTGGCTGCGGGCGCGGCTACGTCGCCGAACTCATGGCGAAAGATGCCGCCCACGTCACGGGCCTCGACCAGTATTCCAAGGACACCAGCGACCTCCCCAATGTGGACTACAAAAAGTGGGACATCGACGGTCAGCCATGCCCGGTGAAAGTATCGGACTACGACCAGATATTCCTGCTCGATATTATCGAGCACTTGAAAGACCCCGAGGTCTTCATGGAAACGCTCCGCGAGCGAGCCGAGCACAAGCGCCCTGAACTCATCCTCACCACTGCAAACATCGGGTTCTTCGTCACCCGCTTTATGCTCCTCATCGGGCAATTCAACTACGGACGAAAGGGCATTCTCGATCGCACCCACACGCGCCTCTTCACCTTCCGAAGCCTGCGCGATTTGTTCGAGCAAACGGGCTACGACATTCTGGAGATACGGGGCATTCCTGCCCCGTATCCCAAAGTGCTCGGCGCGGGTATTTTCAGCCGCATCGTCATGCTCATCAATCAGGCGTTCATCCGCCTGCCCTTCCTTCGCGGGCTCTTCAGCTACCAGATTTACGTCCGTGCCCAAGCCCGCCCCACGGTGGAGAACCTGCTGGCGAAGACAATCTCCACCAGCAAGGAACTGCGCACCGAGATGCACAAAGCTGCCGTTTAAAAAGGCCCTTGCGGCGGCTGCGGACGCGGACCTCGCTCGCCCTGCTCATCGCGCCCAAAACCCCGTGGACCTTGCGGCGGAAACTGCTGATTCCCCTGCCCTCGCATTTCCTGACCGCCGCGATGCTCTCCGCGCGGTCCCTGCGGCTGCCCACCTTGTGGCGGCATCGGTCGGTTAAACTGCGGCGGCATCGGCTTGCGGTCGCGCATTTGCGGGCCGCCGCGCTGATCGCCCCCTGGTCCCTGCGGTCGATTAAACTGCGGAGGCATCGGATTCCTTCCCTCCTGGCCGAACGACGGACGCCCCATCGGTTGCGGATCGCCCATCGGCATCGGCCTGCGAAACTCGCCTTGCATCGGCCCCTGCCGACCGTCCCCACGGAACGCCTGCTTCGGCTCAAATCGGCGAGGGTCTTCACGGCGCGGCTCATTCCCGTGGGAGCGGGCGTCCTGGCGGAAGTCACGACGCATCCGTTCATCATGCGGACGCTGCATATCTCGGGGCCCCTCCGGGCTAGGCCGCTCCCCGTCACGGCGGACACCCTCTGGACTCGGCCCCCGGCGTTCGCCTTCCACACGAGGAGATCCTTCCTTACGACGCTCTCCCTCGACGCGACGAGCGCCTTCCTGCTGCCCGGCTGGGCGAAACTCATCCGGCGTGATCTTCCCGTCGCCATTGCGATCCAGCTTGCGCAGAGCGTCGATCTCCGCCGAGTCAATCGCCCCGTCATGATTGGCATCGAGCCGACCAAACATCGTCGCCATCGGGCGTTGCGGCGTCGGGTTTGGTGCGCGTTCTCCACGCGGAGCGTCGCCCGGCGGGCGTTCGGGATTGGGCCGGTCTTGGGCCGACAGTGTGAAGCCGGAGACGACGAGCGCCACGGCGGTGATGAGTGCTTTATTTGTGTTCATAGTATTGGTTTTTGAATGAAACCCGCACCAGTCGTGGAGCGGACTATTTCAACGGGTTAAACTCCACCGACCTCCTGTTTGTGCAAAAATACACGCCGGAAAATCGTGAAGCTTATGTAAAGAGCGGCATTTTCGCTGCGGAAGCCAACCTTTCCCCAGCAACCCGAGACAGCGAGACGGAGCTGCTTTGTTCCTCCGAAAATGAAGATGTGGATTGCCTCGCGGCGACGAAGCGATGAAAAAGGGGGCTTCGATGAATTCCAAAAAAGCAGCCAGCAAAAGCACTCAACCAAAGACAAAAGCCTACGCCGCCGCGGGCGTGGATGTGGACCTCGGGAACCGCGTGAAAAGCGGCATCCAGGCTCTCGTGAAGGGAACTCATGGGCCAGAAGTGCTGGGCAAAATCGGCGGCTTCGGTGGACTTTTCCGTCCCAATTTCAAAGGGATGAAAGACCCCGTGCTCGTGTCGTCGGTGGACGGCGTGGGGACGAAACTGAAGATCGCTTTTGCCACGGGCAGTCATGACACGGTGGGGCAGTGCCTCGTGAACCACTGCATCAACGACATTGCCGTCATCGGAGCAAAACCACTCTTTTTCCTAGACTACATCGGCGCTGCGAAGCTGGAGCCCGTCGTTTTCGAGGCGCTGCTCAAGGGCTTCGCCAAGGCGTGCAAAGCCGCGAAGTGCGCCATCGTGGGCGGCGAGACAGCGCAAATGCCGGGCATGTATGCGCCGGGCGAATACGACCTCGTGGGCACGATCATCGGCGTGGTGGATAAGGCGAAAAGCATCGACGGCTCGAAGATCAAAGTGGGCGATGTCGTCATCGGTCTCGCCTCCAACGGCCTGCACACGAACGGCTACACGCTCGCTCGCAAGGTGCTCTTCGAAGACATGAAGCTCAAGCTCACGGACAAGCTCGAAGGCGTCACCGGCACCGTCGGCGAGGAGCTGATGCGCGTCCACAAAAACTACCAGCCCGCGCTGGCAAAGCTCCCGCACGGCCTCGTGAAAGGGCTCGCACACATCACCGGCGGCGGGCTCGTGGATAATTTCCCGCGCGTCCTCCCGAAGACGGTGGATGCGCTCATCGATACGGCTTCGTGGAAAGTCCCCGCTATTTTCCAGCACATCGAACGAGGGGGGAAAGTGGACCATGCGGAGATGTATCAGGTCTTCAACATGGGCATCGGCATGTGCATCGTCGTCGCGGAGAAAGACGTGAAGGCGGTGACGAAGATCGTGGGTGGAAAAGTGATCGGAAAAATCCAGAAGGGCAGCGGGATTGTGCGGCTGAAGTAAGCGGCGACGCTCTTGCGCAAACCCCAACGTCGCACATACACTGCCGCATCATGAACGCTGCTGATGAACTTCTGGATTTTCTCGTGGGGAACATTCCTTCACCCGCACTCGCAGGCTACCACTCCTCCGAGAGCGCCCGCAATCGAGTCTGGATGCTGATTGAGAAGGAAAAGGAGTCGGGACTTTTGCCCGAGGAGAAGCTGGAGCTAGAGGACTACATGAAGCTGGAGCACCTCATCGTCCTCGCTAAGGCGAAGGCTCGGCCATCCTCTCCCGATAGTGATGCGCGGAGCGGACTCTTCCCTACTTCTTGAGCATCTCCCGCAGCTTCGCGGGATCGGTCTCCGGCGCTTTGCAGGCAAAGTCTTCGCAGACATAGGCGGCGGCTTTTCCGTCCTTCGGCTTCATGTCGGCGATGGCGGCGTTGCGCTTGCCGATCCATGCCTGGCCAGCGCCGCCGTCGGCGAGGATGACGAGCTGATTGGGCGCAAACTGGGCGCGGGCTTCGCGGATGAGCGCCTTCGTGTCGTCCGCTCCGGGCGTGCCGGCGATGACGATCTGGCGGCCTTTCGACATGGAGGAATCCACCGCGCAGAGCATCTGGGTGAGCGCGCTTGGCCGCTTGTCGAGGACCTCGCCCATGCTGGCGATGGTCTTCTCGGCGCGCTGGCGTAGCTCTTTGGAATCGGTGAGTTGCGCGAGGCGGATGAGGTTCAGCGCGGCGACGCTGCTGGCGGCGGGCTCGGCTCCATCGTGGTCTTCTTTGGAGCGGAAGAGGATGTCGCTCTGCGCGGCGGGCGTCTGGAAGTAGCCGCCGTGCTCCTTGTCGTAAAAGACGGCATCCATCTTCGCCTGCAAGTCCACCGCCCAAGCGATCCATTGCGTGTCGAAATCCGTCTCGTATAAATCGAGCAACCCCGCGATGAGCGAGGCGTAGTCATCGGCAAACCCTGCGGCGTTGCTGGGCTCGTGCCGGTAGCTGCGGGTGAGCGCGCCATCGCGCCACAGCTTCGCTTTTATAAAGCGGGCGCTGGCTTGCGCGGCGGCGGTGTAGCGTGGCTCGTCGAGCACTTGCGCAGCGCGGGCGAAGGCGGAAATCATCAGGCCGTTCCACGCGACGATGATCTTGTCGTCGAGGTGCGGGCGCGGGCGTTTGGCGCGGAGGGCGAAGAGCTTTGCGCGAGCGGCGGCGAGCGTCTTTTCAATCTCCGCCTCCGGCTTGCCAGCGTCCTTCGCCAGCTCGCCGACGGTCTTGCGCAGGATGAGCGTGTTCTTGCCTTTCAGCTCGCCGAGCGGGTCGCTGCCTGCGGGCGAATTGCCATCCGCCACGACGCCGTATGCTGTGCTAAAGAGCGCTGCATCTTCGCCGAGGGCGGCGTCTATCTCGGCTTTCGTCCATACGTAAAACGCGCCCTCTTTCTTCTCGGCGTGCCCGGCTTCGAGGCTGTCGGCGTCTTCGGCAGAGTAAAAGCCGCCTTCTTTATCCGTCAGCTCGCGGAGGGTGTAGTCGAGGATGCCGCGCGCCACTTTCTCCCAGCGCGCATCGTGGGTGAGCTGGAATGCGTCTAGGTAATTGCGCGCGAGCTGGCCCTGATCGTATGCCATCTTCTCGTAGTGGGGGACGTGCCAAAAGCGGTCCACTGAGTAGCGGTGAAAGCCGCCGCCGAGATGATCGTGCATCCCGCCATCCGCCATCTTCCCGAGGGTGATGAGCGCCATCTTCCCCGCCACGGCGCGGTCGCGTTCCTCTGCCTCCGGCGTTTCGCCGAGCCCCTTGCGCACGGCCATGCGGAAGAGGAATGCGAGGTTGCTCGGCTGCGGAAACTTCGGCGCTCCGCCGAATCCGCCAAGGTCCGCATCGAACGTCTGCACGAGCTGGGTCTGCCCTTTAGTCAGCGCGGCTTTTGCGCTCACTTCGACTTTGCTCGGCGTGCTGGCGGTGTAGGCGGCGAGCTGCTTGGCGACTTCGTTGCCGTGCTCGACGATGCCTTTGCTATCCTTCGCCCAACCGTCAGCGAGCTGCTTCAAGACGGCAGGGAAACCGGGGCGACTCCCGCGACTCTCCGGCGGGAAATACGTACCACCGACAAACGGCTTGAGGTCCGGCGTGAGCCACACATTCAGCGGCCAGCCGCCGCTGCCCGTCGTCGCCTGCACGAACGTCATATACACTTTGTCCACGTCGGGCCGCTCCTCGCGGTCCACTTTTATACAGACGAAGTTCGCGTTCATGATCGCCGCGATGGCCTCATTCTCAAAAGACTCGCGCTCCATGACGTGACACCAGTGGCAAGTGCTGTAGCCGATGCTGAGGAAGATGGGCTTGTTCTCCTTCTTCGCCTTTTCAAAAGCCTCCGCGCCCCACGGGAACCAGTCCACCGGGTTGTGCTGGTGCTGGAGTAAATAGGGCGACTTTTCCTTCGCGAGGCGGTTGGTGTGTTTCGGAGCAGTGGTCACGGAAGTGTCTTTCGGTTTGGTGTCGGCGCAGTGAGCGAGCTGGGGAAAAGCCAGCGCAGTTGCGGCAGCGAGTTGGAGATGGCGGATTGCGATCATGGCGGCACTCAAGGGAATCGCAGTGCGAGTGGCAAGAGCGTTGGGCTTTGTCATTCCCTATCCGCCAAAAACTCAGTTACATTCGCACACTCATGTCCGTCGTCCGATTCATCGCACTCACACTCATCGCCGCCTCCGCGGCGAGCGCTGCCGATTTTGGGAAAGAGATACGCCCACTCTTGGACACGTATTGTTTCAAATGCCACGCGGGCACAAAAAAGAAGGGCGGCATCGTGCTCGATACCGTCGCCTCCGCCGATGGTGCGGCGAAAGATTTCAAGACGTGGGATGCCGTGCTGGAGAACCTGCGCTCCGGCGCGATGCCGCCGGACGACGAGGACAAACAGCCGACACTCGAAGAGCGGGAAAAGCTCATCAAATGGATTCAGGCCGAGGTCTTCGTCACCGACCCGAACAATCCCGACCCAGGCCGCGTCACACTCCGGCGACTCAATCGCGTGGAATACAACAACACCATCCGCGATCTGGTGGGCATCGACTTCGAGCCCGCAGCGGACTTTCCGGCGGATGACTCGGGCTACGGCTTCGACAACATCGGCGACGTGCTCTCGCTCCCGCCCGTCCTTTTCGAACGATACCTCGCAGCGGCGGAAAAAATCATGAGTGCCGCCATTCTTAACGACCACAAGCCGCGCTCTGAGAAAATCTCCGTGGACCTTCTCGCGCTCAAAGGTGGCCCGGAAAAAGGCAATACGTCGTCCTCCCGCCGGGTGGATGAAGCGGAGGCCAGCATCACCTTGGACCTCCCCGTGCCCGGCCAATACACGCTCCGCATTGAAGCCGTCGGTCCCCGTGTCGGCGGCGAAGCCACGAAGCTCGCCCTAACACTCGCAGGGCAAAACGTCATCGTCCCCCCGTTCCCCGTAGAGCCCGACAACGTCGCCAAGCACCGCCTCGTCGTAAATGCCGTCGCTGCTGGAAAACAGACGCTCACTTTCCGCGTCGCGAATCCCCTCGCCCAGCCCGAGATGAAAGACGGCAAGCCGAGGAAGCGCATCGTCACGCTTCGCAAAGTGGAACTCCTCACCCCGGCCAAACCCGTCACCGCGCCCCCGACGCAGCTCCGCCTCTTCGCCCCCGGCAAAGGCCAGCGCGACCTCAACGTTGCCTCGCGCATGATCATCACCAACTTCGCCGCACGCGCATTTCGCCGTCCACTTGCTCCGCACGAAATCGAACGCTTCCTCTTCATCTACCGCACCGCTGGCAAAAAGGGCGGGAACTTCGAGCAGAGCGTCCAGACCGCGCTCACCGCCATTCTCGTCTCCCCGCACTTCCTATTTCGCGGCGAACTCCAGCCCGAGCCCGACAACCCGAAACGCGCCCACCCCATCAACGAATGGGCGCTGGCCTCGCGCCTCTCCTACTTCCTGTGGAGCACGATGCCCGACGGCGAACTCTTCCTCCAAGCGGGGGCCGGCACGCTGCGCAAGAACCTCGCCGCCCAAGTCCAGCGCATGATCAAAGACCCGCGCTCCGAGTCCCTCATCAACAACTTCGCCGGCCAATGGCTGCAAACGCGCAACCTCCTTTCCATCCAGCCCGACCCGAAAACTTTCCGCGACTGGAACCGCGACCTCGCCCTCGCAATGGAGCGCGAAACCGAGCTGCTCTTCGACCACATCATGCGTGAAGACCGGCCCATCACCGACCTCCTCGGGGCCGACTACACATTCGTCAACGAGCGCCTCGCCCGCATCTACGGCATCGACGGCGTGGAGGGCGAAGCCTTCGTCAAAGTCAAAGTCCCCGCCAAGCGCCCCGGCGGCATCCTCGGCCACGGCTCCTTCCTCGCGCTCACCTCCAATCCCACGCGCACCAGCCCGGTGAAGCGCGGCAAATTCGTCCTCGAAAACATCCTCGGCACTCCCCCGCCCCCAGCGCCGCCCGATGTGCCGGATCTCAACGACCCAAAGCGCCCCGAGCTCAAAGGCTCGCTCCGGCAAAAAATGGAGATGCACCGAAAAGAACCCCTCTGCGCCGGATGCCACGCCCGCATGGACGACATCGGCTTCGCGCTAGAAAACTTCGACCCCATCGGCGCATGGCGCAACACCGACAGCGGCGCAGCCATCGAGACGGCAGGGCAACTCGTCAGCGGCGAAAAGTTCCTCAACGCCACCGAACTCCGCGACGTGCTGCTGAAGCAAAAGCGCGGCGAGTTCCTCCACTGCGTCAGCGAGAAAATGCTCACCTACGCCATGGGGCGCGGCCTCGAATACTACGACCGCCCGACCGTCGATAAGATCGCAGAAGCTGTGGACAAAGGCGGCGCGAAGTTCAGCGCGCTCGTCCTTGAAATCGTCAAGAGTGTCCCCTTCCAGATGCGCCGTGGCGAAGGCGACCACCGCCAGTTTTCCGCAGCGAAAGCCGAGCCGAAGCCAGCGCCCAAGCCGAAGAAGGAGTAGCGCGACTATCGGGATGTTGTTAAGCGGCGGTAAAACTCTGCTACCCGCCGAGGAGCGACATCTCGGCCTTGGGCAGCGCCGCCGTCTCGCTGGTGCGTAGTTCGGAGTAGCGGTCGTCCCGCTTGCCCCAGATGCCGCCGATGAGCGCGGCGATGTCCGCATCGCTCGCGCCGTTGCGCAGTGGGGCGCGGAGGTCGTGGCCGTGGGCGGAAAATAGGCAGGTGAAAAGCTTACCGTCCGCTGTGAGTCGGGCGCGCGTGCAGCCTTTGCAAAAGGGGCGCGTGACGCTGGCGATGATGCCCAGCTCGCCGCCGCCGGGCGTGCGGTAGCGGAGGGCGGTCTCGCCTTCGTAGTTGGGCGCGAGCGGGGTGAGGGACAACTCGGTGCGCTCGGCGATTTCGGCGGCGGGGACGACGTCGGCCATGCGCCAGCCGTTCGAGTTTCCTACGTCCATGAACTCGATCATGCGCAGGACGTATTGCGGGCCGGAGAAGCGGTGCGCCATCGCGGCGATCTGGTCGTCGTTCACGCCGCGCTTTACGACCATGTTGATCTTAATGGGCGAGAAGCCCGCCGCCAGCGCGGCATCGATCCCGTCGAGCACGCGGGCGACGGGGAAGTCGGCGTCGTTCATCGCGCGGAAGGTGGCGTCGTCCAGCGCGTCGAGGCTCACGGTGAGGCGGTGCAGCCCGGCCTCGCGGAGTGCGCGGGCTTTTTCGGAAAGGACGGAGCCGTTCGTGGTGAGCGCGATGTCTTGCAGCCCCGGCGTGCCGCGCACCATGCCGATGAGCGCCTCCACATTGCGCCGCAGGAGCGGTTCGCCGCCGGTGAGCCGCAGCTTCTCCATGCCGAGCGATGCGAAGATACGGACGAGCCGCGCACATTCCTCCAGCGAGAGAATCTCCGCACGCGGCAGGAAGTCGTAGCCGCGCCCGAAGACCTCGCGCGGCATACAATATCGGCAGCGGAAATTGCACCGGTCCGTGACGGACAGGCGCAAGTCGCGAAGTGGCCGGTTACGGGCGTCGTGCATCGCGCTATGCGTGCGCGTTTTCCGCTGCGCAGTAAAGTTTTCATGTCCACGGAACGCACAGAAGGGTGTGATTAAACGTGGAATAGCGCGAAGCGCACAAGGAGCGGCGACATTCCTGTCGCTGTAACTATAGCGCGAAGCGCCCAATCAGTTTCGCACGGCTCTCGGTATCTGCACGGTGCTCGAAATTGGGCGCTTCGCGCTTTCAGGACAGCGACAGGAATGTCGCCGCTCCTTGTCGCTGTCGCGACTTCAATCCATTCCACTCTTAATCACACCTGGGGCCAAAACAGCGCGCTCTACTTCGCCTTTTTCGCCGCAGGGGTTGCGCCTTTTGGGAGCGGTGGGGATGGGGCGATCTTGGCACGACCGTTGACCTCCTCCCATGAGAGTTCGCGGCGCTCGGTCCTGCCGCCGGTGACGTGCCATAGCTCGTAGGCGAGCTTGGGCAGAGGGCCGGTGGTATCCACCTCGATGATGCTCCACATTTTCCCCTCGCTGCATGAGAGCCACACTTCGGGGCTGGCGGGGCACGTCGCATTGCCGCTGCCGAGGGGGCCGCTGGTGACTTCGAGCCAGCGGCCTTCGACTTGGTAGCCTGCGGTGAAATGGCGGTCGCCGCTGAGGAAGACGACCCCTTCCATGTCCTTGAGGAAATCGAGGAGCGCCCGCCGCTCTGCGGGGTAGCTGGCCCAGGAGTCGAGCGGCCCGCCCGTCTCCATGACGCTGCCGCCTGCGATAAATTTCACCTTCGCTTTGCTGGCGGCGAGTTCGCGCTTGAGCCATGCGAGCTGCTTCGCGCCGAGCATCGTCTTTTCGTCGGTCTTTTCCGCTTTATCGGGGGAGCGGTAGTAGCGGACATCGAGCATGAAGAAATCCACGTCGCCGCGCGTGAACTTGCAGTAGCAGCCGGGATTTCCCTCCTCGCCAAACGCGGGGTTCGCCCAGACTTCGCGGAAGGCTTTGAGGGAGTTTTCCTTGCCGGGCTGGGAGCCGTCGGAGTCGTTCACGCCGTAGTCGTGGTCGTCCCAGACGCCCACGCACGGGACTTTCGCGGTGAGGGCGCGGAAGCCCAGCGGCTGACGGTGCATGAGGTAATTCGCGCGCTGTTTGGCGAGATCGGAGGTGTTGCCGTAGTGGTTATCGCCAAGCTGAAGGAGCACGTCGAACGCTGTCCGCGCGGCCATGTCGGCCCATGAAGCGGCGACCATATAGTCGCGGTAGCCGGAGCAGGAGACGAACGCGACTCGCTGCTTCCCCGCTGTGCCCGGAGCGGGCGGCGTCTGGAAAAATGCGTGGGGCCGCAACGTGGCCGCCTCGCCGTCGAGCTGCACGCTGTAATAGTAGCGTGTGCCCGGCTCTAGCTCGGGGATTTCAATGGTCCCGGCGAACGCAGTCTCGGCGGTGAGCTTTGGCCCGGCGATGGTGCGCGCCTTTTGTAAATCGGCAGTGGCGCCCACTTTGAGCGTCACCTTCCCGGCGTTGCTGGCCTTCACCCAGACGAGTGCGCGGTCATGGGCGACGTGCCCGAGCATCGGCCCGGCGCGGAGGAAAAGCGGGCCGTCCACGGGCTCATCCGGCGGCACGGGAGGGAGCGCGGATTCGGTGCTGGGGTGAGTCGTATTGATCGCAGCAAACCCAGACGTGGCGAATGGGATGAGTGTTGCGGTAAGGAGTTGTCGGCGGGTGATGTTCATGGCGCGAAGCTGCGGGAGAACCATCTCGCCACGCAAGCCGACAATGGCAATCTTCTGCGCATGACCGATCTATTTACCGTGATGGAATTGCCGCGTGCCGCGTGGCTCGATGCCGAGGTGCTCAAGGAGCGCTTCCACCGCCTGAGCGCCGTGCGCCACCCGGATGCGCCGGGCGGCTCTGGCGTAGCGTTCGCGCTGCTGAATGAGGCGTGGCTGACTTTGCGCGAGCCCGTTTCGCGTCTCCGCCATTTCCTCCTGCTCACAGCCCCGGAGTCCCTCGCCACGCATCACCAGACGCCTGCGGAGTTGGGCGATCTGTTTATGGACATCGCCGCTGCCACGCACACGGGGCAACAGCTCGCCAGCGCCCGCGAGAAGGCGACATCCCCGCTCGCCCGCGCATTGCTAGAGCCGCAGCGACTGGCGCTGCTCGGCAAAGTGAAGGCCATCGAAGCCCGCTTGCGCCCCACCATCGAGGAAGCCCACGCCGCCATCCGCGCCGACGACGAACTGGCTGCCACACTTCACCGGCTCACGTTTCTGAGCCACTGGCTGCGCCAAATCGAGGAGCTACTCCTGGCGCTCGGCGTTCAGCCCGCACACCGCGATTGAAACCGCAGATAAACGCAAATCAACGCAGATAGATGGCACGTATGGATTGTCTCTCTATTTTCCTGAATAGAGGGCGCGCAATCCTCCGTTATCTGCGGAGATGTGCGTTTATCTGCGGTTCAAAAGCGGCGTTCGGGTTTAGCCAACTTCCGCTTGAACTTTCCTCTCCGTCTTCCCAATCCTCTGCCCATGCAATTTATCGACAACTCCCACGGGCTCCACCGCGAGCTTTCCCGCTAGGTGCGCTGGTCCCTGCCGCCGCCCGTAGATTCCACCCGCGCTGCCGAGCTGGCGGCGGAAGCGGGCATCGCGCCGTGGGTCGCGGAGGTGATGCTCCGGCGGGGAATGGGCGCGGCTGCGGATGCGCGCAAGTTTCTCAGCCCGCTCCTGCGCACGCTCGGCGATCCCTTTCTCATGCCGGGGATGGATGCCGCCGTCGCCCGCATCATCGCCGCGCTGGAGGCGAAAGAACGCATCGCGCTCTACGGCGACTACGATGTGGACGGCGTGACTTCGCTCACCATCCTCGCGCGAGTGCTGCGAGCTTCCGGCGGAGAAGTGACGACGTTTTTGCCCCACCGCGTCGATGAAGGCTACGGGCTCTCGGCAGACGGCGTCGCCCGCTGCGTCGCCATCCACGCGCCACGGCTGCTCATCGCCGTGGATTGCGGCACCACCTCCGTCGCGGAAATCACCGGCCTCCGCGAGCAAGGCATCGACACCATCGTGCTCGACCACCACGAGCCCAAAGACGCGCTCCCACCCGTCGTGGCGCTCGTGAATCCGAAAGTCAGCGGCGAAGAGTTCCGCTACCTGTGCAGCGCGGGCATCGCATTCAAAGTCTCCCACGCGCTGCTGAAAAGGAGGCCCGTCGCGGGCTTCGACCTCAAAAGCGTGCTCGACCTCGTCGCCCTCGCCACCGTCGCCGACATCGTCCCCCTCGTGGGGGAGAACCGCGCCCTCGTCCGCGCAGGCCTAGAGCGGCTGGAGCAAACAAGCTGGCCCGGCCTGCGCGCCCTCATAGAAGTCGCCGCAATCAAGCCCCCGTTCGACAGCGGCCACATCGGCTTCGCGCTGGGCCCACGGCTCAACGCATCGGGCCGCCTCGCCTCCGCCGAAGCCTCCCTCGAACTCCTCCTCACCGACCACCCCGCCCGCGCCACCATCCTCGCCAAACTCCTCGACCAGCAAAACCGCGAGCGCCGCGAAGTCGAAAACGACGTGTGCGTAAAAGCGGAAGCGCAACTGCACAACCGCTTCACCCCCGAGACCGACGCCGCCATCGTCGTCGGCGGCAGCGACTGGCACCCCGGCGTCGTCGGCATCGTCGCCTCCCGCCTCCAGCGCAAACATCACCGCCCCGCCATCGTCATCGGCTTTGACACGACGGGCATCGGCAAAGGAAGCGGACGCAGCATCGAAGGGCTCTCCCTCATCGCCACCCTCGGCCAATGCGCCGACCTCATGGAGAAATTCGGCGGACACGAAATGGCCGCCGGGCTCACCATCCGGCAAGAGATGTTCGATGAGTTTCGCGCCCGCTTTGGCACCGCCGCCCGCGCGGTGCTCACCCCCGAGCAGCTCATCCCCCACATCCAACTCGACGCCGAAATCTCGCTCAGCGCGGTCAATTTCAAACTCCTCGAACAACTCGCCGCCATGCAGCCCTTCGGCACCGATAACCGCCAGCCCGTCTTCTACGCCCGCAAAGTCATGCACGTCGGCGAACCCCGCATCATGAAAGAGCGCCACTACTCCATCACCCTCCGCCAAGGCCGCGCCGACGCCCGCGCCGTCTGGTGGGGTGCCGCCGAATCTCCCCTCCCCCCGCTCCCGTGGGATGTCGCATTCACCGTCTCGCGCAACGAATGGAACGGCAACGTGAGCGCGCAAGTAGAGATCAAAGCGCTCCGCACGAGCGTGGACTGATCCCCCACCCCTCGCCTTCCCCACGGCGACGCGCGCACAGCGTCACACCGACCACCAACCACGCCACGCACGGCACCCACGCGACATAAGTCCACGGCAACCAGTGCGGTGTCGTCTCCGCATTACTCACCCCGAGAATCCACGGCCAACCCTTACAGAGCGCCGTATAGAATATGGCGAGAAACACCGAGCAACCGAGCGTCACGAACGCGAATCCACGCGCCGAGAGCAGCAGCAGAAAAGGCGCGGGCCACACGAGATACTGCGCCGCCACCCCCGGCGCAAACACCAGGAACACCAGCCACACCGCGCCCACCGTGGCGAACACATCGTGCTTCCGCCGCACCCACGCGAGCCCGAGCGTGCTCACGACGACGATCCCTTTCAGCACTTTCGCCACCAGCACTTGCGCGGCGGTTAGATTGAGAAATGAGACGCGCGAAAAGTCCGGCAACCCCGAATCCCGCAGCACGCTCGTAAACCCCCAGATGCCCCAGAATCCCCCATATCCGAGCACATTCGTCAAAAACTCCTTCGGACACACCATGAGCGGAAACGACCACCCCACCAGCATCGCCACCAGCGCACTCCCGGTAAACACCGCCGCCCCCCGCGGGCTCTGCGCCAGCGCCCACAGGCCCAAGACCGGAACGACCAACAACGGCGACACCTTCAAGTTGCAAGCCAGCGCAAGCGCAAGCCCGGCAAGCAGCCACCGCTTCTCCGACAGCGCAAGCACCGTGAAAAACAACGCCGCAACCAGCATCGAGTCGATATTCCCGTGGAACCCAGACACCATGATCGACACCGGACTTGCAGCGAACAACGCCAGCGCCCAAGTCGGAATCTGCACCCCATTTTTCACCATCCGCAGCAGCCCGAACACCACCGCAACATCCGCGAGAATCCCACCGAGCCGAAACCAAAACGCATACGCCGACAACTCCCCTCCCGACAACTTGAGCACCCCCACCATGTAAGCACTCGTCAGCGGCGTATGATTAAAGACCTCCGTGCGCCGATACATCCCCGCCAGCCCCTCGCTGTCGATGTACTGCGCAAACCACCGGAACACCAACAAGTCGTTCGACCCGACACTCGACCCAGCCAGCCACAGCTTCGCCAGCGTCCCCACGGCAAGCGCGAGCAGGACAATAGCTCGCGGCGACAGACGAGTGAATGAGTTGGGCATGGCTCCCACTTAGCAAGCCCTCTGCCACACATCCCCTCAGATCGGGTGGGTGCGACCGCCGCCGTGATGTCTTCCGTGGACATCCATTGCACATTTCGCCAGCTTCCGCGCCGCTATGCGCACACTACTTTTCCTCAGCCTCGCTGTCTCACTCTTCGCGGATGAATTTCCGAAGCCGTTTAACTCCGGCACCGATGTCGGCAAATCGCCCATGTCTGCCGATGAAGCGGTCAAATTGATCAAGATGCCCGAGGGCTTTAGGGCGACGGTCTTTGCTGCCGAGCCGGACATTCAGAATCCCATCGCGTGTGCATGGGACAGCCGGGGCCGCTTGTGGATCGCGGAGAATTACACCTACGCAGAATCGGCGGTCGGTTTCGACAAGAACCTCCGCGACCGCATCCTGATTTTCGAGGATACGGACAACGACGGGAAGGCGGACAAGCGCACCGTTTTCGCCGACAATCTGCACAATCTGAGCAGCATCGAGTTGGGCTACGGCGGGGTGTTTTGCACGGCTGCGCCGTACCTGCTGTGGATCCCGGATGCGGACGGTGACGATAAGCCGGACGCGCCCCACAAAATCCTGCTCGATGGCTTCGACGCCGGGGCTGTGCGCCACAATTTCGTGAACGGCCTGCGCTGGGGGCCGGACGGCTGGCTCTACGCACGGCACGGCATCCAAGGCTCCAGCCGCGTCGCCAAGCCCGGCACGCCCGACGCGGAGCGGCAACTCATCAGCGTCGGCATCTGGCGCTACCACCCCGTGCGGCACACCGTCGAGATGGTCACGCACGGCGGCACGAACCCGTGGGGGCTCGATTTCAACGCGGAGGGCGAGGGCTTTTTCACCAACACCGTCACCGGCCACCTCTACCACATGATCCCCGGCGCGCACTACGAGCGCATGTATGGCGAAGACCCGAACCCCTTTATCTATCAGCTCCTCCCGCAGACCGCCGACCATTACCACTACGACCGCGCGAAGAGCTGGACAGATTCGCGCGATGGAAAAGCGAACGACCTCGGCGGCGGCCACGCCCACGTCGGCTGCATGATCTACCAAGGCGAAAACTGGCCCGAGCAATACCGGGGAAAACTGATGACGGTGAACCTCCACGGACGCTGCATCAACGTCGAGCGACTGGAGCGAAAAGGCAGCGGCTACACCGCCAAGCACGAGCCCAGCGTCATCACATTTGGCGACCCGTGGTTCCGAGGCAACGAACTCACTTACGGCCCCGACGGCGGCGTGTACGTCCTCGACTGGAGCGACCAAGGCGAATGCCACGAAAACGACGGAGTGCATCGCGAGAGCGGGCGGATTTATAAGATTACGTATGGGGAGGTGAAGCGGCCTGAGTGGTTGGTAATAGAAGATTTGAAAACACGGGATAACGCTACTCTCGCTCGGTTCGCGGGGTTTGGCAGTGAATGGGAATTCCGCGTGTGTGGTCGGCTGCTTGCGGAACGGATAATGGCGCAAGGAATTACAGAGGACGAGGCGACCCAGATTCAAAAACAACTGAGGGAACTTAGCGTATTGCCTACTGTGGGAAGCAAACCGCGAGATCGCCGTATGGGATACGTAAAGTGGATATTGCGTGGCGAAAAGGAGGGGCGCTTTGGCGAGACAGAACTCACTCCGATGCTCACAGATTACTGGACTGCTTACTATCTCGGGAAAGACTCAAATGTAGAACGCGCCTTCAATCGTTGGCCTCAGCTTTTAGCTCTGGGAAGTATGTGGTCAGCCCCTTTTATCACCACCGAACAAGGCGCACCGGGCGAATACGAAAGACGCTTGGCCGAACATCAAAAACAGGCAGCCGAATCGGAGGAAGCCGTGCTGCTTACTTACTGGGCGAGCTTCGAGCGTATTGTCAGCTCCGAAGACGCCAGCGTGAGCAAACGCGCCGTGGACATCGCACTCGCCTGTAATCGCCCGCTGATTGTCGAGTTCACCGCCCGCCGCCTCGCCACCGACCTCGCCACAAAACCCGAGCGGCTCGACGGACTGCTCGCTTTAGCCAACGCCTCGTTCGACGAAGCCAAAGCCGCCAGCATCCTGCGCGGAATCTCCGCCGCCGTGCGCGGAATGGCCAAGGCCAAAGCCCCCGCAAACTGGCCCGCCTTCGCCGCCCAAGCCGGCAAAATCCCCGCCCTCGCCGACAAGCTCCGTGCGCTCAACGTCATCTTCGGCGACGGACGCGCGCTCGACGAAATCCGCGCCCTCGCCCTCGATGCGAAAGCCGAACTCGCATCGCGGAAACAGGCCATCGAATCCCTCATCGCCGCCAAGCCCGCCGACCTCCGCGCCACGCTGGAGTCCCTCGTCAAAAACTCCAACGACCTCCTTCCCAACGCCCTGCAAGGCATGGCCGCGTTTGACGACGCCGGGCCGCTCATCGCCCAAAACTACACCCGCGTCCGCCCCGACTTCCGCCCCGGCGTCTTGACCGCCCTCTGCTCGCGCCCCGCCTTTGCCACCGCCCTGCTCGACGCCGTCGCCGCTGGCAAAATCGCCCGCAACACCGTCACTCCCTACCACGCCCGCCAAATCGCCGCCCTCGCCGACGCCGCCGTGAGCAAGCGCCTCGCCGAAGTCTGGGGCACCGTCGCCACCACGTCCGACCAGAAGAAAAAGCGCATGGAAGAACTCAAAGCCGCCCTCACGCCCGAAGTCCTCGCAAAAGCCGACATCGAAAACGGACGCACCCTTTACTCCCAGACCTGCGCCGCCTGCCACACGCTCTTCGACCTCGGGCAAACCGGCACAAACCTCGGCCCCAACCTCACCGGCAGCGGACGCGGCGACATCAATTACCTGCTCGAAAACATCGTCGATCCGAGCGCCATCGTCCCCGCCGATTACAAACTCAGCATCGTCACCCTCAACGACGGGCGCCTGCTCACCGGCTTCATCTCCAAACAAGACGCCCAAACCCTCACCCTGCGCACGATAACCGAAACGCATACGCTCGACCGCACCAACATCTCCAAAACCGAAGCCATGCCTCAATCGCTCATGCCCGAAGGAATCCTCGACGCCCTCAAGCCCGAGCAAGTGCGGGACTTGTTCGGGTTTTTGATGAGGAAGTGAGCGGCGAAGCCCTCGGAATCTCCTACCTTGCTCCGACTGGCTCAAGCGGCCACTTTTCAGAAATCATGAGTGCTATCTCCGGCGAACATTTTTTCGTAACTCCATCCGCCTACCTCGCGGCGGAAGAACTATCGGAAGGAAAGAATGAGTATGTGGACGGCGTCGTTTTCGCCCGACCGGGCGGCACAGTCCGCCACTCGGAGATCAGCGGAAATATCTCCTCCGGCCTAGATGCACGGCTGCGCAGAACCAATTTCCGCTCATGCGGCTGCGACTTCCGAGTCCACCTCACTTACGAATTCCACGAGCGATTCTATTATCCAGACGCCTCGGTAGTGCAGCTCCCGATAGACGGCCACGCCCTTTTCGTCGAAAACCCCACCGTCATCTTCGAGGTTCTCTCCCCCAGCACCGAGCGGTTCGATAACGAAGAAAAGAAAAACGCCTACCTCCGCTGCGAGAGCCTTCAAGCCTACGTCCTCGTCCACAGCGAGCGCGTAGAGGTCACCATTTACACACGCCGCTCCGACGGCTGGGGTGCCACGATTTACAACGAGACGAGCGACACTCTCCTGCTGCCGTGCATCGAGTGCGAATTGCCGCTCTCGGAGATTTACGAGGAGTAGGTTCGTCGTCCCAGCGCACACAAGCGCAGTAGATTCCCGCAGCAGGATGCAATCGCTCCATGACACGCTCTCACGAGCGGTTAATGCGTCAGGGTATCAGCAAGCCGTCAACCGACGCTCTACATGTGCGCGATGATGTTATCGCCGAACTCGCTGCACTTGATCTCCGTCGCGCCTTCCATCTGCCGGGCGAAATCATACGTCACGCGCTTGCTGCCGATGGCTCCGTTCAAGCCCTTGATGATGAGGTCTGCGGCCTCGCCCCAGCCCATGTAGCGGAACATCATCTCGCCGCTGAGGACGACGCTGCCGGGGTTCACTTGGTCCTTGCCTGCATACTTCGGCGCGGTGCCGTGGGTGGCTTCAAAAATGGCGTGGCCGGTGACGTAGTTGATGTTGCCGCCGGGCGCGATGCCGATGCCGCCGACTTGTGCGGCGAGGGCGTCGGAGAGGTAATCGCCGTTCAAATTGAGCGTCGCGATGACATCGAAATCGCCGGGGCGCGTGAGCACTTGTTGGAGGGTGATGTCGGCGATGCTGTCTTTAATGAGCACACGGCCCGCAGCCAGCGCGGCCTTCTGCTCTTCGTTCGCGGCGGGTTCGCCCTGCTCCTTCTTGGTGCGTTCCCATTGCGCCCACGTATAAACTTTGTCGCCAAAGATGCGCTCGGCAGCGGCGTATCCCCAATCGCGGAATGCGCCTTCGGTGAACTTCATGATGTTCCCTTTATGCACGATGGTGACGCTCTTCTTCTTCTGCGCGATGGCGTATTGGATGGCCGATTTGATGAGCCGAATCGTGCCGACTTGCGACACAGGCTTGATGCCGATGCCGACGGTCGGCGGGTAATTCTCCATCGTGTGCTCGGGCGCGGCGAGCTTCATGTATTCCACGACGGCGTCGCTCGTTCCGAAGCGGATTTTTTTGAAGTCTTTCGGAAATTCCTTCGCGATGAAATCGAGCACCTTCTGCGCTTCCGGCGTGCCGCCCGCGTATTCGATGCCGGCGTAGATGTCCTCCGTGTTTTCGCGGAAAATGACCATGTCCACAGCCTCGGGACGCTTCACGGGCGAAGGGACGCCGGTGAAATACTGCACGGGGCGGAGGCAGACGTAGAGGTCTAGCATTTGGCGCAGCGCGACGTTCAGCGAGCGGATGCCGCCGCCGACGGGCGTGGTGAGCGGGCCTTTGATGCCGACGAGAAATTCGCGGAACGCCTCGACGGTATCATCGGGCAGCCAGTTGTTAAATTTCGTGAACGCCGTCTCGCCAGCGAAGACTTCCATCCACGCGATTTTCTTCGCGCCGCCGTAGGCTTTTTCGACTGCGGCATCCAGCACGCGCACGCTGCTCGCCCAGATGTCCGGCCCGGTGCCATCGCCCCGAATGAAAGGGACGATTGGGTTTGCAGGAACGGTGAGTTTCCCAGCGTTGATGGTAATCTTTTCGCCGGCGGGCACGGAGCAGGTTGTGTATGTGGACATCGTTGTTTTTTGTGAAATGGGGCGCGGATGTATCACGGGAGGCGGCGCTTGGGAATGGAGAAGATGGCCTCAATTTACACACCGCCCGAAAATATCCCGCTTGTCCTCTCGGCGCGAATTCGCTGTTCTCCGCCCCACTATGGCAAAACCTTACTGGACGGGCGTATTTCCCGCGATCACTACACAGATTCACCGCGACGGCTCGCTCGACCTTGAAGGCACTGCGAAGCACATCGAAGTCCTCATCGAGAGCGGCGTGAGCGGCATCGTGATGCTCGGCTCGCTGGGCGAGAATCAGATGCTTGAGCCGGACGAGAAACGTGCCGTGATGGACATGAGCGTCGAGCTGATCGAAGGCCGAATCCCCGTGCTCAGTGGCGTCGCGGAGACCTCCACCGCTGCCGCCGTCCAGTATGTGAAAGATTGCGAAGAGATTGGCGCGGACGGCTTCATGGTGATGCCTGCGATGTGCTACAAAACGCCCGACCCTGCCGAGAGCATGGCGCATTTCAAGACCGTGGCGAAGGCGACCGGACTGCCCATCATGATTTACAATAACCCCATCAGCTACGGCAACGACATCACCCCCGAGATGTTCGCGGAGCTGGGCAAAGTGAAGAACTTCGTCGCGCTGAAAGAGAGCAGCGGCGACACCCGTCGCATCACCGACTTGCACCGCGTCTGCGGCGACCGATACGCCATTTTCACCGGCGTGGACCCCCTCGCGCTGGAGTCCGCCATCCTCGGCATTGATGGCTGGGTCGCGGGGACAGGCATCGCGTTCCCCGAGCAAAACCAATATCTGTGGGAGTTGATGAAGGCTGGCGAGTGGGACGAGGCGTTGCAGATTTACCGCTGGTTCACTCCCCTGCTCCACCTCGATACGACGGTGAAGTTCGTCCAATACATCAAGCTCTGCGTCCAAGAATGCGGCCTCGGCAGCGAATGGACTCGCGCCCCACGCCTCCCGCTGACGGGCGCTGAGCGCAAGCGCGTGCTGAAGGTCATCCACGACGGCATCGCGGCCGCACCCAAAGTGCCGAAGCGGAAGAAAAAATGACGGAGGCGCGCGTCGCCATCCACCTTCTGCAATTCACAAAACCCGGATATTCTCGCTCGGAGCGCGATTCCTCTTGGCCCACGCCGCTGCTTGTCTTACCAACTGCTCGACTATGACTGAGGACATCAAGAACGCCATTGAGGCAGGGAAACTTTCGGACGCAGCCGGTGCAGCGCTCGGCAAATTAACACCGGGCACTTACGTGCAGCACAAGAGCTGGGGATACGGAGTCATCGCCTCGCACGATTTCTTGCTCGGCAATACCGTAATCGACTTTCGCAATAAAAAGGGCCATCCGATGAAGCTCGATTATGCAGCCGAGAGCCTTGTTCCCCTAACGCCTGACCACATCGCCGCGAGGAAGTATCGCGACATGGATGGCGTCCGCAAAATGGCGCAGACCGACCCGAGCCAAGTCATCCGCATCGTGCTCGCCAGCCTCGGCGGGCGGGCGTCGCAGGAGCAACTCACCTCGCAGCTCGTGCCCGATGTTTTTGCCGAGCCCGCTTTTAAGAAATGGTGGGAAATCGCCAAGCGCGCACTCAAGGCCGACCCACTCGTCGGCGTGCCCCAGAAGAAAACCGAGCACTTTCTCCTGCGCGAAGAAGCTCTCTCCCAGACGGACGAACTGCTCACCGGCTTCCGCAACGCGCGCACGCTGAAAGACCAGATTCTCGCCCTCGACAATCTCACCAAGGCACTCTTGGCATTTACCGACGCTTCGGTGCTCGTCCCAGTCCTCTCGGCCATCGAAGACGCGGCGAAGAAAGCAGTGAAACTCCAGACCGCCGAGGCCATCCAGCTCATCGTCGTGCGCGATGAAATCGTCTCGAAATTCCCCACGCTTTCCAAAGGAGCCGACTCCCTCACCATCGCCGGAATCTTCCGCGATGAAGAGACGAAGCTCTCCACGCTCCTCGGTGACCTCCCCGTCTCGAAGCTGAAGAAAGCGATTCTCTCGCTGCCCGAGGCATTCTCCGACCACTGGGCACCGAAGGCCATCAGCATCTTCATGCGCGGCAACAGCAAGGTCGTCCCAGAATCCGCACGGCTCCTCGTGGAGAACGGCAAGACCGATGAGTTCGGAGTCGCGCTCGACCGCGCCATCCGCGACCAGAGCATCACCGCAGAAGGCGTCCACTGGCTCTGCGAAGAGCGAAACGGAGTGTTCAAAGAAGTCGCCCTCACGCCCCGCACCCTCAGCGCCGCACTCGGAGCAATGGAACGCGACCAGTTTAAAGAGAAGCGCGACCGCCGCCTGCACGACCTTTTGATGAACGACAAAGCGCTCATCCTCGACCTCATCGAAACCGCCGAGGCCGATGAACTGCGAGAAGCGATGCGCAAGCTGATCATGACGCCCATTTTCGAAGAGCTAAATAAGCGCTCGCTCCTCGGTCGCATCGTCCGCGTTTACCCCGAACTCGAAGACGTGATCACCGGTCGCGAGGAAGCTCCGAAGACCGAGCTCATCGTCTCGTGGGAAAGCCTCGAACGCCGCAAAGGTGAACTCGAAGTACTGGTGAACAAAAAAATCCCGCAAAACCGGCAGGACATCCAGATCGCCCGCGACTACGGCGATCTTCGCGAAAACTTTGAATACAAGAGCGCCAAGGAACAGCAGCGCGTGCTCACCCGACAAAAAATCGAGCTGGAACGCGACCTCGCACGTGCCCGCGGAACCGACTTCCGCGACGTGAAAGCCGAAGTCGTCGAGATCGGCACCACCGTCGTCATCAAGCGCATGAAGGACGGCGTGCAAGAGACCTACACCGTCCTCGGTGCTTGGGATACAGACCCGGACAAACACATCATCAGCTACCTCTCGCAAATGGCGCAGGCGCTCATCGGCAAAAAGCCCGGCGACCGAGTTTCCGCCCCGACCGAGACAGGCGAGCACGAGGTCGAGGTCGTCTCCGTAGTCGTCGCCGTGCGCTAAGCACAAACGCGATTCGCCGCCCGATTCGCCAGGCAGAACGAAGGTCCCCTGCGCGCCTCAATTTTGTTGAGACACGACTCCTTTTTCTACCCGGCGAACAGGGCGGCGAATGCGAAGACAAAAGCCGCGTCCGGGATTTCTGTCTTCCCCTAAATGGTAATGAACCTGAGCCTCTTGCAAAACCCCAACGCGAAAACGTGGCAATTTAAGAGCGCTGGGAAGGTGAAGGTTCCAGCGCCGCGTATATGCCCACGAAAGGAACATGGCTCTGAACTAGCCTCGAAGCCTGTTTTCATTCACTCGCGAGCACGGATCTGCGCTCAGGGGCGGTCTCGGAAGGACGGGATGTAGTTTTCCCAGCCTGCCGTTACACCAGCCGCGCTATGAGGCTCGCGGCCGTCAGTGCGATGATGCCAAACATGAGGTGACTCATCCCTTTCGCCCCGCCGCGCACTCGCACCCAGCGCCCGCAGTAGCGTTGTTTGAGTCCCGACGAGTCGGGATTGACTCGCTCCGCGCGACTCCGCTCGCGGCATCGGTCATCGCGTGCTGGTTCAAACTCCCGGTTTTCGCCTTGGCGCGGGTTGTGGTCGATGATGGGGACGTGGCCAAGTCGCTCGCTCATTTCATAGATTTGCGGTCCCGATCCAGCTTCCTTGATGCCCGGCGCTGTTGCGCTTGGTGCAAAAACACGGCAACTCCGCAATATCGGCCTCCGGCGGGCGGGTGAGTTGCTCGTCGAGGCGCTTGGGCTCTGGAGCTTAGCGCACTTCACTCTTGGCTGGGCGTCCGCGTTTGCGCGGCTTGCGAGGCTGCGCGGCGGGCTTGGATACAGGCTTTTTGGGCACCTCGATGGCCGTCGCATCGCGGCTGATATGGCCGACGAGCTTGGGTTTTGCGTATGTGAGCACGATGCGCGCATGCACCCGTTTTGCGAGTTTGCTTTGCGCAAACTGTTCAAAAGCGCGGGAAAAAGTGGCCCACTCCCACAGAAAACACATGCTTTGTCGCAACATGTAACGCCGACTGCTCCGATGCCGCTACGGCATGCGATACAGTCATCACGATGCTCATCAATCGGTATTAAATCAAATCCACTGAAGCGGGTGAAATCTTACGATATGACGAAGGTCGCTCTTAAAATTACTCAATTTTCCCATTGACGATTCTGGTGTTTTTTATATGACTGCCATCCGTCATTTAAATAAATGCCCGTAACTCTCAATCCAAACCGCTCTGTTGTTGAAGAACTCGTCCGCTCGACGTTGTTTCGCACACTTGGCCAGCAAGTGCCGGCAGCGCCTGCACCGCAGCTTAAGGTGAGCAGTTCAGCGAGGCACATGCACATTTCTCCGGCAAACTTGGAGACGCTTTTTGGCCCCGGTGCGAAACTCACTGTTCACAAGATGCTCTTTCAGGAAGGGCAATTCGCGGCGGAACAGACGGTCACTTTGATCGGGCCTCGGCGGCGCGTGATTCCGAATTTGCGCATCCTTGGGCCTTGCCGGGATTTGACTCAAATCGAGTTGGCGCTGACTGATGCGGTGCAGCTTGGGATGGATATTCCGGTGAAGATGTCTGGCGATATTGCTGGCACGCCTGGCGGGTATGTCATGGGGCCGAAGGGGATGCTGGAGATGAAAAACGGCATCATTCGCGCGGCGCGGCACGTTCATATGGCTCCGAGCGATGCGAAGTTTTACGGGGTGAAGCATCTCGATAAAATCACGCTGAAAGTCACCTCCGCAGGCTGCAATACGCGCTTTGATGACCTGATTGTTCGTGTGGACCCGTCTTTCAAACTCGAAGTCCACATGGACACCGATGAAGCCAACGCTTGCGACCTCGACCGCGCGACGAAGGTAGAACTCCTGAAGCAGTAACAATTTCAACTTAACCAAATAACATAAACACACAATGAGCGAAGCAATCGGACTAATCGAAACTCGCGGCTACGTGGGCCTGGTGGAAGCCAGTGACGCCATGGTCAAAGCTGCGAACGTGCAACTAGTAAAATCCATTCCAATCGGCGGCGCGCTGATCACGACCATCGTTAAAGGCGATGTCGGCAGCGTCAAGGCGGCTGTGGAAGCAGGCCGTGAGGCTGCAAAACGCGTAGGCAACCTAGTTGCCTCGCACGTTATCGCCCGTCCGGGTCCTGACGTTCTCAAGTTCTTCACATCGTAAACCTACTAACTACTTAATATTATGGCTGGACAAGCAATCGGAATGATCGAAACCAAGGGTCTCGTCGCACAGTTCGAAGCAACTGATGCAATGACGAAGGCCGCAAGCGTGGAACTTATCGGCTGGGAAAAAGTCGGTTCGGGCTACGTGAGCGTATTTGTGCGCGGCGACGTGGCGGCAGTGAAAGCTGCGGTCGAAGCTGGTGCAACTGCCGCAAACGCAATCGGAGAAGTGGTCGCGGTTCACGTGATCCCACGTCCGCATGATGACCTTTGCCTGCTGGGCAAATTCCTCGGCGGCAAGCCTGCAGCGTCGAAGTAGTCCATAGCGTCCATGCCGTCCAAAGCGTCCATCGAATGGACGACATGGACCCGATGGACGGAATGGACCGGCACTCATGAATAACAAAATCCTCGTCGCAAACATCGGGAGCACTTCGTTCAAGTTTCGCTTGATCGAGATGCCTTCCGAGCGCGTCCTCGCCAAAGGTGGCGCGGAGCGTATCGGCAGCGCGGAGTCTCCATGGAAGGTGCAGATCGGCGATCAGCCGGCCACCGAGGGGACTTCGCCGATGCCGGATTATGCGGCGGCGATTGCGTGGGTGGAGAAGGCGCTCGGCAGCTTTGATGGGCTGGCGGCTGTCGGTTTCAAGCCCGTGATGGCGCGTGGAATCTCGGGCACGCAAGTAATGGACGAGCCTGTGCTGCGGGCGATGGAGGAAATCAATACCCTTCTTCCCGCACACAACCCGCCATACGTGGCGGCGGTCCGCAGCTTCCATAAGACGCATCCGTCGCTTCCGTGCATCGGCACTTTCGAGACGGCGTTTTACGACGAAGTGCCGGTGGAAAATGTGCGCTACCCGGTGCCGCGTGAGTGGGAGAAGAACTATGGCATCCGCCGCTTCGGTTTCCACGGGGCGAGCCACCGGTTTGTGACGCAGCGCTGCGCGGAACTGCGCGGGACGGACCAATTGCGGATCGTCTCGTGCCATCTCGGCGGCAGCAGTTCCATAGCTGCAGTTCGCAATGGGAAGGCCGTCAACTCAAGCTGGGGCATGACCCCGCAGAGCGGTCTGCCGCAGAACAATCGCGTCGGAGACTTCGACGTGTTTGCACTCATTTATCTCGCCCGCGACCTCGGGCTGGGCATCGACGCGGTGGAGAAAATGCTCACGTCGCAGTCCGGGCTCAAAGGAATGTCAGGTCTTGCAACCGGAGACATTCGCGACCTCATCGCTGCGGCGAATGACGGGAACGCCGACGCCAAAATTGCGCTCGATGTTTTTGTCGGATCGATTCGCAAATACATGGGTCAGTTTCTCGTGGAACTGAACGGACTCGACGTCCTCATTTTCACCGCGGGAATCGCCGAGAATAACCCTGAACTTCGCGCACAGATTTGCGCGAACATGGACTTCTGCGGTCTGGAGCTCGACGCCGAGGCAAACGCCCGCGTCCGCGCCGAAGAAGCCGTGATTTCCACGCCGCGCTCGAAAATCGAAGTGCGCGTCATCCCCACGAACGAAGAACTCATCATCGCCCGCAACGCGTGGGCAAAACTCTCACAGTCTCTCAACTCTCAACACTCAACTATCAACTAATATTATGGCACAACAAGCAATCGGAATGATCGAAACCCGCGGACTCATCGCACTCGTCGAAGCGACGGACGCGATGCTCAAATCCGCCAACGTAGAACTCGTCGGCCCAATGACCCAGGTCGGCAACGCAATGGTGACCGTCTGCGTCACCGGCGATGTCGCCGCTGTCAAAGCCGCGACGGAAGCTGGCAAAACAGCCGCCCAAGGCCTCGGCGAAATCGTCAGTGTCAGCGTCATCGCACGCCCGCACAACGACCTCGTCGCAGTGCTTCCAAAAGCTAAGTAACCAAATGGGATAGATGCGACAGATGCGACCAATAGGTCACATTTGTCCTGTAAGTCCCTTCCTCTGAAACCATGATTTTAGCCAAAGTCGAGGGAGCCGTTGTAGCGACCAAGAAGAACACGAAGATGACCGGGCACAAATTCCTGCTCGTGCGTCCGCTCGTGATCGACGCGACAAACGCCACCGGCTTCAAGCCCGGCACAAGTACGATCGTCGCAACCGACAGCCTTGGCGCTGGCGAGGGCGAAGTCGTCCTCATCGTGCAGGGCAGCTCGGCCCGGCTCGCGGCGACGGACAAAGACTCGCCTGTCGATGCCGTGGTCATCGGGATCGTGGACACCGTGGATATCGGCAAATCGATCATCTACAAAGCGCAGTAATCTCCTAATTTTCTATGGCTCAACTTGACGAAATAATCGTATCGCGTGTGGTAAGCGAGGTCCTCGCACGACTCGCCGCGCAGTCCAAGACGGCAGCACCCGCAGCGCAGACCAGCTTCGGCGTTTACGAACGCATGGAAGACGCCTGCGCAGCCGCACATCGCTCCTTTGAAAAGCTCCGCGACATGGGCGTCTCGGCCCGACGCAAAGCGATTCAGGTGATCCGCAAAATGTGCGTGGCGAAGGCTGAGGAGTGGGGGACGATTGAGTTTAACGAGACGAAGATCGGACGTCTCGACCATAAAATCGAGAAGCTCAAAATCTGCGGCGACTTGGTTCCCGGCGTTGAGTTTTTGGAGCGCATGGCGTTCAGCGGCGACTTCGGCCTGACCGTCATTGATTACGCGCCGTGGGGCGTCATCGGAGCCGTGACTCCATCGACCCACAGCGTCCCGACGCTTACCGGCAACGCGATCAACATGATCGCGGCTGGCAACTCGGTCGTTTACAATACGCATCCGGCAGCCTGCAAAGTCGCGGCCATCGCGATTCGCGCTTACAACGAAGCTATCTTTCAGGAAATCGGAATTTCCGACCTGCTCACGACGGTCATCAAGCCGACGCTCGAAACGTTCGACGCGATGTGCAAGCACGCGAACGTCCGTCTCCTTTGCGTCACCGGCGGTCCTGCCGTCGTGAATGCGGCGATGAAAACGGGCAAGCGCGCTGTTTGCGCCGGCCCTGGCAACCCGCCCGTCGTCGTCGATGAAACCGCCGACCTCGACCGCGCGGCGCGCTGCATCATTCAGGGTGCGAGCTACGACAACAATCTCCTCTGCATCGGCGAAAAAGAAGTCTTCGTCGTCGAAGCAGTCGCTGACAAACTCATGGCCGCGCTTCGCAACGCTGGAGCAGTCCAACTCGACTCGAAACAAATCGAGGCGCTCGCAGACAAAGCGTTCATTTTCCCAGCAGGAAAAGGCGCAGGCTGCCCGCATCCAGTCGTCAATCGCGACCTCGTCGGACGCGACGCAGCAGTGCTCGCAGCGGCAATCGGACTCAGCGTTCCGCCTTCCACGCAGTTGCTCTTCGGCGAAACGAAGGCCGACCACATTTTCGTCGATGAAGAGCAGATGATGCCTTTCATCCCCATCGTCCGAGTTCCCAATGTGGATGCCGCGATCGAAGAAGCCATCAAGGCCGAGCACAACTACAAGCACACGGCGATCATGCATTCACAGAACATCCGCAACCTCACCAAAATGGCGCAGGTCGTGGACACCACGCTCTTTATCAAGAACGGCCCGTGCATGACCGGCCTGGGCCTTGGCGGCGAAGGCTTCCTCAGCTTCTCAGTCGCCACGCCAACCGGCGAAGGCGTCACCACGCCAATGACCTTCACGCGTTCCCGGCGCTGCGTGATGGTGGAAAACCTGAACCTGTTTTAGGCCCGCAAAAGACGCAAAAAGACACGAAAACAATGCAAGATATACTCTTCAAAGATGAATCATACGCCATTATGGGCGCGTGCTTTGACGTGTACAAAGACAAAGGATGTGGCTTCAATGAAGCTGTCTTTCAGGAGTGTCTTGAAATCGAACTCGGCCTGAGGGACATCCCGTTCCGAGCCCAAGTGGAGATGCCGCTGACGTATAAAGGCGTGCGGTTGAAATCAACATTCCGCGCTGACTTTGTTTGCTACGAAAAAATCATCTTGGAGATCAAAGCGCAGGGAGCTTTGGTGGATGCCAATCGGTCGCAGGTCATCAATTATTTGAACGCTTCCGAACTAACTCTCGGATTGCTAGTGAACTTTGGCGGATACCCAAAGGTCGAACACGAACGTTTTGCGAACACAGACAAGAATTTTCGCGATCTTTCGCGCCTTTCGCGGGCAGAAATAACCCTATGAGAATCGCGACGATCCACGGCTACGCAACATCGACGGTCAAGCACCGCAGCCTCGAAGGCTGGCGCTTGCTCATCGCTGTGCCCGAGAGCCCGGACCTCGCGCCGCAGATCGTCCTCGATTCACTCGGGGCCGCCATCGGTCAGCGCGTGCTCATTTCCAGTGATGGAAGTGAGGCCCGCAAGATCGTCAAAGATGAACGCAGCCCTGCACGCTGGAGCGTCATGGGAATCATCGACCCGGAAGGAGAACTCAACGTCGGATGAGAATGGGCACCGTCATCGGCCGAGTCACACTTTCCGTGCGCCATCCGCGCTACGTTGGCGAGCGCCTGATGCTCACGCTTCCGTGGAACCGCGACACCTTCGCTGGCGTAGAAAAACACGATCCCGCCATCGTCGTCTATGATACGCTGGGCGCTGGCGTGGGCGACCACATCGCCATCAGCGAAGGCCGCGAAGCCGCTTGCCCTTTTCCTTCTCCAGTCCCGGTGGACGCATACTGCGCCGCCTTAGTCGATGAACACTTTTACAAGAAATAACCTATGACACTCATCTCGCAAAAAGAGGCAACAGACTTCGTTAAATCCGGCGCACGCGAATTTCGCTACAACGCCGACATCCGCGTCACGCCCGGCGCGAAGGACATCTTCAACGAAGCGAACGTGAAGCTCGTCTTCGACGCAGCCGCCACCGTCGCCGCGCCCGCCGCACCTGCGAATCCAGCGCCCGCCGCACTCGGCTCCGACTACAGTGCTGCCGACATCGCCCTTTGGAACTCGCCCGAGGCGAACAAAATCAAAGCGGAAATCTGCGACATCGGTCGCCGTATCTGGGCCCGCGAATACTGCGACGGCAACGGCGGCAACATCTCCGCACGACTGGGCGCCGACCGCTTTATCTGCACACCGACCGGTGTCAGCAAAGGCTTCATGACCCCCGACATGATGTGCATGGTCGATGGCAAAGGAAAGCAGTGCGGCGGCACCTGGAAGCGCTCCAGCGAAATCACCACGCACATGGCGATTTTCCACAGCACGCCCGAAGCCGTCAGCGTCTGCCACGCTCACCCCGTCCACGCCGGAGCATTCGCCATCAAAGGAATGCAGCCACCACCGCGCCTCATCCCCGAGCTCGAAGTGTTCGTCGGCACCGTGGCCTACACGCCTTACAAAACACCCGGCTCGCCCGAGATTGCCGCCGAGATTTTCCCGCTCGCGCCGAAGCACCAGTCGATCCTCATGGGCAACCACGGCGTCATCTGCTGGGGCAAGTCCGTCGAGGACGCCTACTTCAAGATGGAAATCACGGACGCCTACTGCCGCACCGTCATCCTCGCACAGGCTATCCCCGGCTCCGCGTCGATTCCGTGCGACAAACTGCCCGAGCTTCTCACCATCAAGAAATCGCTCGGACTCCCCGACGACCGCTACGACCTCAAGCCAGCCGGCCTCTGTGACGTGGACCCGTGGGTGCAAATGTGCGGTTCGCACGGCTGCTCCTCGCCCGTCACGCCCTGCAACCCGATGACCAACGCCACCACCAGTGACTCGGAAATCGAAGCGCTCGTGCAAAAGCTGACGAACGAGATCATGGCGAATCTTGGGAAGAAGTAACCGCTGCATCGCAAGGCGACTTGGGCAGTCGTCGATTCGTTAATATTTACCGGCCATGAGCTTCGCCGAAGTAAAAGTGGAAATCCGCACGATTCCTTGCGCCAAGCGGTGGATTCGAAAAACGCTCCCGGAGTAAAGGTCCGCGCGACCTTCAAATCCCTAATCCAATGCTCCCCCAAATCTCTCTGCCCCGCTACTTCGCCCCGAGCTGGCAGGTGGGGCTTTTGGGGTCGAAGATGCCAATGGCGCGGAAGAGGACTTTGGCCATTTCGGCGTGGCCTATTGCGTTTGGGTGAATGCTGTCGCCGAGCCAGTCTTTTGAGCCGGGCTGTTTCTGCCAATGGGACCAATTGTCCACGAGGATGACGCCTTCTTCTTTGGCGATGCGTTGGATGACGGCGACGAAGGCGGGAAGCTCGTTGTGGCGTCCATCCGGGATGATGGTGTTGGAGGTGTGAAGCAGTGGGACTGCGCCGAGAGCGCGGGTGCGATGGACGAGTTCGCGGATGTGTGTGGCGAATACCTCCAACTCTCCAGTCCCTCGGGCACTATCGTACACGCCGATGTTGATGCTGACGACATCGGGCTTGTGTCGGGCGACGCGCCACTCGAAGTCGCTGAGGATGTCATTGGATGTGTCGCCGTTGACTGCGCTGTTGATGACGATGTCGCGCTTCCGGGCCAGTTCGGCGCGGATGCGCTCGGAGAAGTGCTCGGAGTAGGAGCGGATACCGTTGGTGGTGCGGGACCCGCTGGCGATGCTGCCACCGGTAAGCACCCAAGTCATGGGCTTAGCGGTGGTGGCCACTTGCGCTTTGATGGTGAGGAGGTCGGCCTCGGGCGTGAACTTCGTGGTTTTCACCGCGATCGGCGCGACGGGGGGGACCGCCTTACCAGTCGAACCGTTCACCCAATCGAGTGAGAAGCGGGCAAAGGTGAGGGTGGCGATGCTGCTTTCGTCTCCGCATTCGTAGAGGACGCCGATGCTGCCGTCCTTGAGCACCGTCATGGAGGAATATGCGGACGGGCGCGGATCGAGAAGGCGACCCGCGTTCCAGGTGAGCCCGTTGTCCTTGCTGGAGCGGACGGTCATCGCGGTGCGCTCTTTGGTGTCGGCGGGGTTGGAGAAAAGGAGCGCACCTTTCGGGTGGCTGATGAGGCTCGCCATGCAAGTGGGATCCGGCATGTCGAACCACGGACGGCTCCACGCGCCGGATGCGATGTTCCCTTTCCACTCCCAGCGAGCCCAAGCGCGAAGGCCGGATTTGCTCTCGTTGCGCATGGACATCAGGAGGGAACCGTCGGCGCATTGTGCGATGGATGCCTCGCTCGTCGGCGGTTGCTCGGGAAGCGGGGCAGACGAGATGCGCCAGTTCTCACCGGCATCGGTGGAATAGACAAAGCATGAGTGCGGGGTGCCGCCGCCGTGGCGGAACTGCGCGGGGAAAACGAGCGTGCCATCGCGGAGCTGGATGCCGTTGCCGGGGCCGTTGAAGCATATCCGCCACACAGGGTCTTTCACTTGCTTGGTGATACTCACCGGCTTGCTCCATGTCTGCCCGTCGTCGGTGCTCTTCGTGATGATGAATTGCCCCGTCTCATCCTGCGTGAGGCCGGCCTGAGAGCCGTTCCAAGCGCGGTTGCCCTTGGACCACAGCGCGGCGACGAAGATCGTGCCCGTCTTTGCATCCACGAGGATCGCCGGAGCGCCGACGCCGTTCCCAATTGCACCTTCCAGCGCCTTGTCGAAATCGAGCACCCTCTTCATCGCGCCCCACGTCTCGCCATTATCCGTGCTGCGCATGAGCCCTACGTCGATGTCGCCAGGCAGGTCGCGGTCGCTCGCGTGTCTCATATCGAACACGGCGAGGAGCGTCCCCTTTGGCGAAGTGGCCAAGCCGGGGATGCGGTAGGAGTGAACACCGTCATCGCCCTGCTTGCGGACGACGGTGCGAAAGACGTTCGGATTGGGTGCCACGGCTGCGGCCTTCGTCGGATCTACTTTGGGTTCAGCGGCGGGAAATTCCGTGAGCTCCTGTCCTGGGCAGGAGAGCGCGATTGAGAGCGAAAGAAGAGCGGCAATGCGTTTCATCGGTGCGAATAATGGCTGAACTTCGGTAAAACTCCAGCACAGAGTGAGAACCTCGTTGGCGCAGGCAGTGATTAAGAATTGAACCAATCACACCCGTAGAGCGGAGCGGATGAGCCGCTACGCGCTCCATTCCCGTCGCCTGTTCCGTCCCTTCGCTATCGTCTCTATTTGAGGGAGAAGGCATCACACTTTTCACGCCGTTGATTTACTTCGCAAACGTCAGCGCGCCGTCATTTTCGTCCACAGTGATCGTCTCGCCTTCGAGGAATTTGCCGTCGAGGATGTCGAGCGCGAGCGGGTCGAGCAATTCGCGCTGGATGCAGCGTTTGAGGGGGCGCGCGCCGTACACCGGGTCGTAGCCTTCGCGGCCGATGTGGAGCTTCGCGGCATCCGTGAGGACGAGCGTGAGCTTCTGCTCCGCGAGCCGCTTTTGCAGGCGGATGAGCTGGATGCCGACGATTTGCGCGAGATCGACGTCGTCAAGCCGGTCGAAGATGATCGTCTCGTCCACGCGGTTCAGGAACTCCGGACGGAAGTGCTGGCGCAGCGCGTCCATCACGCGGGCTTCGCGCTGCTCGCTGTTCGCATCGTCGAGGATGAACTGCGAGCCGATGTTCGATGTCATGATGATGACGGTGTTCTTGAAATCCACCGTCCTCCCCTGCCCGTCCGTGATCCGCCCATCGTCGAGCACTTGCAGCAGCACGTTGAAAACATCGCCGTGCGCCTTCTCGATCTCGTCGAAAAGCACTACCGAATACTGCTTGCGACGCACGCTCTCCGTGAGCTGCCCGCCTTCCTCAAAGCCCACGTAGCCCGGAGGCGCGCCGATGAGGCGAGCAACGCTGTGCTTCTCCATGTATTCGCTCATGTCGATGCGGATGAGCGCGTTTTCGTCGTCGAAAAGAAACTCCGCGAGCGCCTTGGAAAGCTCCGTTTTTCCCACACCCGTCGGGCCGAGGAAGATGAACGAGCCAATCGGGCGGTTCGGGTCTTGCAGGCCCGAGCGCGCTCGGCGCACCGCATTCGAAACCGCTTTGATCGCCTTCTTTTGCCCGATGACGCGGTCGCCCAGCCGGCTCTCCATATTGACGAGACGTTCCCTCTCGCCTTGCTGCAAATTGGAAACGGGAATGCCCGTCCATGCCGCAACAACTTCCGCGATTTCCTCGGCGGTGACTTCGTCGCGCAAGAGCGTCGTCGCGGACTGCGAAGGCTGTGCCAGTGCGGCTTCGAGCTGTGGAATCACTCCATACTGCAACTCGCTCGCCCGCCCGAGATTCCCCGTGCGCTGTGCCGTCTCCAGCTCGTTTCGCGCGGCTTCGAGGTTCTCTTTTTGTTTGCGAGCCTCTTCCAGCACGGCCTTTTCTTTCTGCCACTGCGCCTTGAGCCCATCGGCCTTCTCCTTCATGTCGGCGAGTTCGCGGTCGAGCTTTCCGAGCCGCTCTTTACTCGCAGCGTCCTTCTCTTTTTTCAGCGCCTCGCGCTCCATCTCGTGCTGCATGATGGCCCGCAGCGCGACGTCGATTTCCGTCGGCATGGAGTCGATTTCCATTTTCAAACGGCTCGCTGCTTCGTCCACGAGGTCCACCGCCTTGTCCGGCAGAAAGCGGTCGCTGATATACCGGTTTGAAAGCGTCGCGGCCGCGATGAGCGCGGCATCCTGGATGCGCACGCCGTGGTGAACTTCGTAGCGCTCCTTCAGCCCGCGCAAAATCGCGATGGTGTCCTGCACGCTCGGTTCATCGACCTTCACGGGCTGGAAGCGACGCTCCAGCGCGGGATCCTTCTCGATGTATTTGCGATACTCATCGAGCGTCGTCGCGCCCACCGTGCGCAGTTCGCCGCGGGCCAGCGCGGGCTTGAGCATGTTGCCGGCATCCATCGCGCCTTCGGATTTTCCTGCGCCGACAATCGTGTGCAACTCGTCGATGAAAAGGATGATCTCGCCGTTGCTGTCCGTCACTTCTTTGAGGAACGCCTTCAGCCGCTCCTCGAACTCTCCGCGAAACTTCGCGCCTGCAATCATCGCCGAAATATCCATCGCCACGATGCGCTTGTTTTTTAGCGACTCCGGCACGTCGCCCGCGATGATTCTCCGTGCGAGTCCCTCGACGATTGCCGTCTTTCCGACCCCCGGCTCACCGATGAGACACGGATTGTTTTTCGTGCGTCGCGAGAGCACTTGCATCGTCCGGCGAATCTCATTGTCGCGCCCAATCACCGGGTCGATTTTGCCCTTCCGCGCGAGCGCCGTGAGGTCGCGTCCGTACTTCTCCAGCGTCTGATATTTGTTCTCGGGATTCTGGTCCGTCACCCGCTGCGAACCGCGCACTTCCTTCAGCGCCGCCATCATCTTCGGCAGCGTCGCGCCCGCTTCCTTCAGCATTTTTCCAGCGCCCACACCGCTATCTGCGAGCGCGAGGAGATAGTGCTCCACGCTCATGTATTCGTCCTTCAGCGCGGCCATCTGCTTCTCCGCCTGGCGCAAAACCGCCATCGCCTCTGCCGCGAGATTTGTCTGCGCCGTCAGCCCGTGAACCTGCGCACGCTTCGCAATCGCCGCGTTCAGTTTCTCCCGCAACGGCGCAACCGCCACGCCCAGCTTTTGCAACAGCGGCACCGCGATTCCATCGGCCTGATCGAGAACCGCGAGCAGGATGTGCTCATTGTCAAACTCGGCGTGATTCCGGTCCTGCGCCAGCGTCTGGGCTGCTTGGACGGCTTCGGTCATCTTTTGGGTAAATTTGTTAGCGTTCATCGGTATGGAGTATCGTGCGCCAACCCTTCGCAGGATGCACGCCGTCACTTGTTCAGAGACGCCCCTCGCTTGCCTGTGCCACGGTGGCACGACCCGCCGTCACCCTGCCCGCAGGACAGTCACGAGTTGGCGCACCGCACCGGGCAGGCCCTCGACGAACACCCGGCGTGACACAGCCCCGCCATTCGGTATGGTCCAAGCCAAACCATGAGCAATGAATCACAGTCCGCCCTGACCGAGCGCGTCGCGTCACTTGAAGCCGAACTCGCCGCCCTTCGCCGCCACCTCGGCCTCAAACCCACCGACAAATTTGCCGACGCAAAAACCATCCGCCCCCGAGTCCGGGACCTCCTCATGATCGATGACAAAGGCAAACACCGCGCCGAGCTTTTCATCTCACCGGAAGGCGGTGCCTGCCTCCACCTGTGCGACACCGAGGGCCGCCCGCGTATCGGCCTTTCGGCAGAAATGGAAGCCCGCCCTATCATCGTCATCCTCGGACCCGATGGCATCGCCCGCGGTCAATTCGGTATGGATGACAACTCCGGCTTTCTCCAGCTCAGCACCGATGGAGACGATGCCGAACTCAGCCTCCACATCCACGAGAAAAACGGCGCGTGCATCGCCCTCAACGACGCCAACGGCACCCCCCACGCCCGCATCCAGAGCAGCCCGGACGGCGGCGAGCTGCGACTCATGCGGAGGGACGGCACCGCCATGGGCGGCTTCACAAACGGCAAGCACGGCCCCCTCTTCGTCGCTTGCGACAAGACCGGCGAGCCTCACGCCCTTTTCGGCAGCAGTCCGCGCGGCGGCTTTTTCAGCCTCAGCAACGAAAGCGGCGCTCCCGTCGTCAGCATCATGAGCATCGGCCAGGAAGGGATGATCCAGCTCGGCAAGCCCGGCGGCGGCCCCGGCATCACCATGACCAACGCCAACGGCGGCCCCATCCTCACCCTCCACAGCGATACCAAAAAAGACGGCGTCACCTTCATCGCCAACGACAACGGAGGCATGCTCAAGCTCACCGGCCCCGACGGCGGCAAATTCCTCACCATCGGACGCACCCCCGGAAGCGTGATGGACTTCACCCTTTTCCACAAAAACGGAAAAGCGGCCTTCGCCATTGCGACCGATGAAAAGTCCACGCTCGTCGGCGTCCATGGCACGGGCAACGCCGCCCTCCTCCTCAACGGGACCGACACGGAGTCGAGCCTGCAGGTGCTCGACCAAGACGGCAAACTCCGCGTCGCCCTCTCCAGCGGGAGCGATATCATCAGCCCCGGCTTCGTCCTCGCCGACGAGGAAGGCAACGACCTCATCGTCATCAGCAACAATACCAAGCGCGAGCCGTTCATCACATTAGCCCATGCCGACGACCAAATCTCCGCCGCCATCCGCGCCACCGATATGGGCGGCGGCGTCATCCTCAGCAATCCCCTCGGCATGATGCGCGTCTTCATGACCGTCCACAACAACGACGGCGGCTTCATCGAATTCAACTACGCGGGCACCCGCAGCATCGCCGTCGGCTCATACGAGACAGGCGGCAACATCACCGTCTTCGGCGAGGACGGAGAGACCCCACTCGCCATCTTCCCCGAAAAGGACGAAGACGAGCAGGACTGACACCCGTCCCTCCGCCGCCTACCCCTTCGGGAAATACCGGTCGTCTCTGTCGGAAAGACTCCGTACCGGGAGGAGCGTGTGTTTTACCGACCCCGGAGCATGCCGTACCGCTCCCAGCGCCCGCATTACCGCCTCCAAACCCCATGGTACCGCCCCCAGAGCGTAAACTACCAGTCCCAGCGGCAAAAGTACCGCCTCCACCGCCCAAAGTACTGCTCCCGCCAGCCAAAGTACCGCCCCCAAAACACGCGGTACCGCCTCCCAAGCGCGAAGTACCTGGTACTTCACGCGCCGGGAGCGGTAATTTGCCCGCCGGACCCGGTACTTTGCCCGCCGGACCCGGTACTGCGCGCAGCGGGAGCGGTACTTTGCGCTCTGGAGGCGGTACGCCCGGCACTTCCCCCGGTCAACCTTGCACCAGCGCCAGTCAGCCGCCCGCCTCCATCCATCACCTCCGCGTCAGACCCGGTAAAGCGCCCACCTCTCCCGGTCAAACCGACGCCTCCGCAGGTAAAACGACCATCAGAGCCGGTCACGCAGCCCACCCCGCAGGCAAACCCAAAAGCCGCGCTTTCCCCGTCGTAGCTCACGCGGCCCCGTCGATTGGGGTAGGGACGGGGATATTACTCCCCGCCCCTCCCTCCGAACCGGACGGGCGGTTTTCCCGCATCCGGCTCTCCAGTCAGTAGTTTACCCCTGCCGGGGGCTCGTCGTGTTGCTTTTTCC
>CAMDQC010000013.1 GCA_945905735.1 Prosthecobacter debontii | reverse complement strand
CTCGATTGGAGCGGCGCGATCAACGCAACGGGATTCAACGTAGGCACCGACCTCATCCTGCCCGGCCTGACGCTCGACTATACGTGGGACACTACGGCTTTCACCACGACCGGCATACTCGCGGTTGTTCCCGAACCTAGCGCGATGGTTTCGCTCTTCGCTGGCCTAGGGATTCTGTCCACACGCCGCCGGACACGCGGCGCGTAAGCTACCTCACGCCTGCTCGGGATACAGCTCGCGGTAGCGGATCGCTTGCAGGCCGATGGTGGCGGCGACGCCGAGGATTTCCTCTTCGGTCGCGCCGCGTGAAAGATCGGCGCAGGGCTTGGAGAGGCCGAGGAGGATTTGGCCGTAGGCCTCGGCTCCGGCGAGATACTTTACGAGCTTGCTGGCGATGTTGGCGCTGTTGAGGTCGGGGAAGACGAGGACGTTCGCTTTTCCGGCGACGAGGCTGTCGGTGGCTTTCAGCGTGGCGAGGTCGGGGACGAGCGCGGTGTCGGCCTGCATTTCGCCATCAATCTCGATCTCCATGCCGGCATCGAGCGCCATCTTTTTCGCGAGAGCGGCGGCGGCGGCGACTTTTTGCACGCAAGCGAGCTGCGAGCCGCCTTTGTTGGAAAAGCTGAGGAATGCGACGCGCGGCTTATTGCCGGTGAGCTGGCGGCAGACGTTGCCGGTCTGAATGCCGATGCGGGCGAGCTGCTCGACGGTGGGCTCGGGGATGACGGCGCAGTCGGCGAATAAAATGACGCCGCGTTCGCCGTAGCGTTTGTTGCTCAAATCGAGCATCTGGCAGCTCGAAATCATCGTCTCGCCAGCGAGCGGCTTGATGAGCTGGATGAGCGGGCGCAGCGTGCTGGCGGGCGTGAGGCCGGCACCGACGACGAGGCCATCCACGAGGTTGTATTGCACCATCATGGAGGCAAAATAGCTCGGTTTGCTGAGGATTTCGCGGGCCTGCGCGGGGCCGAGATCGCGGTAGCGCTTCAGCTTTTCGAGGCGTGGGATGAAGTGCTCCAGCTCCGACGAAGTCTCGGGGTCCACGATGCCGATGTGGTCGAGGCTGACGTGTTGCGCGCGGGCGGCGGCTTCCACTTCGGAGCGTTTGCCGAGGAGGATGGGCGTGCCGAGCTTCAGCCGCGAAAACTCACGCGCAGCGCGGAGGACGACGGGCTCGGTTCCTTCGGGGAAAACAATCCTCTTCGGGTGGCACTTTAGCTTTTCAAATACCGACTCAATAAACCGTGACATGCCGCAGAGTGTCCCGATTTACGCAGGTGGTGTCGAGTGCGCGATTTGCCGAAAGAAAATCCATCTTCCCAGTTGCACGAAGCGTTCCGGCGATTAGTTTGCAGCCCCTTAACAAAGACAGGCTCGATGGAATCGAGCCTTCGCACTGAGGAATGACATGAGACCAAGAGAAGAACACATGCACGATAACTCCGCACCGAGGATGCCCAGCGAACCCATCGCCACCGAAAAAGTGACGATTGATCGCAAGGTATTCTTCCTCGACTTGAAGGAAAACCAACGTGGCCGCTTCCTGAAGATCACCGAAGATGTCGGTGGTCGTCGGGATACCGTCATGATCCCGGCGGGCGTCTTCCAGGACTTCCTGGAGGCCATCACCCGGCTGGTGGACTACGAGTCGAAATTGTAGTTTTCGGCAGCGCCCCAGGAGCGCTAAACCGCAAAGTCCTGTTCCCGTCAGAACGTCCCGGCCATCACCAGCCGGGACGTTTTTCTTTTCTCCGAAAGAACGTAACTTGAAATCCAGCCGTATCATGGATAACGTCTGCCCCGCATGGGAAAAGAAGACATGATCCAGCAGACAGGCATCGTAAAAGAAGTCCTCCCCGGAACGATGTTTCGGGTGCAACTCTCCAACGGCCATATGCTCCTCGCGCACATCTCTGGCAAGATGCGCAAAAACTTCATCCGCATCGTCCCCGGCGACAAAGTGAATCTCGAACTTTCTCCTTACGACCTGACGAAAGCCCGTATAGTCTTCCGCGAAAAATGAGCGAAGCATCAGCAAATCCCGATAACGGCACCGCCGAGAAACACGAAACCGCACGCGACCACATTCGCGACGCAGCAGCCGATGTCCGAGAAGCCGCAGCCGAGGCTGCGCGCGAGATCGCGGACAAGGCCAACGCGATCGCTGGCGAGTGGAAAGGCAAGGCCAACGACTGGCAGAAGGATGCCGAACAATACGTCCGCGCAAACCCCACCAAGAGCGTGCTCGCAGCCGTCGGGGTCGGCTTCGTCATCGGCCTCCTCTGCCGAAAATAACCGCGCAATGAGTGAAAAAGGACCACAGCCGGAAGCGGAGACGGCGGGTCTCGTCCGGCATCTACGCGCATTTCTCGCGGCCTCCGCACGATACGCCTCCGCCCGTCTGCGCCTCGCCTCGCTGGAGGGGAAAGAAGCTGCCGGGCAAGCGGGGAAATTCCTCCTCCTCGCCGGAGCCACGCTGTTCGTCGCCGTATTCGGCTGGCTCTTCCTGTGCCTCGCCGCCGTCTTCCTGCTCGCGCTCGCGCTGGGCGAGCACGGATGGATATGGGCCTCGCTCATCATGGCTGCGGTTCATTTCGCGGGGGCTTTCATCTTGGGGCGCTCGCTGCGTTCACGCGGGGGGAAATCGTTCTTCCCGCTCACCACTGCCGAGTTTCAAAAAGACCGCGAATGGCTGGAGAAGGAGCAACTATGACCGACCCCGACAAAGCAGAACTCCTCGCCGAGCTCGCCGCCGCTCGTGCGAATATCGCCGCCACCGGAACGGCCCTCCACGCTGCGTCCGACAGCATCCGCCACAAGTTCGACATCCCTGCCCGCGCCAAGGCCAGCTTTGAAAATCACCGCTCCGCATGGCTCAGCGGAGCGGCGATCTTCGGCCTCCTGCTCTCCAAACTCCCCGCCCGCAAAAAGACCGTCTTTGTTGAGCAAGCCACCGGTGCCACCGGCAAGCTCGCCACCGCGTGGGGCTTCTTCAAGTTTGCCAGCGGTCTCGCAAAGCCCTTCCTCGGCGACCTCGCGGCGAAATGGATCGCCGCCCGTGTAGAGAAAGCGACTACCGCTCCACCGCCGGGCACGAAGTAGAGAACGACGCGCGCAGTCGCCCGAGGTGCGTCTTTTGAGATACTCGCCCTCGCCGGAAGAACCCGCTGATGAGTGCTGCAATGGTTCCCTTCCACCCCAACCAGCCCACGCGTAGCCCATACTGGCGCGCGAGATGAAACGTCACCGCCGCAAACGTGTAGTCGCGATTGTGCGCGCTGCGCTGGTAGCTGAACGGAAAACTGAGCCGCCGACATGTGTGCCCCGCCCGCACTTGCTCCAGCGCCCAAGCGTAATCCTCCATCGTCACCAGCGTCTCATCGAACATGCGCTGCTCCCACAGTTCCCGCCGAATCATTCCGAAACTGTTCGAATAGATGGAGCAAAAGCGCAGGCCGGTGCGCTGCAGTTCTGGCCATGTGATCGCGTCGCTCCAATCGTCTTTCGCCGTCCACTTTCCGCTCACGCATGCCGTCCCAGAAAGCTCCATCGCGGCGATCATCGCGGCGATCGTATCAGGCGCGCGCAAGACGGTATGGGAGCTCAAAATCAAGACCCACTTCGCTGTGCATTGAGCGATTCCGAAGTTCAAACACCGTGCGTGATGATACGGCCCATCCCACCGAGCCACAGCCCCGCCGGCCTCGCGGATGAGCACATCTGATCCATCTCCGCTGCCCGAGTCCACGCCGACGATTTGAGCAGGTTGCACCGTCTGCGCACGGAGCGCGGCAAGCACTTCCGGCAGCGTGGCAGCACTGTCTTTAAAGCGGATGATGACGGCGAGATCGGCGACGGGCATAGAGGCCGACCGCACTATCATCCTTTGTGCCAGACGGCTAGTCCTCCGTTACACGCCGAGTTGCTGTTTCGTCGCGATGAATGCCGCCACGGCGCTCTCCAGCTCTGACTTCGTATGTGCGGCGCTGATTTGTGTGCGAATGCGCGCTTTCCCCTGCGGGACGACCGGATAGCTGAAGCCGACGACGTAAACGCCGCGCTCTAACATCGCCTCGGCAAAGCTCGCCGCGAGCGCCGCGTCGCCGAGCATGATGGGGACAATCGGGTGCGAGCCGGGGACGATATTGAAGCCCGCCGCCGTCATCGCCTCGCGGAAAAAGCGCGTGTTCGACTCCAGCGTGTCGCGCAGCGAAGTATCCGCCCGCAGCAAGTCCAGCACAGCCAGCGAAGCACCCGCGATACAGGGCGCAAGCGTGTTGGAGAACAAGTATGGCCGCGAGCGTTGGCGCAACAGGGCGATGATCTCTTTGCGCCCGCTCGTGTATCCCCCGCTCGCGCCGCCGAGTGCTTTGCCGAGCGTGCCGGTGAGAATATCCACGCGGCCCATCACGCCGCAGTGCTCGTGTGTGCCGCGCCCACGAGCGCCCATGAAGCCGACGGCGTGAGAGTCATCCACCATCACCAGCGCGCTGTATTTCTCCGCGAGGTCGCAGATTTCTTTCAGCGGCGCGATGAAGCCATCCATCGAAAATACGCCATCCGTCGCGATGAGTTTGAAGGCCGCGCCTTTCGCATCGGCCTCGATCAGCTTCGCCTCCAAGTCCGCCATGTCGCAGTTCTTGTAACGATACCGCTGCGCCTTGCAGAGCCGCACACCGTCGATGATCGAGGCGTGGTTCAACTCGTCGCTGATGATCGCATCTTGCGGCCCGAGCAGGGTCTCAAAGAGCCCGCCGTTCGCATCGAAACACGACCCGTAAAGGATCGTATCCTCCGTGCCGAGGAACTCCGTGAGGCTCTCTTCCAGTTCCTTATGGACGCCTTGCGTGCCGCAGATAAAGCGCACGCTCGCCAGTCCGAATCCCCATTTTTCCAGCGCATCGTGCGCCGCCTGCCGCACCGCCGGATGCTGCGCAAGGCCGAGGTAATTGTTCGCGCACATGTTCAGCACCGCAGCGCCGCCATCCGCCCGAACGGTGCTGCCCTGTGGTGTCGTGAGCACGCGCTCGGACTTGTAAGTGCCCGCTGCGCGAATCGCATCGAGCTGCGTTGCGAGATGTTTTTTGAAAGGCTCGTTCATGGTGATTAGCGGCTCCAGTCCAGCACGACTTTCCCGCAGTTCCCAGACTCCATCGCGGCGAAGCCCTGCTCGTATTCCGTGTAGTGAAAGCGGTGCGTGATGATGGGCCGAATGTTCAGCCCGCTCTCCAGCATCACGCTCATCTGGTACCACGTCTCATACATCTCGCGCCCGTAGATACCCTTGATCGTGAGCATGTTAAAAATCACCTTGTTCCAGTCGATGGGCATCGGCTCCGAGGGGATGCCGAGCATCGCGATTTTTCCGCCGTGGCACATGTTATCAATCATCTGGCGGAAGGCGCTCGGATTCCCGCTCATCTCCAGCCCAACGTCGAAGCCTTCCTTCATCCCGAGCTGCGCTTGCACGTCGGCGAGGCTGCCCGTCTTTACGTTCAGCGCCACCGTCGCGCCCATCGTCCGCGCAAGCTCCAGTCGGTATTCGTTCACATCGGTAATCACCACATGCCGCGCACCCGCACGCTTCACCACCGGGATCGCCATGATGCCAATCGGCCCCGCCCCCGTGATGAGCACATCTTCCCCGAGACACCCAAACGCCAGCGCCGTATGCACCGCATTCCCAAACGGATCGAAGATGCTCGCCACCTCCTCATCCACCCCGTGCGAGTGGTGCCAAACATTCGTCATCGGCACGCTGATGAACTCCGCAAACGCCCCCGTGCGATTCACGCCGATGCCCACGGTGTCTTTGCATAAATGGCGACGGCCCGCGAGGCAGTTGCGGCATCGCCCGCAGACGACGTGACCTTCCGCGCTCACGATCTCGCCGGGGTGAAAATCGTTCACATTCGAGCCGACACGAACGACTTCGCCCACGAACTCATGCCCCACGACCATCGGCACGGGGATCGTCTTTTGCGCCCACGCGTCCCATTTATAAATGTGCAAGTCCGTCCCGCAGATGCCGGTTTTGTGGACTTGGATGAGGACATCATTGATGCCGACCTCTGGCTCCGGGACATCCTGGAGCCAGAGCCCGCGTTCGGAGCGTGCTTTAACGAGTGCTTTCATAGGCGGCGGGACCATCCCGCAAACGCTTGGAGGAAAGCAACCCAAAATCCTGTTTACGGGATGTGATTCCTAAATACCGACGCGCGCTAAAGAACCGCTTGCCCGCTGCGGGCCGTCCCGCTGTGCTTACTCGCACATGAGCACATTGAATTTCGCAATCATCGGCACAGGCGGCATCACACTTCAGAACCACCTCCCCGGCCTCGCGCTGTGTAAGGACGTGCGCGTCTCGGCGCTGTGCGACACGAGCGAGGCCACGCTGGAAAAAGCGCGCGCGCAGATTGGCGAGGTCGCCGTCTCCACGAGCTACGAAGACATCGTGAAGCGCGACGACGTCCACGCCGTGATCATCGCCACGCCGAACATCGCGCACAAGCCCATCGCCCTTGCCGCCATCGCGCACGGCAAGCACGTCCTCTGCGAAAAACCCATCGCCATGTCTGCGCCGGATGCCCGTGAAATGGCCGCCGCCGCAGACCTCGCGGGCGTGCGCCACATGACGGCGTTCACGTATCGCTTTGTCCCCGCCATGCGCTACTTGCGGCACCTCATCGACATCGGGGAACTCGGCCAGCCCTACCATTTTCGCTCCTGCCGCCTGCAAGACTGGGGCACGCGCAACCTCGGCTGGCGGCAGGTGAAATCGCTCGCGGGCACCGGCGAACTCGGCGACATGCTCAGCCACCGCATCAACTTCGCACAGCACCTCATCGGCCCCATCAAGCGCATGGTCGCCAACGTCAAAAACCTCACACCCATGCGCGATGGGATGCCGAACGACACGGAAGATTGGGTCGCCATTTTGGCCGACTTCGTGAACGGCGCGACCGGCGTGCTGGAAAGCTCCAAGCTCGCCAGCGGGCGCAACGAATCCTGGCGCTCGCTCGACTACGTGGAAGTGAACGGCAGCGAAGGAACGTTCGAGTTCACCACGGGAAAATGGAACGAACTCCTCTTCGGAAAAGTCGGCGGCCCCGGCATCGCGCCACTCGCCGTGCCGCGTGAGTTTTGGACATGGCCCGGTTCGCCGCGTGACCCCGGCGTGGGCGATCCGCTCATCACATTCCGCTACGATCAGGCGTTCGAGTTTGTGGACGCCATCCGCGCGGGACGCGCGTGCGTGCCGAGCTTCCACGAAGGCGCAGCGTCGCAGGCAGTCATGGACGCCGCCCTCGAATCCGCGACTACGGGAAAGTGGATCGACCTTACCGCGGAAGCAGCCGCTCCCATTCGTCCTGCTTAAAGCCAGTCGTGCCGCTCGTCTTCGTGAGCAAAAATGGGCGCTTCACGAGGTTGCCGTTTTGCGCGAGGAGGGCCAGTGCTTCGGGCTCGGAGAGCTTTGGCAGACGGTCTTTCATGTTAAGCGCCTTGTAGTCGAGGCCGCTTGTATTGAAGAGCCGTTTCATGTCCCCGACGTAGCCGAGCATTCACTTCAACTCTGCAACGGTGGGTGGCTGCTGGCGAATGGGGATCGCCTCAAACGAGGAGTCGCGCTCTTGCAGAAACTTCAGCGCCTTTCGGCAGGTGTCACATTTTTCGTAGATGAAAATCTTCATGGGTTTGGATAGCCAAGCTCGCGGAATTGGAGACTGCGAACAAGTTCGTAACTGAGGCGTTTGCGTGGAGATTGATTCGTGAAGGCGGAGCGATTCTTTATGAAAGATTGTGTCACGGAGTTTCTCCTTGCAGCGACGCGATGCCCTGAGAGATTACGCGGCACCTTGTCGCCTCCAGAAAACCCGTAACTACCAAAACCCGAGACATGAACTCTAACGGCCTGCTACAGAAGCACTGGTTCCAAGTGTCCCTACACTTCTTGCTGGATGCTGCCCTTTTTGTAGTCGGCATCATCGTCGCTGCGTATGTCGTGTTCGCTTTGGCGGCGAGGGGAGTCATCGTTTACCGCGACTACTATTGGGCAGATGCTGTGCAGGTTTACTGGTCGCACTTCGTCGTCTCTGGCCTCGCGTTTGCGGCCTCGCTTTACATTGCGGGGCTCTACACCTCTCACAGTGTCAATCGCAGCGGCTACCGTCGCTTTTTCCTCCTCGGCACCTGCCTGCTTTTTGCGGCGGGGATCCTGGTGGGGATGTCTTACTTCAGTAGTGCGCGGCCTTTCGGGCGTATCCCGCTCGCGGTTGGCGCGGGCATCGTCGGCGTGATGACGGCCCTCCACCACGCCTACCTCCTCTATTCGCTGAAGGCTGCGAAAGAGCGTGTGGCCTACATGATCACCTGCCCGTTTGACGAAGGCGAGATGCGCATCTTCTCCGAAATCGGGCTCCAGCACTTCGACTTCGTGGGCACGATCTCCGCGCTCGGCTACATGCCCACCTCCGACACGCGCGTGCTGGGAAATGCGAACGACTTGGAGAAACTGGCGCGCGAGCACCGGCTCGACCGCGTCCTCGTCACCGGCAAGGCGATGAACCACGCGACGCTCTGCAAGCAGTTCTGCCAGCTCCGCTACTCGGGCATCACCGTCATGCCGCTCATCATCGTCTGCGAAGAGCTGGACCAGCACATCCCGCTGGAGCTCATCTCGCCCGAGTGGCTGCTCAATGCCAGCGGCGAGCCTCACCTGCTTTACATCAAGAAAGTGAAGCGGCTCTTCGACATCATCGCCTCCGTCGTCGGGTTAGTTCTCGGCTTGCCCGTGCTGCTACTCGCCATGCTCGCGGTGCGTGTGACTTCAAGAGGGCCGATCTTTTACCACCAGCGCCGCAGTGGAAAATTCGGGCGCGACTTCCATATGGTCAAGCTCCGCAGCATGTGCATTGATGCCGAGAAAGCGGGCATCCAGTGGGCTTCCGGCGGTGCCAATGGTAGCCGCGATCCGCGCGTTACGCTCGTCGGCGGCTTCCTCCGCAAATACCGCATTGATGAAATCCCGCAGCTCTGGAACGTGCTCAAAGGCGAGATGACTTTCGTCGGCCCGCGCCCGGAGAGGCCGGAGATGATTCACGAGCTGGCCCGCCAGATTCCCTACTACGAGGAGCGCATGTTGGTACAGCCCGGCATCACCGGCTGGGCGCAGGTGAACTACCCTTACGGAGCCACCGTCATGGATGCGCGCCGGAAGCTCGAATACGACCTTTATTACCTGAAGCACATGAGCCTCTTCCTCGATGTCTTCATCCTCCTCGACACCGTCCGCACCGTCCTCTTTGGCGGAACCGAAGGCCGCGTGCGCAAAGTGGAGCCCGCAGTGATGGACAAATGGCAGCGGCTCAAGACGGATGATGAAACCAAGTCCAAGCCTAAAGCCCTCGGCGCGGCTTGAACCGCTACCGTAAGCAATGGCTGACGGTCGGCGCGCTCTGCGTCGGCGCGTTCTTTCTCCCGATTCGGTTCGAGACGGATGCACTCTTTTACATCCATCTCATGGACGCTGCGCATCTCCCCGTGTTCATCGCGCTCACGCTTTTCGCGCACGCATATTGGCCGTGGGAAGTTGCGCCGTGTCGGCGGCGACTGCTTGCTGCGGGCTCGATGGCGGGAATTAGTGCAGCGATTGAGATCATCCAGCCGCTCACCGGGCGCAGCGAAAGTTTCACCGACTTCGTGAACGGGATGATGGGCATCCTCCTCGCGCTCGTGCTGCTCGCCAGCCGTCGGAAGCTCTGGGCGCTCCCGCTCGCCGTCGCGTGTGTCGCCGTGGCGCTTCAGCCTGCTTGGCGGGAGTTCGCCGGGATGCGATGGCGGGCCGCGCACTTCCCCCTGCTCGCCGATTTTGAAACTGACGACGAACTACGCCTGTGGATCGGCAACGGCCTCGGCAACGTCCGCAACGACGACACCGCCATCGAGCGCGTCCGCCAGCACGCCACGCGCGGCGAGTGGGCGCTCCGCGTCGTCACCACCGTCTCCCAGTGGCCCGGCGTCCGCCTCCTCAGCGCCAAGCAAGACTGGCGCAGCGGCAAGACGCTCGCTTTCGACATTTGGAACGACGGCCCCGCATTCACCCTCTCCATCCGCATCGACGACGACTTCCCCCACAAAGAGCGCGGCGACCGCTACAACACCACGCGCGAACTCGCCCCCGGCGCGAACCACATCACCATCCCCATCGCCGAAATCGAGAGCACCCCGCGCAACCGCCGCCTCAACCTCGCCGCCATCCAGCGCACCATCCTCTACGTGAACGAGCCCACCGCGCAGCACACGTTTTACATAGACTCCATGCGGCTGGAGTGATGGGTTCCCACCATGCGCACGCACATCATCACCGTCCTCGCCTGCATCGCCTGCATCGGCATCGGCTGGAGCATCGGGCGGCTCGGGGGAAATGAACCATCCCTCGCAGACTCACACCGCCCGAACGCTGACGCCGCCGCCGCCAGCAGCGCATCCACCGCGAACGACCCCGAGGCCGCTGGCATAGACCCCGCCACCAAGACAGGCCGCGCCCTTTCCTCCCTCCTCGCGGCCTCGCGCCAGACAAACTTCTTCTTTCGCCTCCGCGACATCGCCCTCGCCGTCAACCAGCTCGGGCCCGACGACATCAAGGCCGCACTCCAATTTGCCAAACGCTCCAAGCGCGAAGAATCCCGCTTCCTCATCCCCATGATCATCAGCCAATGGGCCAAGCTCGATCCGCAGGCCGCCGCCGAGTATTCCGTGGGCGAAAAGAGCGGTGGGCAGCGATGGGAACGCGAGTTCTCCATCAGCAGCAGTGCCACCGAATGGGCCCGCCGCGACCCCACCACCGCAAAAGCGTGGGCGCTCGCGCTGGAGAGCCCCGGCGACCGCCGCACCGCCGTCGCAGGAGTCGCCGCTGGGATGCTCGCCGCCGACCCGAGCGGCGCATTCGCCTGGCTCCAATCCCTCCCCGCCGAGAGCCGCAACGCCGAGAGCTACGGGCAATTCTTCCGCGACTGGAGCGCCTCCGACCCCATCGCTGCATCGCAAAAAGTCCTCTCCCTTCCCTCCGGCGAACTCCGCACTCGCAGTATGAGCGAGATCGCCGGGCGCTGGGCCGAGAGCGACCCCGACGCAGCCATGCAATGGGCTCGCACCATCGGCGAAACCGGCGGGCGCAACCGCTCACTCGCCACCATCATCGCCAAGTGGGCACTCACCGAGCCCACCCTCGCCGCCGCCGCCGCCAAAGACCTCCCCGCTGGCGACCTCCGCAACGAAACGCTCGCCAACATCATCTCCACCCTCGCAGACAAAGACATGGACGCCGCACTCGCGCTCGCCAACGAGCACCTCACCGGCGTCGCCCGCACCGCCAGCCTCCGAGAAGCCGCCCGCCGACTTTCCTACCAAAATCCCAGCGCTGCAGCCACCTTCTCCCTCTCCATCCCCGAAGGAGCAAACCGCAACGAAGCCATGTCAGAGGCCGTCCGCCGCTGGGCCACCGAGTCCCCCGCAGACGCCATCGCATTCATCCAAAAAAACATGACCGACAACCCCTCCCGCGACGCCTCGATGAACGCCGCCCTCGAAGGCTGGGTGAACATTGACCCCAAAGCCGCACTCGAATTCTCCATGAACTCCGGCAACACCAAGCCCGACGACATCACCCGGCGCGTCACCGCCTGGGCCTCGAACGACCCCACCAGCGCCCTCGCTTGGGCCAAAGGGCTCAGCGACAGTCCGGCCAAAAACAGCGCCATCGCCGGTGCCGTCGGGGGCCTTGCACTAACAGACCCCGAGCGCGCCATGCCCCTCGTCACCCCGCAACTCCTCGGCAGCATCTCCGATGATGCACGCCGCGCCCTTGGCAACATCGTCGCCAGCAACCTCGCCAAAATCGAACCCACCAACGCCGCCGACTGGGCCAGCAAACTCGCCGACCCCTTAGCCCGCGAAAGCGCCTACCGGACGACCAGCGAAACATGGGCCAAAGCCGACCCTGTCGCCGCCGCCGCTTGGCTAGAGAAACTCCCCGAAGGCCAAGACCGCGACTGGTCCACCGCCAGCTACGCCCGCGTCGTCCAAAACACCGACCCCGAAGGCGCAGCCCTCTGGGCCAGCACCATCCGCGATCCGAAAGAGCGCGAAGGCGTCACCGTCGAAGTCGCCCGCAACTGGCTCAACACCGACAAAAAAGCCGCCACCTCCTGGCTCCAATTCACCACCACCCTCTCCCCGGAGAACAAAGCGCGCCTCCTGCCGAAGTAGGAGCCGCCCACCTCTTCATCATTGCCCCCCGCCCGCGCCGCCGCTACGAACCCGCGCTATGGCGCACTCTACTCGTCCTCGTCTCTCCTTCTGGCAAATTTGGAACATGTCGTTCGGCTTTCTGGGCATCCAGTTCGGCTGGGGGCTCCAGATGGCGAACATGTCGCCCATTTACAAAATACTCGGAGCCGAAGAGAGCAACTTGCCCTACCTCTGGCTCGCGGGGCCGCTCACCGGGCTCCTCGTCCAGCCGCTCATCGGCGCAATGAGCGACCGCACTTGGACTCGGCTCGGGCGGCGGCGTCCGTTTTTCCTCATAGGGGCGATTCTGTCATCGCTCGCTCTCATCGCGATGCCGCACTCCAGCAGCGTTTGGATGGCGGCGGGGCTGCTGTGGATTCTCGATGCGAGCATCAATACCACGATGGAGCCGTTCCGCGCATTCGTGGGGGACAAATTGCCGGCGGATCAGCAGACGAGTGGCTTCGTCATGCAGAGCTTTTTCATCGGCGTGGGGCAGACGGTGGCGAATGCGATGCCGTGGTTTCTCGGCACATACATCGGCGTAAAAGGCGCGACGGCAGCGGGCATCCCGCTCACCACGTATTACTCCTTCCTGCTCGGTGCGATGGTCTTCCTCCTCGCGGTGTTGTGGACGGTATTTAAGACGACCGAGGAGCCGCCAGCGGACCTCGAAGCCTTCCGCCGAGAGAACGCATCGAAGGGCGGACTGACGGCCGGGTTCGCAGAAATCCCCGCCGCCATCGCGCAGATGCCGCGCACGATGAAGCAGCTCGCGGTCGTCCAGTTCTTCACATGGTTCGCATTCCCCTGCATGTGGCAGTTTTTCGGCATCGCGGTGGCGAAGCACGTCTTCCACGCAGATAGCGGGTCGCCGCAATTCACCAAAGGCACGGAATGGGCGGGGCTGTGTTTCGCCGTGTATAATGTGGTGTGCTTTGCCGTCGCATTTCTCATCCCCGTGGTGGCCAAATCGCTCGGGCGCAAAACCACGCACGCGCTCTGTCTGATCTGCGGCGGCATCGGCCTGCTCGGCGTGTTCGTGTGCGAGACGCCGTATTCGCTTTGGCTCCCGATGACGGGCGTGGGCATCGCGTGGGCGTCCATTTTATCGCTCCCATACGCCATGCTCGCCGGGGCGATCCCTGGGCACCGGATGGGCTTGTACATGGGCGTGTTCAATCTCTTCATCGTGCTCCCGCAAGTCGCGATGAGCTTCATCATCCCGCGCATTTATAAAGGGCCCCTCGGCGATGATCCGCGCAACGTCGTCATGCTCGGCGGCATCATGCTCCTCGTTGCGGCAGCCAGCGTTCTCCTCGTGGAAGACAAAGGCGGCAGCGAGGTGAGCGCAAGCGGCGGAGCCGGGCACTGATATGCGCCGCATCTTTCTCCTCCTCACCCTCCTCGCCACCTCACTCCACGCCGCCGACGAGAAGCGCAACGTCGTCTTCATCATCGCTGACGACCTCGGCTGGGGCGAACTCGGCTGCTACGGGCAGCAGAAAATCCCCACGCCCAATATAGACCGCCTCGCCGCGCAAGGGATGCGCTTTACCCAGCACTACAGCGGCGCTCCCGTGTGCGCGCCGTCGCGATGCGTGCTCATGACGGGCAAGCACCTCGGCCACGCCGAAGTCCGTGGAAACATGCAGGCGCAGCGGAAATTCCCGCAGTTCAAAGAAGGGCAGATTCCCCTCAGCGAACAGGCGCTCACCATCGCGCAAGTCTTCCAAAAAGCGGGCTACGCCACGGGCGCGATGGGCAAGTGGGGGCTCGGCCCCGTGGGCAGCACCGGCGACCCAGCGGCGAAAGGGTTCGACCTCTTTTTCGGCTACAACTGCCAAGCCATCGCGCACAGCTTTTACCCCGCCGCGCTGTGGCGCAATGCGGAGCGCGTGCCGCTCAATGCGAAGCCCATTCCCGGCGGGAAAAAGCAGCCCGAAGGCGACGTGCGCATGGAGGACTTCATCGGCGAAGTCTATGCGCCCAAGCTCATGGTCGAAGAAGCCCTCACCTTCATCGCCGCCCAAAAAGCGCGGCCCTTTTTCCTCTACCTGCCCTTCATCGAGCCCCACGTCGCCATGCACCCGCCTGCGGCATCCGTGGAGAAATTCCCGAAGGACTGGGACACCGAGCCTTATCGCGGCGATAGCGGCTATCTCCCGCACCCACGCCCCCGCGCCGCTTACGCAGCGATGATCTCCGACCTCGACGGCTACGTGGGCCGCGTGCTGGAGGCGCTGGAAAAAGCGGGCGTCGCAGACCGCACACTCGTCGTCTTCACCAGCGACAACGGCACGACGCACCCCGGCGGCCCCGGCACGCGCTTTCACATCGGCGGAGCGGACCCCGAGTTCTTCAACAGCACCGCCGGGCTCCGTGGCTACAAAGGCAGCGTCTATGAAGGCGGCATCCGCGTCCCCATGATCGTGCGCCTCCCCGGCAAAATCGCAGCCGGAGCCGTGAACGCCACGCCCGGCTACTTCGCCGACTGGTTCCCCACCCTCTGCGACGCCGCCAGCCTCCCGAAACCCACCGGCCTCGACGGCGAAAGTCTATGGCCCGTGATGACCGGCAGCGCCGCCACCCCGCGCGCCAAGCCGATGCTCTGGGTCTTCCCCGAATACGGCGGCCAAGTCGCCGTCCGCATCGGCGACACCATGCTCCTGCGCCAAAAGCTGAACACCAAAAAGCCCGGCGACTGGGAAGCCTACGACCTCGCCAAAGACCCCGGCGAAAAAACCGACCTCGCCGCCGAAAGCAGCGCCCTCATCCAACAAGCCGAAGCAACCCTCCGCCAAGAAGTCTCCCCGAACGCCAACTTCCCCCTCAAGATTCCCGGCGTGAACGACTGAGCATGACAGGCGGATACACGGCGGTGAACATCGGGAACAGGAACGTCAGCGCGCTTCAGCCATTGTCCGACAAAGCGGCGCCCTCTGCGCCCTCGCCTTACTTTGGGCGGGTCCGGCGAGGACAACGTTGCAGCTTTGAAACACTCGGCCCTTACGGGAATTGCGCTTTAATTCGGTAGAAGCGCTGCGGCGCTGCGGTAGCGGTGGTGTCGGTGTATGCGGACGTTGCGCTGGTCGCGGTGACGGTCGCGAGTGTTTGCCATGTTCCGGCGATAAGGTCGTCGCGGTATTCGACGAGATACGGTTTTCCGTTCAGCGAGTTCCATGTGATCGTCACTGCGCCCGTGCCTGCGTCGCGCGCGGCGGTCGGCGGCTGCGGTGTGCTCGTGGCGCTATTCGGGTTGCTGCCGAAAGCAAGCTCGACGGAGTCTGGTGTCCCGTCGCCGTCCGTGTCTGTTGCAAAGCCAAGGTAGCCGGGCGAGCCCCCTGTTTCCTGACTTGCACGCCAATTGGTGCCGGTGCCGTAGAGCGCAAGTGTGCTGGTGAGTGCTTCGATGCTGGGGCCGAACCCATCGGCGGTGAGCGGCCATGGTGCGAGGTCGCTGTAGTTGAAATCATGCACCGCATTCCCATCGGAATCGCGGAGCACGATATGTTCGCCGTCGTTGTTCAGCGAGCCGCTGTACTGGCCAGCGATGAGCGCGCCGGTTCCATATTGCGCGGTAAATCCCGCCGTATTGTTCGTCACCACGCAATATTGCCCGGGCTGCAAAACAATCGCGCCAAAGGTAAATGGCCCGTCGCCCGCGGCATTCGAGAACGGGTCGCCTTGATCGAAGTACGCACCGTTCAGATCGATGGCCGAGCCGCCGATGTTTCTCAGCTCGACGAACTCGACACCGCCCGCGCCGGATGGATTGTACATGAGCTCCGTGATACGCAGATTGTTGAAAAGGTCCGCCACATTTCCAGGGTCGCTGAACAACAGATAGTCGAACGCCGTGCGAATGCCGACGCCCGGCACACTCGGTGCCGCGCCCACCGTGCCAGTGGCGCTAAATATACCGCCACGCGTCGTCGTGCTTCCCGCCGCCATTGATGCGGTGCCAACGCTCGCCCACTGCACCCCATTGAGACGGTATTCGAAGAATAGATTATTCCCGCTCCTGCGGATGCGCAGCGTGGTATCGGGCGGCAAGAAGCTGACGGTCGAGCTGATCTGCGTATAGGTTCCGGCACCGGTCGCTTTGAATACTTTCCAGTTTAGCCCGCCCTCGTAGCCGAATGCGTAGCGCGCCGTTACGCCGCTCTCGAGTGTCTCTAGGTAGAGCCCGCTGAGGAAGCTGCCATAGGCGCGGTTTTCCGGCGTGATGCTGGTTTGCAGAATCCAGTTTGTCGTCGCGGGCACGGTGCGGGTGATCGTGGGAAATGTCGGTGCCGTGTTCGTGAGCGGACGCGTAATCGTGTCGGTCAGATTCAGCGCGATGCTTCCGCTCGTTTCATTGAGCGAGTACCACGAATCCGGCGAGTGGTTGTCGAGCAGTTCGACATTGGTCGCCGTAAAGCTCGGGTCTAAATAGTCCACTCCGAACGACGTGAAATCGGATGTGCTATACGCGGTGATTTCGCGAACGACTGTCACGTTTACCGTGCCATCCGAGCCTCGAATCGAGAACGAATAGCTTCCCGGCGTAGTAAACTGGATCGTCCGGCTCGACGCCGTGGAGGCCACTGTCGTGAAACCGACGGAAGGTGAAATCGTCCACGTGTAAGTGAGTGCCGTGCCATCCGGATCGAAGCTGCCCGACGCATCAATGACCACCACCTCGCCGAGCGCCGCATTTTGCGAACTGGGGTTTACTGTCGCCGTCATGAAAGGCGGCGCGTTGTTTGTCTTCGTCATCGTGTGCGTGAGGTCCGAGCCGAGTTGCGCGCCGTACTCGTCGAACGCTCGGAACGTAAGCGTGTTCGACCCGTTGCGCAGCCGCAGTCCGCTGAAAGCCCATGGAGCGGTGTCCGCGGAAGTCGTCCCAGTCCACGCAAACGTCGCCTCGGGATGCGCGATACACTCGACGCGGAAGACATTCGCCGGTGCAGTGCCGCTGATCGTGAGCACGGTATTTGTCGTCGTCGCAGGCGGCGTGGTTAGTGCAAATGGCGCGGTGAGCGCCGCGCCGATGAACGTCTCCATGACCTGCACGCGCGTCTGAAAAGGGGCTGCTGACGCGAGCGTCGTCGGCCAGTTTGCATACATAGCGGGGACCGTAAATGAGGGCGACGCCGCCTCTTCCGCAGCGAGCCATGCGGCCATACGCGGCCCATTGAGCGCAAATTCCCCCATGAGCTTTGTCATGTAAAAATACACCTGCCGCCGGACAAACGGGCGGCTGTAGTAGTTCGGCACATTGGTCTCCGCACCAATGAATGGAATGTTGATCTGGTTTGCCTGAAACGTGTTGTCGCTATCCCACTGGATGAGCATCCACTTGTGATCGTCCGGGCGGTTATAGAAGTAGCCGTTCTTTGCGCGACTCAACGTGATGCTGTCCCAATCCGCAGTGTACCCGCGCACTGCCGCATAGGCTGCCATCGCCCGCGTATCGGCCATGCGCTCAAGCTGCTCAGTGGTCGCTGTGTTCGCCTCGATTTGCTTGTTCCATTCAAACACCGGCGCGAAGTCGTATTCTACTTCGCGTGAACCGGGCACGAAGTTGTTGTGGTAGCTCACCGGGTTCTCAGCGCCGGGACGATTCGGCGGGTTATAGTCCCACGCGGTTTCAACGCTATTCAGCCGGACATTCCCATCGTCGCCGATCACGTGAGCATCGTCGTTTTCGTAAAAGTAGCCGGAGCTACCGTTGGGCCAGATCCGGTTGAGCATGTCCTTGTCGAAGACCTCGTTCGACTCACGCACGGCGTATGTAGAACTGTTACGCGTCACCTTCAGCACTTCGTTTTCGTTCGCCGGGACGCCGCAGAGATACAGGAAATATCTGGAAATGCGGTTATTGAGCATACTGCCGCCGGCGGCATCGTTGTCCCAATAAATCTTCCCATGCCCGCGATACGGACGGTCGCCCGGCAGCGCAACGCGCCCGCGGTCCAGAGTATTCCCAGCGGCACGGGTGAAAGGACTGCCCGTCTTGTGGACCGAGGCGCCGTAAAACACCTGACTGTCGTTCATGATGAGCGTGCAAGGGAAGTAGTGGCTGTTTTGCTCGCCGAACTTGTAGTTGTAGATCGCCGAGCCGCCCCCTGCCGTCGGGATTCCGCTGCCTGCTGGCGTCGCGGTGACATCCGGCGTATTCAGCGCTTCGAGCCAGTAGCTTGGAATGACCACGCGCATCCTCCGAAGCTCGGTGCTCGTGGTTTGATTATCCACGACCCACAGGCCGCGCTTTAATTGCGCTGTCGCGTAAGGTTCCCCGCTCGTCGAGCCGCGCGGCAGGTCTGCGGTCTGGCCGTTTGCAGCCGTCGCGCGCACGTAAAACTCCACCAAGGTCCCGACCGTATTGTAGCCGAACGACGCAAGCGGCACCTGGCCGGAAAATACACCATCGCCCGCGAGCGCATCGCCGCCCGCTCCATTGTCCGTCATCGTCGTCGCGGTGAAAGCACCCGTGTAGGTCGCATTATCGAGGCGGTGGAAGAGCTGCACGCTCGCGATGGGCGAGGACGATGAAACCTTTGCAGTCACCGTCACCGTCGAGCCCGTCGGCGGCGTCGCCGGGCTGTGATTCAGCAGCGAAATCTCCGGTGGTGCAGCAGCGACGAACCGCGAGTTCTGCGCACCCGGCGTGCCGAGGTTTTGCGGGACCGGAACAAGGACAGTGCCACCCCACGACATATCCCAGCTCTGCGCCACCACCCGCTGTTTTCCATACACCCAGCGCGCTTCAAATGTGAGCGTGTAGTCCGTGTTCACTACCATTCCCGTCGCGTCCTTTTCGACATGGTTCATCTTGTTGTCGCCGCCCCCGTCCGCGAGAATATGCACGCCCTCCGCGTCGTGATACGTCGCCCAGTGCGTGCCGCGCGCGCGCCAGCCGTCCGCGTTGTTTGGATTCAGCGTCGTCACCCCGGCATTCACAAAAAGATCCGCCCCACCAGCGGTCGGGCGGAGCTGCGCATTGCGGATGATCACATGGCCATCGCCCACGAGCCACATTTGGATTTCGTCGTCAACCACACCACCATGCGTGATGCGCTTAAAGTTCCCGCCATTGATCGTGAATGCCGTGAACGTGCTCTTCGCGCTCTCATCGCTATCGCGCCATGATGAGCCGACCGAGTTGTCCGACTCGGGATTCGCGAGTTCGAGCGAACTGCCATCGCCCGCCGCCAGCTCCGGCCATTCGCCGCCGAAGCGGTAATCCACCTGATCCACAAGATTCCCAAACGAGTCCTTGAGCTGGACGCGGTTGCCGCTGTTTGCAAGCGAGCCGCTCCAGTTTCCCACCGCCGAGAGTCCGCCGTAGTTCGTATTTAAAAAAGCGGCGTTTGCCGCGAGCACGAGGTAGCCGCCGGGCGCGATCATCGTGTTCGCCGGGATGGTCAAATCCACATCGTCATCGAGCCGCCAGCCGCCCACGTTCACAGCCGCCACGCCCTTGTTATAGAGCTCGATAAACTCCCCGTCGCGCTGACCGCTCGGCGGGTCGGCCATAATTTCATTGATCACGATATCCGTGTTTCGCGCCGGATTATTCTGCGCATCGCGCGTGTCGGTCGTGTCCGTGAACCACTGCCGTGAACCCGTCGGAAACACCTGCTGCGAAGGCCGCCCGGCGACCCGCGTGAGCTTCACCGCATCGCGCACATTGCCTGCCGCATCGGCGAGATGCACACGCACGTCGCCGCCGTTGTCCGTCGCGAAATCCACGTTGAACGACACTACCGCGCCCGGCGTCACATTTCCCGAAAGCGCGACGGGGTTCGATAAATCCGTCGCCGCCGAGAGAACCATCGTCGCCGCCGAAATCGTAGTCGTCGCCGAGTTGTTCCGAAGTTCCACCCACTCCACGCGGCCCGTTGTCGTGTTGAAGCGCACTTCATTGATCGCCAGCCCCACCGCCGGAGCCGCCGGGTCCGCGACGCCTGGCGAACCAAGCCTGTTCGTGCTCGCGCGCCACACGCGCCAGTCGTCGATAGACCGATCCTCGTCCGCCAGCACGAGCGAATGCCCCGCGCCATCCGGTGCGACGGCCCACTTCCCGCCGTCGCTATAATTCACCGTGCAGACGATCACGCCGTTCTTGTCCTTCACCGTGATGCTCTCGCCGCTATTGCTGAGCGAAGTCGTAACGTTCCATGGACCAAAAATCCGCACGCCGCCGGGGATTCCCGGATACGCCGCCCGCGTTGCAGCGTCGCTCACCGGGGAAATCAGAATCTTTTCATACGGCAGCAGCAAATGCGCGGAAGGAGTGGCAGCGGTGAAATTCGGAAACGTAAAATCCACGCCATCGCTAAACCGCCACAGCGCCATATCGAGCGGCGTCGCCGTGATATTCGACAGCTCGATAAACTCCGGCAGCGTGCCCGGCGGATTGTACATGATCTCGGAAACAACGACCTGCTCGGCAAACGCAAGGCGCGCGAAAGCCGCAAAAGCGAAAGTGGAGGCGGTCATGGACGGAATTTTCATCGCCATACTAGTACGCCACTAACTGAATTTTCCAAAAGGGAATTATGTTTCTATAATATCGGCAAACTCCCCTCTTTGCGGGGCAGCGTTTGTTCGCTTAAGGAATCGCAAGGGAAGGAGTCACCGTTCTAATCGTGATTCTGTCCACGGTGGTTGTATTAAGTGTACCTCGATTCGCTGAAATTTTCGCGCTTTTTATGGAGCGATGGACGAGGAGCGGGTTGCAAGATGTCGTCTAGGTGGGTGGCTCGGAGGTTGTGAGCTTTATAGCGGCGCGGGCACGGCAAAGCATCAAGCGCGTAAGCTCGGGAAAAGGGGGCTTTGAAAGGCACAGCTTCGCGCCGTGTTACTTCGCGGCGACCGCAGTCACTTTGATTTTCGCGAGCGCGAGGCGCTCTGCCTTTTTGCGGCGTGCGGCGGTTTTCTTGACGTTGTTTTTGCCTTTGCAGTGTCCCATAAGGCGCGCAACACACACGCTTTGCCTGCCGAAACCAAGATGTTTCGCACCGGCACCGCAAAATACTACACTTTCAACGCCCGCGTCGGCTTGTAATCGGCGGCGTGGTAGGAGCTGCGGACAAGGGGGCCGCTGGCGACGTAGGTGAAGCCTTTTTCGTAGCCGATGCGTTTGTATTCCTCGAATTTGTCGGGGTGGATGTAGGCGACGACGGGGAGGTGCTGCGGCGAGGGGCGCAGGTATTGGCCGAGGGTGAGGACTTCTACGTTCGAGGCGCGGAGGTCGTCCATCGCGGTGAGGAGTTCGTCTTCCTGTTCGCCGAGGCCGAGCATGAGGCCGCTCTTGGTGTTGATGTGCGGCGCGAGTTCTTTCATGCGCCGGAGGACGGCGAGCGAGGTGCGGTATTTGGCTCGGGAGCGGACGGCGGAGGTGAGGCGTTCGACGGTTTCGAGGTTGTGGTTAAAGATGTCCGGCTCGGCGTCGGCGACCAGTTGGAGGCATTCGTCCTTGGCGTGGAAATCGGGCGTGAGGACTTCGATGACGAGCTCCGGCTGCATGGCGCGGACGCATGTAATGGTGCGTGCGAAGTGCGCCGCGCCGCCGTCCTTCAAGTCGTCGCGGGCGACGGCGGTGATGACGACGTGCTTGAGCTTGAGCCGCCGGATGGCCTCGGCGACGCGCTCGGGTTCGTCGGCTTCGAGGGCGAAAGGCTTCGCCGTAGTCACCGCGCAAAAGCCGCACGCGCGGGTGCAGCGGTCCCCAGCGATCATGAAAGTGGCCGTGCCGCTGCTCCAGCATTCCCAGCGGTTCGGGCACTGGGCGCTCTCGCAAACGGTGTTGAGTTTGAGGTCGGTGATGAGCGTCTTGGTGGAAAAATAGACGGGATTCGACGGCAGCCGAACCTTGATCCAGTCGGGCTTGCGCGACTGGTGCAGTGCAGGGTCTATAGTTTTACAGGACATACGGGCTCTTTAATAACGGCTCCAGCGCGGGTGTCACGCGTAGGGATTTTTTCAGACAGCGATGCGGGCGACGCGCTGGCCGATGCCGGTGAGGATGTCCCAGGGGATGGTGGCTGCCTTTTCCGCAAGCTCGGTGGCGGGGAGGTCGGGGCCTAAAAGGATCGCTTCATCGCCGGGGATGACGCCTGCGACGGCGGTGGCGTCCACCATGATTTGGTCCATCGTCACGCGCCCGAGGACGGGGCAGCGGACTCCACGGATGATGACGTCGGCAGCGTTGCCGGAGAGTTGGCGCGGGTAGCCGTCGGCGTAGCCCACGGCGAGTGTGGCGATGCGCGCGGGGCGGGCGGTGATGTGCGTGCGCCCGTAGCTGATGCCTCTGCCGGACTGCATGTCGCGGACGAGGAGGACGTGGGTTTTCCATGTCATCGCGGGGCGAAAGTGGTGCTGAAATTCCAGGATGGGCGAGACACCGTAAAGCGGGAGGCCGCAGCGGACCATGCCCGCCGCGTGCTCGGGGAAGGCGAGGGTGGCGGCGCTGTTTTCGACGTGGATCAAAAGCGGGCCGGGGGCGATGGCGGCGATCTGCGCGGCGATGGCGTCGAAGGCGGCGAGCTGTGCGCGGGTGAACTCGGCGTCGCTATCCGCGCTGGGAAGGTGGGAGCAGATTCCGGCAAGTTCGACGCCGGGCAGTCGGAGGATTTGGCGGGCAGTTTCGAGGGCATCGTCTTGCCAGATGCCCATGCGGCCCATGCCGGTATCAATGGCAAGATGGACGCGCACTTTCCCCCACGCGGCGAACGCTGCGGCCTCATCCACGCTGGATACGACGGGGATGTGGCCTTCGCGGAGGATCGCCTCGCGCTCGCAGGGGAGAGCGGTGCCGAGGATAAAAATGGGGGTCTTTTCGCAGACGGCGCGGACCTCCCGTGCTTCGCGTAAATTGGCCACGCCAAACATCTCCACCATGCCCGCCAGCGCGGCGACAACGTGGGCGGTGCCGTGGCCGTAGGCGTTCGCTTTCACCACGGCCATAAGCCGCGCGGAAGTGCGCGAACGGAGGTAGTTCGCGTTGTGACGGATGGCGCTGGTATCCACTTCCACCCAGCAGCGGAGACTGGTGGCAGATTCGTTGGTTTCGTTCATGAGACTCGACAGAACATTCGTTTGAACACAGATTCCCGCCACTTGCCAATCACTGCCATGCGTACGCTGCTCGTCATTCTTTTCACCGCCATCACGCTCCCGCTTTCCGCACAGGAAGCGAGGACCGCGCGTGTCATCAAAAAACCGGAGACTGCTGTGGCTCCGACGTCGGAGCCCAAACCCGGTTTTTTCGACCGCCTGTGGCGCAAGCCCACGCCCGCGCCCACGCCGACACCCGCGCCCGTGGAGCAGCCGAAGCCAAAGCCAAGAAAGCCGAAACCAAAACCCGTGGTGGTAGAAGGCGAAGAGCCGCCAGCCGTCGTGGAGCAACCCGCGAAGCCCGCGAAAATCGCGCCGCCCGATGCAAAGCCCGTGGAGCCTACTGCCACGACCGAGCAGCCAAAGCCGGTCGAGGCCCCTGTCGTATCGGAACCGCCAAAGCCCGCTCCCGTAGAGACAACGCCGCCGCCGCCTGCCGAAACCGCAAAGCCGAAAGCTGGAAAGGGAAAGCCCGTTCCTGCAAAAGTTGCGCAGGCCGACAAGCCCGACCTCAGCAAGCTCGACGAGCCCGCACGCTACCAAGCGGCGAAAGAAATCGCGTTGAAAGACGAAGCGCTGCTCGCTTTGAAAACCAAGGCCGACTCCACCACGGCTGACGATGAGGCCAAGCGCGCATCGCTCGCTTACAACCGCGCGCTTTTCCGCAAAATCCGCGACACCGAGCCGAGCCTCGACGCGTATGTGGACAGGCTGGAGCAAGCGGTGCTCAAGCGCCTGAAGTGACGGGGAGCATCCGCCACCTTTACTTCCACATCCCGTTTTGCCCGAAGCTGTGCCCGTATTGCAGCTTCTATGTGGAGACGGGTTCGCAGAACAAAAACGCCGCCTTCATTGACGCGCTGCTGGCCGATGTGCGCCGCGCTGGCGAAGAATACGACCTCCGCCCTAAGACGATCTATTTTGGCGGCGGCACGCCCAGCGCACTGCGAGAGGAACAGCTCGAACGACTGCTCGGCGGGCTGCGGGAGTTGCTCGATTTTTCCGAAGTGGAGGAGGTTTCCCTCGAGGCGAATCCGGCGACGGTGAAGCCCTCGAAAGCCCGACTGCTGCAAGCGCACGGCGTCACCCGCGTGAGTCTCGGCGTGCAGTCTTGGGACGATGCGTTGCTCAAGACGCTAGGCCGCGTCCACACGGCGGCGACGGCAGAAGAGACGTATCACACCCTGCGCGAAGCGGGTATCCCGGCGGTGAATCTCGACCTCATGTTTTCCGTCCCTGGCCAGACGGCGGCGCAGTGGCACGCGACGCTGGCGAAGACCATCGCCCTTGGCCCCGACCACATCTCCACCTACTGCCTCACCTACGAGGAAGACACGGAGTATTTCCGCAAGCTGACGGGCGGGACGTTCGTGCAAGACATCGAGCACGACGCGCAGTTGTTTGAAGACACGATGGCGACTTTGGCGGCGGCGGGCTTTGAGCAATACGAGATCAGCAACCACGCGCGCCCCGGCTGCGAGTCGCGGCACAATCGCGCGTATTGGCTCGGCGCGGACTACCTCGGCTTCGGCCCCAGTGCTTACTCCACCGTCGGCCTTCGCCGCTGGGAAGCCGTGCGCGACACCGCCGAATACACTCGCCGCGCGCTCGCCGGAGAGCGCACCTCCGAGACGCGCGAGGAACTCACCGAGCCCCAGCGTATCGGCGAAATCGCGGCCTTCCGCATCCGCATGAGCGACGGCATCCCCCGCGCCGAACTCGCACCGTGGGCAGAAGATCTCGCAAAGTTTGAAAAGCTCGGGCTGCTAGAAAACCACGGCGCAAACCTCCGCCTTACGACACACGGCAAGATGCTCGCGGATAGTGTGGCGGAGATATTCGTCGCCTAAACTTGGGCCTTCGATTTTCGCAGCCGCTTGAGCAGCTTGAAGAACTTCAGCGTGTCTCGCACGGGGTGGATTTTGCTCACTTCGTCGCCGTACACCGTGCTCACTTTTGCAGCGGCGATCTTGCAGCCGGTGCGGGCGGCGATGGAGAGCATCTCCGTCTCGAAGTCAAAGCCCGCGCTTTCCGTCGTCAAAAACTCTGCCGCTAACGAGCGGTGAAACATGCGGAAGCCGCACTGCGTATCCGGCACGCGCTGGCCGATGACTCGGCTGATGGTCCAACTCATGTAGCGGTTCGTGCATTTGCGGACGAAGGGCATGGTGCGCACGTCGTCCATGCGATTGCCCACGACCATCGGCGCTCCGGTTTCATTCGCGGCTGCGAAAAATGCGGGGATTTCCTCGGGCAAATGCTGCCCGTCGCCGTCGAGGATGAGGATGAACTCGACGCGCTCCATCGCCAGCAGCGTCTTCAGTCCGGCCTTAATTGCAGCGCCTTTCCCGGCATTTTGCGCCTGTTTTAATACCTCGCAGCCCGCTGCTCGCGCTTCCTCCGAGGTCCGGTCGGTCGAGCCGTCGTCCACTGCGAGGACGAGGTCGAGTTGCTTCATGGCCCGCGAGGCGACGTCGCGGATGTGCTTCTCCTCAAAGTAGCATGGAATCAGCGCGGCGACGTTGGCGCGGTTGGCAATGGGCTGTGACATCGCCCGAGACTAAAGAAAGAAGCGTGCGAGGGCGAGGGCTTACCTTGCGTCCACCACGGGTTCGTCGTCTGCCGAGCGGGCTTTCTTCGGTTGCGGTTTCACGTTTTGGACGAGTGTAGGACCTACGTTCCGCTGCTTTCTCTGTGCGACTTGATTGTTCGAGCCGAAGTCCGCCCACGGGCCGTTGAATGGAACGTCGGTATCTTCGACGAAGCACCAGTCCACCACGTCGGTACCGGCGAGCCCGAGGTAGTCGCGGACTGCTGGAGAGACGTCGAGGCCCGCGCCGCCGTTCAGGTTTGGCCGTGGGCGCTCGGTGCCGAATACGTATTCAAAATGGTCCGTGCGGAATGGTCCGCAATCCGACCACTGCGCATAGCAGACCCGCTGGGAACCTCCGGGCAGCCTCTTGCGAATCGTGATCCACCGGTCGCGGCAGACGGATTCGTTGCCTCGACGGGCGAACTCCACTTTGAACCAGGGGATGACCTGTGCCGCCTCTGGTTTGAAGCCGGATCTCATCCGATCATTATAGGGCAATGCGACGTAAAACGGGTTTTCTTTCGGGACGAATGTCCGTGGAATCGAGCCGCCATTTTGGAGCCCCACACGGTCCTTCGGGTCGTCGTAGCCGCCGAAGCTGCTCTTCCAGTTCAAGTCCCAACTGCTGCTGAGATTGTGGACGGGGTTATTCTGCGCCGCGAGCTCGCCGACCCAGAATACCGTAGCGACGATGTCTTTCTTCCAAGGATAAAGCGTCTTTGCACGCTCGGTGGGGATGATGACTTGCGGCTCCAGCTTCAGCAGAGATTTCTCCCGCAGAAGCGCGGCAAATTTCGCAAAGTCCGTGCTGCTGCCGTATGGGTTCTGGGCCAACACCGCGCTCGAAAGCCCGGCCAAAAGTGTGCAAACCGTCGCGTATTTCATCGGAAGGTTTGCCGACGTTAGGGGGTGAGGCTTGTTCGGCAAGAGGTTTTTTCGCGCCTGGGACCGCCCAGCCGACGCGAAACTGCTTCCGTGAACGCTCCGATTGCGCCATGAAGGGCGGCCATGAACCGCCGCACTGCCATCGCCGCCATCGCCACCGGAGCCGCCGCCACCGCGACCGCCCAGACTGCGCCTTACAAGATTAAGAACGGACGCATCAAGCAGTCCGTCGTCCCTTGGTGCTTTAACCCAATGCCTGTAGAGGAACTCGCGCGCCACTCGGCCGCGATGGGCCTCAAGTCTGTGGAACTGTGCGACCCGAAGCACTGGCCCCTTTTGAAAGAACTCGGCATGACGTGCGCCATCGCGGGCAGCCACGGCTTTGCCAAAGGCTTCGCCCACCGCGAAGAATGGGCCGAGTGCCACGCAAAGCTCCGGCAAAACATCGAGGCCTGCGCAGCCGCGGGCGTGGAGCGCATCATCACGTTCAGCGGATTCCGGCGCGGGATTTCGGACGACGAGGGCATCAAAAACATGGTCGCTGGGCTGAAAGAAATCGCGGGCTTTGCGGAGGAGAAGAAGGTGACGTTGTGCGTGGAGATGCTCAACAGCCGTGACGCGACGCAGATGAAAGGGCACCCGGATTATTTCTGCGACTCGATGGAGCGCACGGTGGAGATTTGCAAGCAAGTCGGCTCGCCCCGCTGCAAAGTGCTCTTCGACCTCTACCACGTCCAAATCATGCACGGCGACGTCATCTCCCGCATCCACCAGCACAAAGACTACATCGCCCACGTCCACACCGCCGGAGTCCCGGGCCGCAACGAAATCGGCGGCACGCAAGAGCTGAACTACCCACCGCTGATGAAAGCCCTGCTCGAAATCGGCTACACTGGCTTTGTCGGCCAAGAGTTCATCCCCGTGAACCCCGACAAAATTGCGTCGCTGGCGCAGGGCGTGGAGATTTGCGACGTGTAGTTGGGCTGGCGTTTCTTTTTCGCCTGCGATGTTGACGCCACGGGCGCGGCTGCTTTTATGCGCGCCCACTTTTTAACTACAAAAAACATCTATGATTAAAATCGGTATCAACGGCTTTGGGCGCATCGGTCGCCTCGTATTTCGCGCTATCTGTGACCAAGGACTTCTCGGCAAGGAAATCCAAGTCGTCGCAGTCAACGACCTCGTCCCAGCGGACAACCTCGCTTACCTCGTGAAGTATGACTCCACGCAGGGCAAGGCGAAGGAGGAGGTCTATTCCAAGAAGAGCAGCCCAGACGTGGCTGAGGACGATGTGCTCGTCGTGGACGGGCACGAGATCAAGTGCCTCGCCATCAAAGAAGGCCCGACGGCACTGCCTTGGGCAGCGCTCGGCGTGGACATCGTCATCGAGAGCACGGGGCTCTTTGTGGATGCCGAAAAGGCGAAAGGCCACATCACCGCTGGCGCGAAAAAGGTCATCATCAGCGCACCCGGCAAGAACGAAGACATCACCGTCGTCATGGGCGTGAACCACACGAACTACGACCCGGCGAAGCACCACATCATTTCGAACGCAAGCTGCACGACGAACTGTCTGGCACCCGTCGTCCATGTGCTTTTGAAGGAAGGCTTCGGTATCGTGGAAGGTCTGATGACGACCATCCACAGCTACACCGCCACGCAGAAGACTGTGGACGGCCCGAGCAAGAAGGACTGGAAGGGTGGACGCAGCGCGGCCATCAACATCATCCCCTCCGCCACCGGTGCCGCCAAAGCCACCGGCCTCGTCTGCCCCGAGGTGAAGGGCAAGCTCACCGGCATGTCGTTCCGCGTCCCGACGCCGACCGTCTCCGTAGTGGACCTCACGGTGAAGACCGAGAAGGCGACGAGCTACGCAGAAATCTGCGCCGCGATGAAGAAGGCCAGCGAGACTTACCTCAAAGGCGTCCTCGGTTACACGACGGACGAAGTGGTGAGCACGGATTTCATCCACGACCAGCGCAGCTCGATCTTCGACGCAGGCAGCGGCGTGGAGTTGAACAGCACGTTCTTCAAGCTCGTGAGCTGGTACGACAACGAATGGGGCTACAGCAACCGCTGCGTGGACCTCGTGAAGTATATCGTGAGCAAGGGACTGTAATCGTCCGGTAGTTTTCAAAAGAAGGGCGCGTCTGGAAACAGACGCGCCCTTTTTCTTTGAAAGGGAATGAGCGAGGGGTCGGCACCCCTGAAAAAACCAAAGACTCGTAAGAGTCTCCCCTAGGCTTTTCCAATTCCGAACCCCCGCTCCTTGACGCCCGGTTGCCCGGTCGCTGCATCCTGCTTATTCCTGATCAAGGTCCCCACCTCAATCAAGACTGCGAGAGTGTTGATGACGGCGGGTTTTTAGCACTTCCGTCATGCGCCGGATAGGGCGCATAAATACGTAATTTTACCGCCGGATGGTTCCCCGCAAATCGTAGCAAAGGAGCGCGTCCTGATCGCGGATGAACAAGCGCCCCCCTTGGATGACGGGGTGCGGCCAGCTGTTGCCGTTCACCGTGGCGAGCTTGAATGCGCCTTTCTGCGAGTAGCCCGTCGGCGTCGCCTCGATGAGGGCCATGATGCCATCTTGGTAGCGGAAGTAGAGCCCGCCATCCGCAGCGATGACGGCGGCGCTTTCCTTGCCGGGACCGCGTTCTTTTTCCCACACGACGGCACCGGTCTTCCAGTCGAGGCAGACGGGGAAGCCGTTGTTGTGGCCCTTGCCCGCGTAAATGTGATCGCCGATTTTGACCATGCCGCCGTGGTGGTTTTGAAAGACGCCCGCGTTCAGCCAATACTGTTCTTCCGCGATGATGGGTGAGCCGGCGATCTTCGCTGGGGCCGCATCGCCTGGCTTGGTACCGCGCGCGGCGTCGAGCGCTGCTTCGAGTTTGGCGAGTTCGGGCTTGGAGTCTTGCACCAGTTTGTCGGCGGCTTCGTAGGCGGCGGTGCCTTTTTCGAGCTTGCCGCGGGCGTCGCGGCGAGTTTCGACGGTCGCTTTGAGGTCGGCGACTTTCTTGGTCAGCTCGGCGACTTTGGCTTCGTCCACTTTAGGCGCTGCGGGGGCGGGGGCGCCGTCTTTGGTAATCTTGAGCAACGCCGCGCCGGTGCCGTAGCCGCTGGAGACGAATACGTAGTCGTCCCACACGAGCGGTGTGGGGATGACGGCGGTGCCGTTTGCCACGCGGTTGTAGTGCCAGAGGAGCTTGCCCGTCTTTGCGTCCACGCCGATTGCGCCCTTGCCGACCATCGTCACGTATTGGCGGATGCCGCCCGCATTGGAGAGCACTGCGCCCGTGTAGCCTGCGCCGCCGTGGCCTTTGCCGGTGAGCGCGTATTCGGTCTTCCACACGATGTCGCCGGTCTTCTTATTGAGCGCCGCGACGACTGCTTTGTCGCTGCCGGGGATGACGATGAGATTCTCCCCATCCACGAGCGGCGATTCGCTAAACTGCCACGTCGGCCTCTCCCCGTCGAAGTCCGTGGCGAGGCTCTTGCGCCACACTTCGCTACCGTCCACCGCCTTCACGCAAACGAGGTCGCCTTCGGAGCTGACGGCATACACCAGCGCCCCGTCCACCGTCGGCGTGGAGTTGCACTCGCCGCCCTTCGCGCAAATCGAAGCAGCCCACAGCTCCTTCTGCGTCGCCACATCCAGCGCGACGATAAATTGCCCGCCCTTCCGCGAAGCCGTGGTGAAAATCTTCCCATCCGCGATGGAGACGCTGGCCATGCCCTTGCCGAGCTTCTCCGCTTTCCAAACAAGCTGCGGCCCCGCCTCGGGCCATTGTTTGAGCAACCCCTTATCGGGATACACGCCATCGCGATTCACGCCCCGCCACTGCGGGACATCGCCGGGCGCGGCAAGAACGGTGGAGCAAGCAAGACTGAGGATCGGCAGGAAGAGCTGGGTAATTTTCATCGTCGATAGGACCGCAAACGGCGCGGGGCATTAGTAAAAAATAAGGGGACGTTTTGCGTTGGCGGGAAAAGATGGTCTGCCAGATGGCTCTCATGCGCTCACATACTGAGCGCAGGGTCGCGCGACGTGCGCTAGAGCTATCGTCGAAAAAGAAACGCTTCCCCGAAGATACTACGTGTGCGTATAACCGCACTTCAAACGCTATGAAACTCGCCATCGCCTGCGCCGCCGTCCTCACTGTCACCGCCACCGCTCAAGATTGGCCCGCGTGGGGCGGGTCCGATCCGGGGCGCAACATGTATTCCCCAGCCAAGGGCATCCCGGCGAAGTTCAACCCCGGCAAATTCAAAAAGAACTCCGAGGAGATCGATATGACCACGACGGAGAACGTCCGCTGGATCGCCAAACTCGGCTCGCAGACTTACGGCAACACTGTCGTCGGCTACGGCACCGTCTATATCGGCACGAACAACGCCGGGGTGCGCGACCCTCGCTTCCGTGACGACAAATCCGTCCTCCTCGCGCTCGACGAAAAGAACGGCGATCTGAAATGGCAGTTCACCGTGCCGAAGCTCGCCAGCGGCAAAGTGAACGACTGGGAATACCTCGGCTACCTCAGCGCGCCGTTCATTGACGGCAATACGCTCTACTCCGTTTCCAGCCGCTGCGAAGTCGTCGCGCTCGACGCCGCTGGCCAAGCGAATGGCAACGACGGCCCCTTCAAAGACGAAGGCAAATACATGCCCGGCCCCGCCAAGCCCGCCGTCGAAGCCACCGCGAAGGACGCCGATATTTTGTGGAAGTTCGACATGATGGACGAACTCGGCGTCTATCCCCACAACGCCGCGAACAGCTCGCCGCTCGTCCTCGACGACAAAATCTACGTCTGCACCAGCAACGGCCAAGACTGGTCGCATGTGAACATCCCCGCGCCGAATTCGCCCAGCTTCATCGTCCTCGATAAAAAGACCGGCGCACTGATCGGCGAGGACGACGCCAAGATCGGCCCACGCATCTTCCACGGCCAGTGGACTTCGCCCAGCGCGGGCAAGGTGGATGGCAAGTGGCAGGTGTACTTTGGCGGCGGCGACGGCGTTTTTTACGCATTCGACTCTGAGCCCGTGAAAGACGGCGACACCGGCATTTTCAAGACTCTGTGGAGCTACGACTGCGTCCCCCCTGAATATAAAATGAAAGACGGCAAACCGATCAAATACCCCGCCCCCGAGGGACCGTCGGAAATCATCGCCACACCGGTCGTTTACAAAGACCGCATCTATATCGCCGTCGGCCAAGACCCCGAGCACGGCGAAGGCGTCGGGCGGCTCCTCTGCCTCGACCCAAAAGGTGCAAAGGGCGACATGACCAAGTCGAAGACGACGCTCGTCTGGGACTTCAAAGACATCAAACGCAGCATCAGCACCGTCGCCATAGATCCCGCCACCGACCTTCTCTTCATCAGCGACTACAGCGGCTACGTCTATTGCCTCGATGCCAACACCGGAAAACTCCAGTGGCAGCACGACATGCAGGCGCACATCTGGGGCAGCCCCATGGTCGTGGATGGGAAAGTATTCATCGGCGACGAAGACGGCGACCTCGTCGTCTTCGCAGCGAAGAAGGAAAAAGAAATCCTGAACGACGTGAACCTCGGAGCCAGCATCCTAGCCACGCCCATCGTCGCCAACGGCACGCTCTACGTGAACACGCAGACGCATCTGTACGCCATCGGCGAAGGCGCGAAGCCGGAAGCGACGCAGAAGTAACTAGGCGTTCACGCGCCGCACTTTTTCCACGACTTGCGGAACGATCTCTAGCGCTCGTGCAATTTGCGCGGGCGTGTTAAAGCGGCCAAACGAAAAGCGCAGCGTGCCTCGGGCGCGGGTGTCGTCGTAGCCCATAGCGCGCAGGACGTGCGAGGGCTCGTGCTGGCCGGTCGTGCAAGCGGAGCCTGCGCTACAGCAGATGCCGCGTTGATCGAGGAGCATCAGGAGCGCCTCACTTTCCACGCCGGAGAAAGCGAGGCTCGTCGTGTTGGGCAGGCGGTTCACGCGGTCGCCGTTCACCTGCGCGCCGGGGATTGAGGCGAGGATTCCGGCTTCAAAAGTATCGCGCATCGCTCGCACTTCCGTGGCCTCGTGGGCGATGCCTTGCGCTGCAAGTTCGCAGGCTTTGCCGAGGGCGACGATGTGCGCGACGTTCTCGGTGCCTGCGCGGCGGCTGGTCTCTTGCCCGCCGCCGGTGACGAATGGGGTGAACTTCGTTTTGCGGTTCAGGTAGAGCACGCCGACGCCTTTGGGCGCGTGCAGTTTGTGCCCGCTGAGGGAGAGGAAGTTCACCGGCATCGCGCTGAGGTTCACGGGAACTTTGCCGATGGTCTGCACGGCGTCGGTGTGAAAAACCGCGCCTTTTTCCCGGACGATGCGCGCGATTTCTTCCACGGGAAAAAGCACGCCGGTTTCGTTGTTGGCCCACATAATCGAGACGAGCGCCGTCTCGTCCGTGATGGCGCTTTCCAGCTCGGCGAGGTTGATTTGGCCGTCAGCGTTCACGCCCAGCCAAGTAACGGCGTGCCCGCGTTTCGCGAGCCCCTCGCACGTTTTCAGCGTCGCGCTGTGCTCCACGCGCGTGGTGACGATGTGCTGCCGGTCGCGGTCCATGCGCAGCGCGGAGTGGATCGCGGCATTCGTGCTCTCGGTGCCGCAGCTCGTGAACTGAATCTCCGACGCCTCGCAGCCGAGCAGCCCAGCCACCCGCGCACGCGCCTTTTCGATGGCGTCGCGCGTGGTCCGTCCGATGCGATAGGCGCTGGATGGATTGCCGTAGTGGTCGCGCAAAAACGGCAGCATTTCCTCCACCACGAGTGGGTCCACCTGCGTCGTTGCGTTATTGTCGAAGTAAAGAATGTCGCTGCTATCGCTCATACCAAAGGGCGGCGAAGCTAAGCGCACCGCGCCACGCGGCAAGGCAACATTCGCGCAAACAGAGGCTTGCCCACTTCTTCGTGCAGGGGCAACGTCGCGGTATGAACACACACCTCTTTGACTGCACCACCTGCGCCCCACGAATCATCGTCATCAACGAACCGCTCGACCGGCGTTCGTTTCTGAAGAAGACCACCGCCGCCGCGCTCGCGCTGGCAGCCGCTCCAGTCGCTCGTGCGGCGAAGAGCGAGACGCTCGTGCAGCAGCTCCACAAGAGCCTCACCGAGGCGCAGCGCAAAGCGGTGTGCTTCGCGTTCAATGATCCAAAGCGCTCGCTGGTGGACAACAACTGGCAGATCGTCCCACAAACCGTCAGCGGCTTTTTCACTGCCGATCAGCAGGCGCTCATCCGCGATATTTTCACCGGGCTTCACTCGCCGGAATACGCTGAGACCGTGATGAAACAGGTCGCGAGCGATTCGGGAAAAGCCGGATTTGGCTCTAGCAGTGTGGCGCTTTTCGGCGAGCCGGAGAGCGGCAAGTTTGAGTTCGTCCTCACCGGACGCCACTGCACGCGGCGTTGCGATGGCGACAGCGTGGAAGGCGCGGCGTTTGGAGGGCCTATTTTTTACGGACACGCCGCAGGCAGCTTCAACGAGGGCCCGGCGCACGAAGGAAACGCCTATTGGTTTCAGGCCAAGCGCGCGAACGAAGTCTTCAAGATGCTCGACGGCAAACAGCGCGAAGCCGCCCTCCTCCAACGTGGCCGCGAAGAGACGAGCGACGACACGGTGAAACTCACAGGAAAGAAAACGGGGCTGGACGGCCTCGCAGTGCGCGACATGTCGAAGGACCAGCAGGACGGGGTCCGCGCCGTCATCCGCGATCTGCTCGCCCCATTCCGCAAAGAGGATGCCGACGAAGCGATGAAGCTCATCACCTTTGAAGACCTGCACATGGCGTTCTACAAAGCAGGCGACATTGGCAAGGACGGCGTTTGGGATGTCTGGCAGCTCGAAGGGCCCAACATGGTCTGGCACTTCCGCGGCTCCCCTCACGTCCATGTGTGGGCGAATATCCGCGCTTAATTCGCGGGTTTAATCGTCATCCTCATCCCGGCCAACGGCCCACTCCGGATACGGGGCGGCGCTTCCTTTCATGGCGTGCCAGAGGATGCGGTTGAGGACGTCTTCAGGTGCTTTGTCCACTTCGCGGAAGTTGAGCGATGCGGATTTCTCGGCGTTGAGCCGGAGGAGTGCGTCTTTGATCATCTCGACAGGAGTGTTCATCTGATCGAGCGGGATGTTTGCCGGCAGCGCTTTGTATGGCGTGAAGTCCGCCTTCTCCGTGAAGCAGTCAAACATCGGCGTGGCGCTGGCGTCGAATTGGTTCATCGGCGGGAGCCCGAGGATTTGCTCGATCGTGCGGATGATGCTGGTCGTGTTGTATTGCGTGCTGATGACCTCGCCGCGCTTTGTATAGGGGCTGATGCAATAGGCCGTCGTGCGGTAGCCGCTGACATGATCCCAGCCGGCTTGGGGGTCATCTTCGATGGCAAAGATCGCCGTCTCCCTCCAAAACTTGCTGTGCGAGATGGCCTCGACGATCCGTCCGAATGCGAGGTCATTGTCGGCCAAATATGCGGCGGGTGTCGGCGTACCCTTGCTGGTTCCATTGGTGTGGTCATTTGGGAGGCAGATGAAGATGAGGTTTGGGAGTTCGCCCTTCTCCTCAAATTGCTTCAGCTCGCGGATAAAAAAGTCCGCGCGGTATTGGTCGGGCACCTCCATCGACCAGCCGACGTATTCGGTGGGGACGTAGGGTTTAAGCGATTCGACAACGGGGTAGCTGGCAAAAATCACGTCATCGGTTTCACCTTTCCATTTGCGATAACAGTCGAGGAACTTCGGCGAACCCTTGCGCTGCGGGTCGCGCCATTTGACGGCGGGCGCAGCAAACTCCCCGTAATTTCGCAGCGTCTTTTTGTGCTTCAGGGCATTATCCCAAAGGAACCCGCCGGGCGAATAGGCGAGCGCATCAGCTTCGTCATCTCCCATCCCGTCCGGGTAGCTGCGGGGGAATCCCGCAAACGATTTCTCCATATAGTCCGTCGCAAACGCGGTGGTGCTCCACTGGTGTCCGTCGGCGCTGAGAATTCCGGCGCAGTATGTGTTGTCGAGCAGGACGAACTCATTCACGAGCTTGTGGAGATTCGGAGTGATTCTCTCGCCGAAGATGCAGAGCTCCGGATCGCCGTTCCCTTTCGCGATGTCGCCAAACACCTGATCGTAAGTCCGGTTCTCCTTGATGATGTACACGACGTGTTTGAACACGCTCGGCTCGCCAATCCTCTCCGGCACAGGCCGCGCGGGTTGGTCTGGACGCGGTGGAAGTTTGCTCGCGACGATGGCTTCGCGGCGGAGATTGCGGAGGACGGTCTCGGTGAGCTTCGGTAGGGCCTCGTCTTTTGGCAGCGGGACCAGCGAAATCGAGCCGCTGTAGTGATGCGAGTTAAAGCCAGCCTTCCCCTCCTTGTTCTTCTTCAGTGCGGGGTGACCTTTGATGTTTGCGACGGCCAAAATGTCGCGTGCTTTGTCCAGCGCGAGCGCGCCTGGGAACCAGCCGACGGGGATCAATCCGCGCAATTTCGATTCACGCTCGGCGGGATCGAAGTCGATGACTGCGACCGCGTTTTGCGTTCCGTTCGCGACGTAAAGGATGGTGCCGCCTTTGCTGAACGCCATTGCGTTGGGCGATGCGCCGAGCAGGTCGCTCGGCTTTTCTTTCGCCCATATCGTCTCAATGACTTTGTCGGTGTGCGCGTCGATCACGCTGAGGTTGTCTGCGCCCGCATTTGCGCAAACGACATAATGACTGTCCGGTGAAACGGCGAGCGCGCTGGCGTGCAGTCCCGCGATGATTTCCGCAACGGACTTTCCGGAGACGAGGTCAATGACGCTCACCGAGCCTTCGCTTGCGATGTGACGAACGGGATCGACCCGCACCACCGTCCCGCGTCCGGCAGGTCCGGTCAGGTCTCCCTTGCCCGCCCTGCGCCCGCCCCAGTTCGAGACGTAGGCTTTGTCGCCTACGAGCACGACATCGTAGGGAGCAACGCCAACGTCAAAAGTGCGAAGTGCCTTGCCCGACGCGATCTCGAGTTCGAGCAGTTTGTTGGAGAGATTACCGCAGACGTAGAGCTTCGTCGCATCGGAGGAGAGCGCGAGACCGGCGGGGATTTCCTGCTTACGGCGCGGGGCGTTTGCCTTGGGCAACGGGAGCGAATGCGAACCGGCGATTTTGCCATCGTCGCCAACGGTGAAGACTTTGATGGAGCCGTTCACATTGCTAAGGAAGATGCGCTTTCCATCGGGCGAAAAGATGAGACCCGTGAAGCTCACTTGCGCCTCTTTGTCCGGGGCGAGAATGTTTGGCGAAACCACGTCGGGCTGCGGCTCATTGACCTTCTCATCGGGCATCGCCACGCGCTGAAGCACCTCGCCCGTCTCCGGATTAAGGACGACGAGTTCGTGGTTTTTCCCGGATGTCACAAGCGACTTTCCGTCCGGCGAAAGCGTGATCACCTGCGGCCGCCCCGCGAAGTCGATCTGCCTACCGAGCGGCGTGATGACTTGGTTCACCGGCAAAACCGTACGGTCTCCATCGCGTCCCACGCGCTCCATGGTTGCACCGGATTCCGGTGCTGCGAATACGGAGTTTGCGATGAGGAGAGCGATGGCGAGCGAAGATTTCATGACGGCCCGAGAAGCGTAAGCCGCGACGCTCTGCGGCGACAAGTGCGGAGCGGGAAACTGCTGCTGAACCTACTTCTTGGCGGCCTTCTTCCGCGGCGCTTTCCTCGCACCCTCGGCTTCGCGCATAAGGAGGGCGACGGCTGGGTTCTCGATTAGTCGCTCGGCGGTAATCAGGTGGAGGTGTATCTTGCAATCGTCGGTGTTCCCAAGTGAGACGAACCCATATCGCTCGATCGCCTCGGCCACGACGATCGTGGGCACCGCGGTTATGCCAATGCCCTCGGTCGCGACAATTTTTGCCATTGCAGCATCCTCAAACTCTCCGACGACCACCGGCTCAATGCCCGCAACTCGGAACCATTTCTCCAAGTCGCGCCGCAGCGTCGTATTTTGGGTCGGCAGAAGCATCGGGGCGCCGTTCAGATTACGAGGAAACCTGCCCGCCAGCTTCTTTGCCAGCGCAGGCGCGGCACAAAATGTCACGCCGCTCGCCCCTATGGAATGTGTGAACGTTTTCACATTACCACCCGAAGGCGGAGGCTCGTCGGTGAGCAAGGCGTCCAGCCGGTGAGCAGCGAGCTGGCCGAGCAGATCATCGAGTTTTCCCTCGCGGCAGGAAACCTGTACCGCCGGAGTCTGCGCGAAGACCGGGCGAAGGATTTCGAGACTGAGGAGTTTCGGAAATGAATCCACAATTCCGATATTGAGCCGCTGCGTGCGCGCGGTTGTTCCGCGTTTCGCAGTCGTCAGCAACTCCCGCCCGAGCGCGAAGATTTCTTCAGCGTATCCGTGAACCATCCGCCCGAAGTCGGTGAGCATGATCGCCCGCCCGCTGCGCCGGTACAGGGTTTCCCCTAACGCTTGCTCCAGTTGCTTCACCTGCGCACAGATCGAAGGCTGCGAAGTGCGAAGCTTTTGCGACGCCCGGCTCACGCTTCCTTCCTGGGCGACTGCGTGAAAATATCGAAGGTGGTGATAGTTGAGCCACTCGGTGGCGGGATTCTCGGATTCCATAAAAGCTCACGGTAGCTTCCAGACAGTGTATTTGTCGAATCCGGAAGCGGCGCTATTTCTCCCAGCGTTATGAAATTCATCCTTACAAACAGCAACCACCAGCCCTCCGCAGCATTCGCCGAACTCGTCGCAGCGAGCATGGAAGCCCTGCGGGAAGACCTCAACATCGACGAGGCCCACGTGCGCCTCGAACATCACTCCGAATCCAGCCCCGCATTCCGCATCACTGCGCACCTCGTAACGCCGGGGCCCGATGTCTTCGGTGAGGCTGTGGACCACACTCTCCGCGCGGCGCTGACGAAATTGGTTGCGGAGCTCGAGTCTCGCATCGACCACCGCCATCAAAAGCGCGAGCGGCGCGCAAAGAGCCATTTCAAGACCCCCGCGCCGACCCAGCTCAACACCGCTGCGAAGCGCTAAGCGATACAAGGTCCATTTTCGAATTTGAACATGACAGACACAATCTGGCTTTGGGTGGGATTCAATCTCTTCGTGCTCGCAATGCTGGCGCTCGATCTCGGCGTATTTCATCGAAAGGCGCACGTCGTCTCGTTTCGGGAAGCCATGGGATGGACCGTCGCATGGGTGACGCTTGCCGCGCTTTTTAACATCGGAATCTGGCACTTTGCCGGAGCGGAGAAGGCGCTCGAATTCACGACGGGCTACGTCATCGAATACTCGCTCAGCGTGGACAACATTTTTGTCTTCGCGCTGCTGTTCTCCTACTTCGCGGTGCCTGCGGCCTATCAGCACAGGGTGCTCTTTTGGGGCATTCTTGGGGCGCTAGTTTTGCGCGCCCTGATGATTGTCGCCGGAACGGTGCTCATCACCAAATTCGCATGGATTATATATGTATTCGGCGCATTCCTGATCCTCACGGGAATCAAGATGATCGTGAAGCGCGAAGAGGAGATTCATCCCGAGCGAAACCCGGTCGTGAAGTGGTTCAAGAAGCTCATGCCGGTGACCAGCGACTATCGTGGCGACAAGTTCTTCGTTCGCGAGAACGGCGTCCGAATGGCGACACCTCTGTTCGTCGTGCTCTTGCTTGTCGAGATATCGGACATAATTTTTGCGGTCGATTCGATACCTGCGATCTTCGCGGTTACCAAAGACCCGTTCATTGTCTATACTTCCAACGTATTCGCCATCCTCGGACTGCGTTCGTTGTATTTCGCGCTGGCCGGAGTTTTGGACAAGTTCCACTACCTCAAAATCGGCCTCGGAATCGTCCTGACGTTCGTCGGCGTGAAGATGCTGCTGGGCCACACACCGTGGAAGATCGACACGCTCGTATCTCTCGGGGTGATCGTCGCAGTGCTGTCAGGGTCCATCGTTATGTCGCTGGTGCATCCCAAAAAAATGGTGGCACAAAACGATGCTCATACCCCCGCCCTTGCGCGACTCGACCTCGAAGAACACGTCCGCCCCGAGGCACACCAACGCGCGGATGGCTCATGGCTGGTCGATGGTCAATATGATCTCAATAAACTCGCAACGCTCATCGGCGTCAGTATCGGAACCTCGGGACTCGTTTCGAATGGAACTGTCGCAGCGTTCCTTGAGGAAAAACTTGCCCGTCGTCCGCGCGAGGGAGACTGCTTCACATGCGATAGACTGCGGTTTGAAATCATCGATATGGACCGCACCTCCATAGACAAAGTCCTCATTAAAGTCGAGGATGACGCAGGTCCGGGCATGGAGCACTTGCCGTAGTCGTACGAGCCAAGCATTCTTTACTCGAACAACTACGCAATGAACTCGCAAAACAGCCAACAACACCTGCTCGGACGCCTCATCTTTCTCAGCCGCTGGCTCCAAGCTCCGCTGTATCTCGGGCTCATCGTGGCCCAGGGCGTTTACGTATTCCGGTTCTTCATGGAGCTCTGGCACCTCATCACCATCGCCGCTGATGTCGGCACCGTGAAAGAGTCGGACATCATGCTTATCGTTCTCGGCCTCATCGATGTCGTGATGATCGCGAATCTCCTCATCATGGTCATCATCGGAGGCTACGAGACATTCGTTTCGAAGCTCCGCCTGGATGGACATCCCGACCAGCCCGAATGGCTATCGCATGTGAACGCAGGCGTGCTCAAGGTGAAGCTCGCCACCGCGCTCATCGGCATCTCTTCCATTCATCTCCTGAAGACGTTTATTGACCTAAAAATGCACACCCATCATGAGATTCTATGGCAGGTCATCATTCACACGGTTTTTGTCTTCTCAGCCTTGATGCTGGCCTGGATTGAGCGCCTCGTTGCCGCGCCAAAACACTAGCATCTCTGCCTCCGCTGATGCGATTCGAGTAGGCCCTCGGTGCGAACGACCGTCCACGCCAGCGTATGGAAATGTCACCATCGAGTGGCGACACGGCGCTGGGAATGGCTCGGCGACGAACTCGTCGCCGCCCTCAAAGCTGCGCGATAATACTCGCTCGCTTTCCCTTCCGTGCGGCCCAACGCCTCCACCCGAAACAAAAAGCCCCGCTCTCTTGCGAGAGCGGGGCTTTGCTATTTGCTATTTGCTATCGGCTATCGCGCCGTAGCCGACAGGCGAGGCGTGCTTACGGCTGCGTCAGCACCATGCGACCACCGAGCGTCGTGCCGGGGAAGAAGCCCCACGCGCTGTTGCTCTTGGGCAGGTAGATGCCGCTTCCGGTTACCGTCCTGGCGTTGGCCGGCGTTTTCACTTTCGCGGTGAATGTCCCCTTCAATGGGAACGCTGTCCACGCGGGCACGAGTGCATTTACCGTCGGCTTCCCGGCGGTGATGGTCCGTGCGGTGGTGTTGCTGCTCGCTAGGTTGCCTCCGCTGATGGTGAGCGTCCCGGCCCCGGCTGGCAGGGTGGAGACGCCGGGGGCGAAAACGCACCCGTTCGCTGTGAGCGTGGTGCTCACTCCGCTTTGGTGGAGCCCCGCCGCAGTTTGCGCTGGTTTGATCCAAGCGAGTTCACCGGTCACGTCGGTGGCTGCGAGGTTGGCGAAGTTAAACTCTCCGGCCACATACGCAGTGGGTGATGTGAGGCTCACTGGGCTGTAGATAGTGAATGTTCCATTGTCGGCAAGGTCCGATTTAGCGGAGAGCGTCTTGCCGTCCGGCAGCGTCACGGTGAGAACCACGAAGCCGGTGTTGCGCACCGACACGCGGGCGATGCCGCCGCCGGGGTAGGCAGCGTCGATGCTCGCAAGTGCGACATTGTGAGTCTGCACCGTGCCGGTAAGAGCGCTACGGCGGAGTGAGCCGGTGAATGGGCCGCCGCTATGGACTAGGGAGACGTTGAGCCGCCCAGCCGCATCGTTTTCAGTCACGGTGAGGTTTCCGAGGGTCGTCGGCACGATCGCGGTTCCGTTTGGCTCGGGCCGTAGGCTGAACGTCGATACGATCGATGTTGCTCCCACCCGCACCGAGGCGCTGAATGAGCCTTTCGTCGTCCGAGTGGCGCTCATGCGCCCGACGATTGCGCCGGTGCTATCGGTGAGCAGTCCGCTCCAACGATTGCGCGCGCTTTGCGGCGTGCCGGCGGTGACTACGACGTTCGCCGTGTCGCTGCTGATTCCATCGCTCACGGTGTAGGTAAACGTCCCCGAGTAGCCCGCAGGCACGATGAGTGTGCGACCGTCGATTTCCACCGAAGATTCGCTCACGGCGGTGATGCTCAGCTCGTCCCCATCGGCATCGGAATCATTGGCCAGCGGATAGACCGTCGCGACGCCTGCGGTGATGCGCACGGCGTCGTCCACGGCGATTGGCGCGGAGTTGATCACGACGTTGATCGTCGCGTCCACATCGGCTGCAGCGAGATAGTCGGCATTGCCTGCTTGCGATGCCCGCACGACGACCGTGCCTGCGCCGCTGAATGTGAGCACGTTGCCAGCGAGCGAGCCGGGGCCACTGAATACGCTGAAGGTCACTGCATTCCCATTCGCGCCGCCGGTGGCGCTGAGCGTCACGCTGTCACCAGTGCCTATGGTCGCTGGTGCGGTGAAGGCGATGCTCTGCGCCGCTTTGGCCACGGTGAACGTCCGGTCCACCGGTGTCGCTGCTGCGTAGTTGCCTGCGCCTGCTTGCGAAGCGCGCACGGTCACATCGCCTGCACCGGTGATGCTCACCAGATTACCTGCAATGGTCGCCGGTCCGCTCACGATGCTGAATGTCACAGGCTCGCCGCCCGCCCCGCCTGTCGCGGAGACGGTGAATGCCGCGTCGCCAAACGTCTTCCCGCCGAGGGCCGCGAATGTGATCGTCTGCGCTGCTGTGGCGGCGCTGAACGTCTGCTCTGCGTCCGCTGCTGCGAAATAGTCCGCATTGCCAACTTGCGAAGCGCGCACGGTGATGCTGCCTGCTCCGGTGATGGTGAGCAGATTACCAGCTACGGAAGCCGGTCCACTCACGATGCTGAAAGTCACTGCTTCCCCGCTGCCGCCGCCTGTTGCCACGAGAGCAAACGCTGCGTCGCCAAACGCATGGGCCCCGGGATTGGTGAAGCTGATGCTCTGCGCTGCCTTTGCCACGCTGAACGTCTGGTCCACGCTCGCCGCCGCACTGTAGTCGCCGACTCCCGCTTGCGAGGCCCGCACCGTCACCGAGCCTGCGCCGGTGAGTGTCACCGTGCTACCCACGATAGTCGCTGGGCCGCTGAAGATGCTGAATGTCACGGGCTGTCCGCCCGCGCCACCGGTCGCGGACACCGCAAACGCAGCATCCCCAAACGTCTTTCCGCCGAGTGCGCCGAAGATAATCGTCTGCGGAATCGTCACGTCGGTGATGGTAACGGTGAAGTTTTTCTCAAACGTAAGGTTCCCCGTGCCGCTGTCGGTTGCGCGGATGCGGATGGCGTAGCTTGACTTTGTTTCAAAGTCCGCGCTGCCATTGATCTTCAACGTCGCACCGGTGATGGTGAAGGCTCCATCGTCCGCGCCACCTGCGAAGGTGAACGTGTGCGTGTCCGTAAGGTTGGAGTCTGTCGCGGTAAGCGTGCCGATGGTGGCTCCGGCGGTGTTGTTCTCCGCGATGGTCGCGCTGGAGAGCGTGATGTCCGTCGGCGCGGTGTTCGCGGCAGGGCCGCCGAGTTGCACGATATCACTGATTCTAGTACCTGCACTGTTTACGAGGAACACGTTCCCGGTGAAGGTCTGATTGGCTTGGGGATTGAACGAGGCTGCGTTCCCTGCGGCTGGGAGCACGTACGTGCCGCTCCGGATCGTGAACGTATTACCTGCCGCGACTGGAATCGCAGAGCTGGGATAAAAGTAACCGTCGTTGGCGGATACTGCGCCGAAGCCCCCCGTTGAGTTATCAAGGAGACTGTTCATTGGCAGCGTCTGATTCGCCGCGCCGTTGATGGAGTAAGTATAAGTGCCCGAGACAGGGTAAAATGTCGGAGTTCCATCCGAGGTTACCCATTCATCAAGGACAACAAGCTGGGTAGTCCCCGTCACCGTGATGTTGAACGTGATGTCCTTGAGGATGGTCATGCTCCCGGCCGTCGTGGTGGTCGGCCGGACGACGGCAATACCAGTTGGCGACGGTGGCGGCACAGAAGGGACCGTGCTGAACACCGCGCCGAAGCCCAGCGCACCGCCGGTATAGCCCGCGCCGTAAATGGTGCCGTCTGCGCCAAGCGCCACGGTATCTTGCGGATCCTGTCCATGCGTCGCAGTGGTGAGGATCGCTTGGACCGAATAGCCGGTGCCGTCCGCATCCACGGAATACACGACTGGTTGTCCGCTCGGCGCGCCGGACCTTGTCACGCCGTAGAACTGAACTTCGTCATTCTTCGTGGGCGCTGGTGCCGGTGAGGCTGTTGGCGGGGGTGACGGTGCCGATGAGGCCGGCGGTGCCGCTGGCCCAGGTGACTGCGCCGACGTTTGGGGTGTTGCCGTGGTCCCAGGCGGGGCTGCGGACGAGGTAGTTGCCGTTGGTGAGTGGTGTGACGCCGCCGCTTCCCACGAAGTCGTAGGCGGTGGTGCCGGTGAGGGTGCTGATGAGGGCTCAGGTTCGCCCATGCCGGTGAGCGGACCGGTGGGGCCGCCTTTTACAAACAGTGGCACGCCGCCGGGTGCGCCGGAGAACTCGATATGGTAAGCGGTGTCGGTGGTGGTGAGTCGCACCACGAGGCCGCTGAGCTGATTGGGGTTCGCCCATTTCCAAGACGCAAGCACGGTGCGGTTGCTGGCGGCGTCTGTGGCCACGAGGTTGCCGCGATTCGCGAAGCCTTCCTCGCGACGATTCTGTGCGAGGATGGAAAGGTAGAGCCCTTTCGCGGGAGGAATTCGTGAGGGGTCGAGGGAGCCGGGATAGAAGGATTGGGTCGTCAGCAATCTCCGCTGATACCCGACCCAAAGCCGTTGCCGTCCGCTCGTGCGCATGATTTCGCCGAACGTGTAGGTGAGTCGCGTGGCCTTTGGCAGGAAGGGATTCAGGGAATTCGAGCGGTCGCAGCGGAAGGTCGTGGACTCCAAACTACCTTGGGGCACGAAAACGCCCCGCGAGCATCACACTCGCGGGGCGTTCGTGAAAAGTCGTCCGACTAGCTCGGGATCGTCGCGTTAAAAATCGCGCTCCACGGCCCCGGCTCGCCGCGTGTGTTCAGCCAGCGCAGCGCAAAATAGACCGTCTTGCCGATGTCCATCGCCTCGAAGTCCGCGCGATACGGCATCCGTGTTTCGATGGCGAGGAAGGCCATTGCATTTGGGTCCACCGGCGCGGTCCCGCCGACTTGCTCGCGGATTTCGCAGCCTTGGACTCCAGCGGGCTTGGCGCGGGAGTCTGGCGTCGCCGCATCCACGATGAAGAGGCGGAGGATCGCCCGCGCCCCCATTCCTCGCCCGCCCGCTCCGGCTCCCCATCCAGAAGCACATCCGGCCCCGCGCCCCAATCCGTCTGCGACCAGCGCGTGAGCGTCTCCGCCGCCGAAGCAGTGCGTGCGGGGCAAGTGAGCATGAAGGTCTTCGGAAGTGGTGCAGACATGTTTGCGCCTTTACCGCAAGCGAGCGCGAATGTTAAGCCCGAACGCCGCGATTGAGGGCCGAAGGCCCGGCAATGTTATAGCCCAGGCAAAGCGAGGAACGAGCGCAGGCCTGGGTAACCAACCGCCCACGAATATGAGCCATGAAAGGGCGGCATCTTTCGCGTGGCCAACCGTTCAATCCCGCCCTTTCAGGGCTCATCCCTTTTTTCCGGCGTGACCCAGGGCTGCGCTCCTACGTCGCTGACCCTGGGCTATTACATTTGCGGACCTTCGGCCCTCCAGAACCCCGCTTTCTTTTTGGACCACATTTTAATCAAGCCACCCGGACGCGAAGGCCAAGCCGCAGGTGATCATCTTCTCCGTGAAGGGCGGCAACCTGAAGCTCGACGACGTGCGGGCGGCCCATCGAGCAGAAGAAAGGCGCGGATGGCGTGGGCAGGAGCGTTACGCCGAAGGCGTTGCATCATACAGCCCAGGGTTGCGAGGAACGAGCTACCCTGGGTCACGCCGCCACGGATATTTACCCCGAAGGGGTTTCATCCGTGGCGCACGTTTTGATGAAATCCCTTCGGGGTAGAACATGTTTATGACACGTCCCCAAGGTAGCCGCTCGTTCCTCGCGTCAACCTTGGGCTGAGTGATGCAACGCCTTCGGCGTAAAACGCACCTGCCGGGGCTGATTTCCATAGAAGAGCCGACAAAGCCGATGCGCGAATGGGCCGCAAACACGGACAACTACACGAGCGCCGTGAATGGGGCGAAGTTCCCGCGCATCCAGCTCCGCACCATCGGGCAACTCCTCGCCGGAGTCGCCATCGAGCGCCCGAGCGGGAACGTGACGGTGGATGTGACGTTCAAGAACGCGCCCAAGGCGAAGAGCAAAGCGCACCCGGAGCTGGGGCTGTAGGCGCGCGGGAGCATGAGCGTGATCGGGGGATGACGTCGTCGGAGTTTCGGCGGGGATGACGACTTGGATGTTCATAGGGTGCCGGTTTTGTCGCCGGGGAATGGCGGCTTTATCGTGGGAATGACAAATCCCGCAGACACGCGGGCGGGCTACTTTGTGGCGGGTCCGAGGGGGCTGTGGGTGACTTGGTTGTGGGGATTGTCGATGGGGGAGTTTGTGCGTCAGTAAGCAGTGGCACGACCGCCCACTAAACTATCGCCCTCCGCAACGGAGCGATTTATGAAAGCGGGACGAACGATGGATATTCTCTCAATTACCCAACTCAAACGCGCGGCAGCCGATGGCCGCGTGGAGGCGCAGATTCACGCGCAAGTCGAAGTCATCACGCGCAAGGACGCCGCGAACGGGAAGCCGTATTTCGAGGTGACGTTTAGCGATGGCGAGGGGCGCTGCACGCTCAAGGCGTGGAACGATAGCCCCGGCTTCACCTATTGCGAGCGAGGGGCGGCGGGGGCTTTTGTGGAGCTCACGGGGGAGTTTGCTTCGAGCAAGTTCGGGCTGGAGTCGCCGTCGTGGCGGTTGCGCGATTTGCGGCCCGATGAACGCGAGGCGCTGCTCGCGGGCTCGCCGGAGATTCGCGAGAAACAGGCGGCGGATTTCGCATTCATCGAGCAGTCCGTCGCGGCTCTCGCGGACCCTCGGTTGCTTGCGCTGAGTCGTCTCTTTCTCACCGAGTATGGTGACCGCTACCGCCGCGCAGCAGCCGCTCGGAATAATCACCACGCCCGGCGCGGTGGGCTGGTGGAGCATGTCGCGCAGATGATGCGCTCCGCCGTGGCCATCGCCTCCGCCTACCCGACGCTGAACCGCGACTTGATGGTGACGGGCGTGCTCTTTCACGACGCGGGGAAGATTTGGGAAAACGGGATGCCAGCGGATAGCTTCACCATGCCGTATAGCGAGGCCGGCGAGCTGCTCGGGCACATCACCATCGGCATCGAACTCGTGAACACGCTGTGGCGAAAACTCGCGGTGACGGACGATTGGAAGACATGGCTGGCGATGGAGCCTGCGAGCGAAGATGTGCGGATGCACTTGCTGCATCTCGTCGCCAGCCATCACGGCGAACTCGCCTTCGGCAGCCCCGTGACGCCGCGAACGCCCGAAGCCTGGGCGCTGCATTACGTGGACAATCTCGATGCAAAACTGGAGATGCTCCACGCCGCCTACAAGTCCTCCAAGCAGCTCGGCCCGCGCATTCAGGAAAAGGTGTGGCCGCTCGCGGGGAACATCGTGCAGCCGCTCGGGCATTGGAAGTGAGGAAGCCCCGTCATTTCTCGAAAAACCCTGGCGTCCACTTCCAGCCGGGGTGGCGGATGTAGGCGAGGGATTCGGCGACGGTAAGGCCATTTTTGGCAGCAACGGCGGTGCGCGCGCGCATGCTCTCGAACGTTTCGCGGTCGCGGGGAGAGGGCGTGTGGAGCCGGGTGTGTTGGACTCTTTGGCCGAGGAGGAGGGTGTAGAAGCCGTCGAGCTGGAAGAGGCTGGTAGAGGGCGGGAGCACGTCGAGCTGGGCAAACATGCACGGGCCGTTCTCGCGGTAATGCTGGACGATGCTCTCCGCTCCGTGGAGGGCGACATCGTGGCGGCAGGCTTGCCAAAATGGGGTGTCGAGTCGCGTGTTGAAGCGGTAGTGGATGGCGAGGAAGTCGCGGATTTCGTCCCACAGTTTGCGGATGATACGGTCGCACGATTCGCGCATGGTGGGGGAGATGTCGCAGTCGTTTTCGCCCAACGCTCCAGCGAGGAGGCGGGTGGCTTGGCAGATGGCAAAAATCGCGGTGGCTTCGAGTGGTTCGACGAAGCCGTGGGCGTTGCCGACGGCGAAGACATTGCCGACCCAGCATCGCTGGTGACGCCCGGTGGTGAACTTCACGATGCGGGTGCTTTTCACTTTTGGGTTCTTTTTTAGGAACTCCTCGGTGGCCTGCTCGTCGCTGAGAAATGCGGAGGAATAGACGTAGCCGCGGTTGATGTGGCGCTCGTGCTCGATCTGCCAGGCCCAGCCTGCGTCCATCGTCTCGGCGACCGTGTAGGGGAGGATAGGCTCGGCCTCGCGCTCCCAGCCGCCGGCGACGGCGCGGTCGCAAAAGAGGGCGTCTGCGTAGCTGACGAAAGGCTCTGCGAGCGCCTTGCCGAGTAGCTCGGAGCGGAACCCGCTGGCGTCGATATACAAGTCGGCGGTGATGCGCTGGCTGGTGTTCAGTTTAAGCGCGGCGACGCCTTCCGGGCCGCGTTCGACTTGGTCCACGGTGGCGTCTGTAATTTCGATGCCGTGCTCGATGGCGATGCGCTCGAAGTAGTCCACCATCCACGCATTCTCGATGTGGTATGCGTAGTTGCGCCGGATTTCGGGGATGCCGTTCGGCTGGCGGGCGAAGACTTTGCCGCGCGACATGAGGGCGGAGTTCACATCGGCATCCTCGAAGTCGTCCCACAGGTGGAATCCGTGCGGTTTTTTTAGACCTTCGAGGTGCGATGAAACTTGAGGGGTGAAGGTGTAGTTGAAGTGCGGGCGCGGGCCCCAGAGGAAGCGGACGCCGAGCTTCCAAGTGGGCTGCGCCTCCCGGTAGAAGCGCGTCTGGTCGAGCCCGAGATAGCCGTGGAGGTGATACGGTAAATCCGACGTACTTCCCTCGCCGACGCCGATAATGCCGAGCTCGCGACTCCGCACGACGCGGATTCGGAGCTGAGGCAGTTTGATTTTGAGAGTGAGTGCGGAGAGGAAGCCAGCGGTGCCTCCGCCGAGGACGATTACTTCGCGGATCATGCCGCGTGTGTAACGACGGGGCGGCGATTGGCAATCATCGGATCCTTCTATTCCGTGGACCAAATCCCTGCTTCTCAGTTAAGCACACACCCATGATCGCACTCATTGATTACGGTTCCGGCAACGTTCGCAGCGTCTTTAACGCCCTCAAATTCCACGGCGCGGACGTGCGCCTCACTGCCGACCTCGCCGAGATCGAGCAGGCGGAAAAAGTCGTCCTCCCCGGTGTCGGCGCGTTTGGCGATTGCGTGAGCGGGCTGCGCGAGCGCGGGCTGTGGGAGCCGATGAAGGCATGGCTCGCCAGCGGGCGACCCTTCCTCGGCATCTGCGTCGGCTACCAGATGCTCTTCGAGGAAAGCGAAGAATCCCCCGGCGTCGCGGGCCTCGGATTCTTCGGCGGCAAAGTCCGGCGCTTCGACACGCCCGGCCTCAAAGTCCCGCAGATCGGCTGGAACTCCCTCGACTTCCAGCCGCACCCGCTCTGGGCCGGCCTCGCGGAGAAAAGCCACGTCTATTTCGTCCACAGCTACTACCCCGAGCCGACGGACGAAAAGTGCATCATCGCCCGCAGCACCTATGGCGTACCCTTCGCCGTCGCCACCGCGCGCGGCAACGTCGCAGGCGTGCAATTTCACCCGGAGAAAAGTCAGGCGGTGGGGCTTGGGATTTTGAAGAACTTTCTTGTCGGGTAGCACCCCATAAAATCCATTTACCGTCGCCGCACTTGTCCCTACGCTACGCACCGCAACTTACATTTATGACTACACAACTCGACCAACTCAAGCAGCTCACTAAAGTCGTCGCCGATACAGGCGATTTCGAGTCCATGAAGGCCTACAAGCCGTTGGACGCCACCACCAACCCTTCGCTCATCTTGGCCGCAGCCTCGAAGCCCGAATACGCCCACCTCGTCGAAAAGGCCGTCACCGACCGCAAGAACAGCGGCCTCACCGGCGCAAAACTCGCGGACGATGTGATGGATCATATCCTCGTCAACTTCGGACTCGAAATCCTCAAAATCGTCCCCGGTCGCGTCAGCACCGAGACCGATGCGCGCCTCTCTTTCGACAAAGACGGCACCATCACCAAGGCTCACCAGCTCATCGACATCTACGAAAAAGCGGGCGTGAGCCGCGAGCGCGTGCTCATCAAAATCGCGAGCACTTGGGAGGGCATCAAGGCCGCCGAGATTCTGGCGAAAGAAGGCATCCACTGCAATTTGACGCTCCTTTTCTCGTCCGCGCAGGCTATCGCGTGCGGCGAGGGCGGCATCCAGCTCATCTCCCCATTCGTCGGGCGCATTCTCGACTGGTACAAGGCGAGCACGAAGAAAGACTACGCGCCAGCGGAAGACCCCGGCGTCATCTCCGTGACCGCGATTTACAACTACTACAAGAAGTTCGGCTACGCGACGGAAGTCATGGGCGCATCGTTCCGCAACAAAGGTGAAATCACCGAGCTCGCAGGCTGCGACCTCCTCACCATCAGCCCGAACCTTCTGGCCGAGCTGCAAGCCTGCACCGACCCACTCACCCGCAAGCTCGACGCCTCCGCCGCTGCGGGCATGGACCTCAAAAAAGTCAGCCTCGACGAAAAGACGTTCCGTTATTTGATGAACGACGACGCGATGGCGACGGAGAAAACAGCGGAAGGCATCCGCAAATTCTCCGCAGACATCGTGAAGCTCGAGCAAATGGTCGCCGCGAAACTCGCGTAGTCCCAAACCACTCCTTGCAAAAACCCCCTCTCGGTCACTCCGAGAGGGGATTTTTTGCTGAGTGGGTGATCCGTGATTCCGGCAAATTGCCGCAGTGTGGTGTGGATGTGCTCGGGGCGGACGCGGATGTCTTCCCCCATGAAACGGGTTGACCACCCCTCGCAATCCCCTATTTTTCGGCCATGACCGCCACCGAGATCATCCACGAGATTGACAGCCTGCCGCCTGCGGAACTGGCCGAGGTCGTGCGCCACACAAAGAAGCTCGAAGAAATTCGCCAGTTGTCGCCGGAAGAAATCGGCGTGCTCGTGGACAAGTTCGTCGAAGCGACCGATCCGGTGGAAGTCGCGCGCCTCCGGGAAGAAATCACCGAAGGATTTTACGGTCGCCGCTGACATGCCGAAAGTCCTCCGCGCCCGGGGAAGAAGTGCAATGACTGCTAGAGCGCTCTCCGCCGTGGTCTAAGGGCCGGGCTGGCCGTTCTTGCCGATCCAGCGCCCCGCGATGGGTTGAAGCCGAATCTCTGGAGAACCTTAACAGGAACGACGGCCCGGCAATGCCCGGCTTGGTCAAATGATCCCGCTTTGCCGGAAGCTAAAAAATGGCGAGCGCCCTGGGCTGGGGCTGCCCATCACGACGTGGTCGCAAAAGGTGATCTGCATGAGCTTGGCCGCCTCTGCGATGCGGAGCGTGAGGCGGCGGTCGGCATCGCTCGGCGTGGGATCGCCGCTGGGGTGATTGTGGACGAGGACGAAGCCGTGTGCTCCAGCGATGATGACGTGGCGGAGGATTTCGCGCGGGTGGGCGATGCACTCGGCGAGGCTGCCGAGGGAGACTTCCTCCACGCGGAGGAGGCACATGCGGGTGTCGAGAAGGATGACGCGGAGGCTCTCCTTGCCGAGCTGGCGGAGTTCTGCGCCGAGGAGTTCGTAGATGCGTTCGGGGTTGTCCATCGGCGTGCGGACAAGCATCTCGCGGGCAAGTCGCGAGGCGAGGCCGAATGCGGCGGCGAGCTGGGTGGCTTTGGCGAGGCCCATCCCTCGTTCTTTGGCGATTTCGCCGACGGTGGCGCGGGCGAGGCCACTAAGGCTGCCAAATGTTTTGAGGAGGTGACGTGCGAGATCTATGGCGCTGCTGCCTATTACCCCCACGCGCAGGAGAATGGCGATCAGCTCGCTATCGGCGAGGGCAGCGGCTCCGAGGGCGGCGAGCTTTTCGCGCGGGCGCTCGGCTTCGGGGAGTTCCTGGATGCGCGGGGATGCGCGATCCTCGCCCGCCACGCTTACAAGTCCTCCTTTTTGACAGGTGCGACGACTTTGCCGGGGGCGTCGCCTTTGGAGGGGAGCATCGTCTCGTTCGTGTAGCGGATGACGACTGTGAGGGCGTCTTCGCTTGAGGACGAGCCGCCTTTCCCATCGGAGAGTTCCGCGCTGACGGTGATGGCTTCTTTATCCTTCAAAGTGGGGACGAACTTCCAAGTAGCCATACTCCCGTAGCTCGTGGTGCGCGCCATCCCAGCTTGGCGCACGGCTTTTCCGCCAGCGCTGAGCCGTTTCTCCGTCGTGGGGGAGCCGTATTTGGCGGAGAGCTTTTCGCGGAAGTCTTTGTACACGGACGATGCGCCGCCTTCGAGTTTCAGGACGATGGACGCCGAGGCCAGCCTGCGCTCCGGGAAATCGAGCACCCATTTCGCCACGGGCTGCCCGGCGAACGTGCCGCCGGTGGGCTCCATGTGGTAGTCGTCCGTATTTTCGGGAAACATGACGCCGGGCCGCGCGGCGAGGACTCGCTTGACCTCTTCGGGCGAAGCTCCCCACGGGAGATTGATGATGCCTTTAGGCCGCTCCGCAGCGGTGGCGATGGCGGTGAGTGTCAAAAGGGAAATGAGTGCGCGTTTCATAGTGTATGCCGATCCAGCGGCGAGCATGTTTGTTAGCCACTTTGCGGCCAAAGTCACCTTCTGTTTCGAGTCGCAGCGCCCTACCTCCGCAGCGTTCCCCGGAAATTGGGCCACGCGTCGCGCAGATAAAGTCCGAAGGGAATCCACCAGATGAAGTCGTTCGTCACGCACATCACAATCGTCGCTAACGGCCACTCGCCTCGCAGAATCAAAACCGCGAGCCCCATTGGCCCGAGGACTTTCCCTGCCAGACCGATTGCCGCAGCCACCCAATTGTGCTCGGGACGCCGCGCGACTTCGAGATACAGCACGCCGTAGAGCCCGATGACCATCCCGAGGCACGCGAAGATTTGCGGGTGATTCAGCGGTGGCATCCCTGCGAACCGAAAGAGCCACTGCGGATCGAGTGCCGCATACATCCCCCACCCAATATTATACACTCCTGCGAGTGCGAAGACCGTGCGGTGAAACCGACGACGAGGGAGCGGAGATTCAGGATTCATGGGTATCTTCTTTCGGCCACGGCCAGTTTCCACCCGGCAGTTCCAGCGCTGCGTAAAGGTCGCGCAGCCCGGACAAGAACACGCCGACAGCCATCACGAGGAGGCACTTTACCAAAAGCGGCGGCACATCGTAGCTCACCGCCGTCAGCCCCGTCGGTAAAGAGCTCCAGTGCCACAGCGTAGGAGCGATTAGCGCGATCATCGCTCCGTAGATGATGCCCATAAAATTGTGCGTCACCCGCTCGCCCCAATACACATCGCCGATGGGTTTGCGGACGATACTTTCGACGATAAAATCCCACATCGTCAGCGCGATCTCCACGAGCAGGATTCCCGCAAAACCGTAAGCCCACGCGCCCTGCCAAGCTACCCACGGGAGCGTTCCAAAAATCGCTGCGTAGAAAAAATCGCGTGCAGCGTGGAGCTTCAGCTCTGCCCCCATCGTGCGCGCTCGGGCAGGGAGTCGAGCGCGCCACTCGTGGTAGTAAAACGTATCGAACGCACCAATCACCCCGAGGACCGCGAGTAGCCAAAGCGCCACCGTCACGACTCCACCTCCACGGTGCCATCATAAGCAATCAGCCTCCCCAGCAGCGGCAGCGAAACCACCACCCTGACACGGATCGCACGCTCTCCCGCCGCCGATTCGACCGCTTTCACGCGAGGGGCCAGCATCGCCGGAAGCGGGATTCGTGAAAGCCCAAGCCGGAGCGCCGCGCCAACCTGCTCATACCGGATACCGTCGGCCTCCGGTACAAGCCGGAAGCGCAGCTCGATGTTTCCCCACCGCTCCACAATCCATCGCGCCGAATCGCACCACTGCTCGGTAACAAACGGCACGTCATCGAAAGCCCGCACCCATCGCTCACGATCCTCTTGCGAATGAATGATCACATTCCCCCGAGCGCACTTCGCAGCAGGAGGAAGCCCCATCCATGAAGCAAGCCAGCGCATAAAAACCAGCGTCCACATTCAATGCAGAACAACCCATGCCGCACCACCTCCGGCAAATGCGCGAGGCGCACCGCGAGAGGCAAACGCTCCCAAGCTCCATCGGGCAAACACCGGCCATAAATTGATTGCTGCATCTCCCGCGACGCTAAGGTGCGCCCGCCTGCTGCGGAAACTATTTCCTTTGAATACGCCTGGCAAATGGCGACACCCGCCTTGCGCCCGGCTTCTCGGGAGTCTAGCGTTTGGGCGTGAACGCGAGCATTAACATTGAGGAAGTTATCGGCAAAACCGTGGGGCGACGGCGCTCGGTGCGCGACCCGCTGGCGGTGGTGCCGGGGGCGATTGCGGCTTCGGAGCAATGGCGGGCGGCATTCGGTGGAGTCGGCATTCGCAAGGGCGTCTATCGCTTCAAATCCCACGAGGAAGCGAACGCTTCGCAACTGGAGCAACTCATCCGCTCCCGCTCCAAGTAATGCCCGAGGAACTCCAGCCACGCGACCCGAGAGAGACGGCGGTGGCGTTCTCTGCTCAGGAGTTTTTGGGGGTGGGGTTGCTGCCACTCGGGATTTCGGCGGTCGGTGGGCTGGCTGGAAGTATTGTAGCCTGTATTGCAGCCATGTTGATGGCGCTCCCTTGTGCGATCCTCGCGGGGATCATATTTTCGCGGCATTGTAGAGAGAAAGGGAAGCCGCCCATCGTCTATCCGCTTTTGGTATCCGCTTCGCTTCTCGTGACCACTGTTGCTGCTTCGCTGTTCGGAATCCTTTTCGCAATCCTAGAGAATTGGGAACACTGAATCTTCCGTATGCCACGTCACATAATGCTCGCTCTTTCACTCGGACTCCTCCCCGCAGCAATCGTCTTTATAGGTAAGATTCCCCAATCGATGCTCATTTTCGCCGTGGTGTGCTGGTATTTTTCGGGGCATTTTTTAGCGAGATATTTCGGATGTCGAGAGGTGGAATCCGTAAGGCTATTTTCGGTAGGTGCCGTGTTGAGTTGGGCTGTCGCTTATGTCGGTTTTTTCGTTTTGTGGGCTTGGTTTTCATTCCGGAATTTTGATCTGAAGCTTCCGCCTGATATTTTTCCTCTTCCGCAATTCCCTAATACTAAATTTCATAATTAAAGTGACATTTTAGAGTAAAAAGGCAAGAAAGCGAAATGGCAGGAGTGAAACTCAAACTTGGACTACCGGAAATTGCAGCGATCATAGACGAGCGGCACGCGAACGAACCCGATGGGTGGAGCAAAA
>CAMDQC010000012.1 GCA_945905735.1 Prosthecobacter debontii | reverse complement strand
CCCATCCCGTGATTCGGATGTGTCACGCGAGACGCGCGACACGGCGGGCGGGACGCCCACCCTACCCGCATCAAACGCCCAAATGCGCTTTTTCCCAGACCGCTGGGCGAAGGTTTACGAGCACTGGATGGACGGCATCAAAGACTGGTGCATCTCGCGTCAGCTTTGGTGGGGGCATCGTGTGCCGGTGTGGTATCGAAAAAATGACGAAGGCCGAATGACGAATGACGAACCGCGCCTCACGAGCGTCGCGGCTCCCGATTCGTCATTCGTCATTCGTCATTCGTCATTGATCCACTGCGACATCGAGCCGCCTGTCGATCCCGAGAATTGGACCCAAGACCCCGACGTCCTCGACACCTGGTTCTCCAGTTGGCTCTGGCCGTTCGCGACGATGGGCTGGCCGGAGAAGACGAACACGCTCGCCAAATTCTACCCGACCACGGACCTCGTCACCGGGCCTGACATCATCTTCTTCTGGGTCGCTCGTATGATCATGGCGGGCTACGAATACATGGGCGAACTCCCGTTTAAGAACGTGTATTTCACCGGCATCATCCGCGACAAACAGGGGCGCAAAATGTCGAAGTCGCTCGGCAACTCGCCCGACCCGCTCGACCTCATCGCGCAGTATGGCGCGGATGCGTTGCGCTTCGGCGTCATGCGCAGCGCGCCGCTCGGGTCCGACGTGCTCTTCGACGACAAGAACGTGGAACTCGGACGCAACTTCTGCACGAAGCTCTGGAACGCCGCGCGCTTCCGCCAAATGCACGAGGGCGAAGTGGAAGGCGAGATCAACCCCGAGCTCCTCACCAGCGACGAAAAGTGGATCCTCCTCCGCCTCGACACCGCCATCGCCGAAGTCACCGCCGCGCTCACCGAGTATCGCTTCAGCGACGCCGCCAACGCGCTCTACCGCTTCTTCTGGAACGAGTATTGCGATTGGTTCGTCGAGGCCAGCAAAGCCACGCTCTACGGCACCGACGCCGCTCGAAAAGCCAACACGCTCGCCGTGATGGATTTCGTCTTCTCGCACACGCTCCGGCTTTTCCACCCGTTCATGCCGTTCATCACCGAAGACCTGTGGCAGAGCATGGGCTTCGCCAAAGACATGCCGCCAAAGCAAGGCGGCGAGACCATCATGTTCGCACCGTGGCCCAAAGCGTTCACCGCCGAAGAGGGCGAGTATTTCATCCTCGATGAAACCGACGAAGCCTTCGCCAACGCGAAATACGAAGTCGTGAACCGCAGCCGTTCCCTCCGCCGCGACTTCAATATCGCCAGCAACAAACGCGTGCGCTTCGTGCTCAAACCGAACGCCGAACTGCCCGCGCACGAAGCCGCCGTGCTGCAAATCCTGCTCAACGCCGAGCCCTTCGAAGTCGATGCCACCTACGCGCCATCGAAAGGAACGCCCGCCGCGCTCACCCCGCTCGGCGAGCTATTTCTGCCGCTCGACGGCCTCATCGATGTCTCCGCCGAGCGCGAGCGCATCGGCAAGGAAATCGCCAAAGTGGAAAGCGAGCTAGAGAAAGTCCGCGCCAAACTAGCCGACGAAAACTTCGCCGCCAAAGTGCCCGCCAAAGTTCTCGAAGACCACCGCCAACGCGAACTCGACTGGTCGGAAAAGCACACACAACTCGTGAAGATGCGCGACGCGCTGGGAATGTAAGTTTTTGTTTCCCAAGCGCACGGTGGCGCGGTTACACAGCGAACTCTTATGACCATCCGGACCACGATTCTCGCCACCACCATTGCAATGTGCGCTTTCACCCAAGGCGCTGAGACACCTGCCGCCGCGCCTGCTGCACCCGCAGCGACAGCAGATGCACAGGCACCAAAGCCACCGAAGCCGAAGCCCGCGCCACGCACCGCAGAGTCGGCGGTGACTCCGGCGACGCGAAACGAAGGGCGGCGCAAAGGCTTCCTCGAAGCGGGTAAGAAGCCCGGCATCCAGCTCGTCTTCCTCGGCGACTCCATCACCGACGCTTTCCCCAATCGCGGCAAGGCCGTGTGGTCGGAGCACTACGCGCCATTTAATGCGGTCAGCTTCGGCGTCTCCGGCGAGCGCACCGAGGACACCCTCGGCCACATCGCTGGCGGCGTGCTCGACGGGCTCAGCCCGAAGGCCGTCGTCATCATGATCGGCACCAACAACATCGGCCATTTCTCCGACGAGAAGCCCGAGTGGACCGCAGCAGGCGTGAAAAAGATCATCGAAGAAGTCCGCGCGAAACTCCCGAAGTCGAAAGTGCTCCTCCTCGGCGTTTTCCCGCGCGACAAGAAAGGCTCGGCAAAGCGCGTCGCTGTGGAAGGCATCAACGCCATCATCAGCAAATACGACGATGGTAAAACCGTGCGCTACCTCGACATCACCGGGAAGTTCCTCGACGCCGCAGGCGAAATTCCAAAAGAGATCATGCCCGACGGACTGCACCCAAATGCGGACGGATACAAACTGTGGGCCGACGCGATGAAGCCGTTGCTCGACGAACTGATGAAGTAGGGACTGGCCGCGCGTCGTCCGGGTTCAGTGTAACTCCAGCCCGACAGGGCAATGATCGGAGCCTGTGATGTGTGGGTAGATGCGCGCGGATTTGAGTCTTGGCCGGAGAGCGGCGGAGCACAGGAAATAGTCGATGCGCCAGCCGATGTTCTTGGCGCGCGCGCCGCTCATCACACTCCACCATGTGTAGTGCCCGCCGCCGTGCTCGAACTCGCGGAACGTGTCCACAAAACCGGCGGCGATGGCGGCGCTAAAGCCGGAGCGTTCTTCGATGGTGAAGCCGTGGTTGCGCTCGTTGCCCTTGGGTCGCGCGAGGTCGATCGCGGTGTGTGCGACGTTGAGATCGCCGCAGAGGATGACGGGCTTTATTTTCTGCAAAGCCGAGAGGTAGGCGAGGAAGGCGGCGTCCCACTCCATCCGGTAGGGCAGTCGCGCAAGCTCGCGCTGGGAGTTGGGCACATAGACGTTCACGAGAAAGAAGTCGGCAAATTCCGTAGTGAGCACGCGCCCTTCGCGGTCGTGCTCGGGGATGCCGATGCCGCGTGTGACTGAAAGCGGGGCCCGCTTCGAGAGGGTGAGGACGCCGCTGTAGCCTTTCTTTTCCGCCCAGTTCCACTCGGCGGAAACGTAGCCGAGCGCGGACCAGTCTTGGCTCACGTCGGTCGGCTGGGCTTTGGTTTCTTGGAAGCAGACGAAGTCGGCGTTTTGTTGGGCAAGGATGCCGACGAGGTCTTTTTTCAGGACGGCGCGGATGCCGTTGACGTTCCACGAGATGAAGTTCATGCGGCTACTCTTTGCTGAGAGTCTCATCGAGATTCAACAGAACTTTGTCTTTGTGATACCGAGGCCGCTGGTGTCCCAAAGAATGCGGTTCTCATTTTCGACATCAAACGTGTTGAAATCGTGACCTAAACTGTCGCCTCACTCCTCCTTACCCCGCCCGGCGCGTCGTAGCCGCCATGCGCGGAGCAAAAGGGTGAGCCCGCACCACGAGAGCAGCACTGCGAGCGGCCATGCGAAGACGGCGGGGAAAGCGAACGCCAGTGCCCCGATGGCGAGCGGTGCAAGGGCGGAGAGGGCGAGCGGCTTGGCCTCTGCGGGGCCGAGGATGCGGTGGTTCAGAACGGCAGCGCCGACGGTGCGGCCAAGGCGAATCGCGCCCGCAGCGGCGCGGCTGATGGAGCCGCCGCCGGGACGCGACCGCGGGCCTTCGGTCTGGCTCGGAAGGCGGATGCGCTTTCGTTTTCGCAGGACGACCTCGGTAGAACGCTGGAGGTCGCGCTCGTAGGCGGTCTCCATCTGCGCGGCGAACGCTTCGTCTTCGATGGCTACATCGAGCTCCCAGTTGTTGATCCAGCTTGCGAGGTTGAGGTTCGTGGAGCCCACGCGTGCCCAGCGCCCATCGGCGACGGCGGTCTTCGCGTGGAGCATGGAGCCGTTCCACTCGAAGACGCGGACGCCCGCATCCAGCAGCGGGCGGTAGCCTGCGGTGGAAAGCGGGCGCAGCCACGGCAGGTCGCTCCCGCCGGGGACGAGGAGGCGCACGTCCACGCCATCTTGTGCTGCGCTGCGGAGCGCTTGGACGTAGGCCGGGACACCGGCGAAGTAAGCATCTGTGAGCCACAGACGGCGCACCGCCATCGCTGCGATGAGGAGGTCGAGCCGATAGACGCCCGCGAGATTCGGCGCGGTGGCGAGGAGGCGGACGGCGGTTTCTCCGGCGGGATACGCCTCGGGGATTTCGAGCAAGTCGGCGGTAAGCGGGCGGCCATTTTCATCCCACACTTGTGCGAACGCTCGCACGAGATCGGCGCAGACGGGGCCGCGAAGCTCCACGCCCGTATCGCGCCACGGCTCGATGTTGCGCTCTGGGTTTCCCAACCACACATCGCTCACGCAGAGCCCGGAGACAAAGCCTACGCGGGCATCCACGACGAGGGACTTGCGGTGGTCGCGGCTCATCCACGCCAGCGGGCTGTCCCAGCGGGCGGGGTTGTGCGTGCGGACGATGCCGCCTGCATCCACGAGCGGCTGCCAGAATTTGCGCGTGGTGGTGAACGAGCCGAGCCAGTCCTGCATCACGCGTACTTTCACCCCAGCGCGCGCACGCTCCGCGAGTGCGTCGCGGAATATCGCGCCGGTCGCGTCGTCGTGGATGATGTAGTTCTCGAAAAAGATGACGCTCTTCGCATCGCGGATCGCGGCGAGCCACGCGGGGTAATTCTCCGCCGCATCGAGCAAGAGCCGCACGGCATTCCCCTCGATGAGCGGCGCTCCCGCTGCCCGCGCAAATGCCCGTTGAGCGACGCTGCGCAACTCGCGCACATCGGCACCTCGGAAACGACGCTCAGACGGCAGAGTGTTCACGCCTGTGGTGATGCACGAAAGGACGGGAGAGGCGAACTACCAATGACGACAGCCTCGGTTTGCGTCAGCGGTTCACGTAGCCGCTGACGGCGTATTCACTCATGTCCTCGTCTTTAACCCAATGGCGGCAGAGGGCGAATACGAGGAGCCAGATTCCGAAGAGCGGGAAAATGCTGAGCTGATTCTTCGGGAGCCAGAACTCGCCGAGGTTGAACGCGGCCCAGTCAGCCTGCGGGGAATGCGCATCGAAGAGCTGGAAATAGGAGCCTTCGCTGGGGCTCAGCACGTTCACGGAGACGGGGCCGGGCATGGCGGCGATCCAGAGTGGCGTTGTCTCGCCGCGTTCGACTTTGGCCCATATCTCGCGGCGGAGTTCTAGCAACCGGGCGGTGCGCGCGGCAGGGTCGGTGATTTCTTTGCTGAGGTTGGCGGCGATGCCTTCCATGTGTTGCTCGAACTTCCGATCCACGATGGGCCATGCGCGGTCCCGTGTGAAAAGCGGGAGGGCGTAGTCGGTCACGAGGTTGTAGCCGCCGTAGAGTTTGTCTTTGTATTCGCCGGGTCGGTTCACCCAGACGTGGTCGCCGACGCCGAGGGGATTGAGGGCGTCGGTGAAAGTCAGGAGTGAGTTTTGCCCGATGCTCACGACGGCGAGAACCATCGTAGCGGTCCGCCAGCGGACGAAGGCCGGGACGAGCGGGAGGCAGAGGAAGGGGATGATGGGGATGAGGTAGCGAGGCCCAGCGGCGAACCCACCGTGGAAGCCGTTGAAGCAGATATTGATGGCGAAAAAGAACAGTGCGATGCCGCCGATGATCCAGCGTTCCGCCCGCAGCACGCGCTCGCGCCACCAAAAGAACATGACGCCCAGCGAGAGGAGCAGCACCGGCGAGAGCCAGAACAGCCCGCGCCACGGCGACACCGTGACGACTACCGCTGCGAACCACGACGGCGCGGTGAACATTCCGAGAAATGCAGGCGCGATTTCTTTGAACGCGGGATTTTGGAAGCTCGTATTCAGCGTGAACGGCGAGCCGAGTGCCACGGAGTTGTAGGTCAGCAGCCCGATGAGCGAAGGCAGCACGCCGATGGTGAAGAGGATCGCCGAGCGCCGGTTGGGGCGCTCTTCTTTGAGCGAAAGATAGACGCCGAACATCGCGCCGGGGATTGCCGAGAGATAGTTCGTCACCGCCGCGACGCCGCTCCACAGGCCGGACGTGAACGGGCGGTCCTCCCTCGCGCTGGCGAAGGCTGCGAGCAGCAGAGTCGCCGTCAGATTGTGGTCGAAGAAGAGCGTCGCAAATGGAAAGAACGTCGTCCCAAACGCCAGCACGCTCGCCGAGAGAAGCACTGCGATTTGCCGTCCTGGAAACATCTCGCCTGCGAGTCGGATGAAGACGACCACGCCGAGCGCAGATACGAGCCCGACGCTGAATGCGGAGACGAGCCACGCGTTCAAAGTCAGCACCCACCAATGGTCCGGGTTGTGCCCGAAGAGCCTCTCGATGTGGTGCGCGAGGTAATAGACGGGCACCGCGAGCAGCGATGCGCCCGGCGGTTTATTCGGGTGAAAATGCCCATCCGGCGCGTAGCCGACATCACCGGAGCAAGTGCCCTCGCCGACTTTCAGCACCACGGCGGCGGGGTCGAGCGGCGTGTCGTTCACGGTGAGTTGTGCCCACTCGGGCTTCTCGACCGTGCCGACATTCCGCCAATCGCCCCAGGTGAGTTGGTGCTTCTTTTCCCCGTAGGTGAATTCGCCGCGGACGACGTTCGGGCGGAAGAGCACATCCGGGCGCTTCGGGTCGCGGAGATAAACGAGATAGTCGTCCACGGCGAAAGTTCCCTGCTCCACGATGGCGCGCACTTCCGCGAATCGAGCGTTTTGATTCCAGCCGCCGCCTTGGTGAAACCAAGCAAACGTCAGGAATGTGGCGAAGAAAAACAGGACTTGCAGGCGGCGAGATGGCACGCCGCGAACCTTGCCGCCAGCGCCCCAATCGCGGCAAGCGATCAATTTAGCACACTACCTCCCGGGGTAAGTCAGTAGGTCAGTAGGTCAGTATTCAGTATTCAGTGTCAGCACTGCCCACTGACCTACTGCCCACTGACCTACTGAATACTGACCTACTCACACCCTACATCCCGCCCATCCGCAGCAGCGTCGCGTATTCCTCGGGCGTGAGCGGCATTACGGAAAGCCGACTTTGTTTTGTGAGTGGGATGTCCTTCAGCTCGGCGGATGCTTTCACGGCTTCCAGCGTCACGGGCTTTTTCAGCGGCTTGAAAGGGACGAGGTCCACGCAGCTCCAGTCGCCCTCCTCGGCGGTCGCGTCGGGGTAAGCCTCGCGCCCGACTTTGGCGATGCCGACGATCTCTTTGCCCTCGACGGAGTGGTAGTAAAGCACGAGGTCGCCCTTCTTCATCGCGCGGAGATTGTTGCGGGCCTGGAAGTTCCGCACGCCGGTCCAAGCAGCGACTTTATCCGCGACGAATTGCGACCACGCGTAGGCGGTGGGCTCTTGTTTGACCATCCAGTGTTTTGGCATGAGGCGGATTGGCATGAGGTGATGAACTTGGCAAGTCCTTGCCGTTGACGCGCGCCAACGCCAGCCATCGGGGCGTGAGGTCGCGCGAGCTTTGTAGTTCGTGGAAAACCAATCCCGGTCTGAAATGCTGCGGGACGTTGCGAGTAGCGCAAGTAGTCCAGCTGCCGTGCACCGGGACTACTTTAAAAATTTGGTGGCGGTGCCGCTCCCCAGCGACACCGCCACCGTGAAAGTCCCGCGATGCCCGCACCATGATCCCGTGGCGGCCACCGCATTTCTTTCACCTCATTCAGTTGGAGCACCCGTCAAGAAACTCCAACCGCACTCCCTCGGGGCACCCGTCAAGAAACCCCGAGAAAATTGATGTTGAAAAGACTACGCTTTCCGGCGGCGGCGTGCGCCGAGCAGGGCGAGTCCGCCGAGGAGCAGCGCTGCGCTTCCGGGCTCTGGGACAGCGGTGAGGATGATGTCGTTTCCGTCGCCGCCGATGTAGCTGATGGTGTAGTCTTGGCCGAGGCTGGAGAAGACGTGTGCGCCTTCCGCGAGCCCGGCGAAGGTGCCGGTGACGGCGTCGCCCGCTCCGTCGTTGAGCAGGATGGTGAAGAGGTCATTCGCGACGGCGGGCGTGGTGAGATATGTGCCGCTGAGGGTGAGTGTCGCGCCGGTGATGTCCACGCTGCCGGTGACGGTTAACTGATCGTAGCCGGTTCCAAGAACGGTGCCGTTGATTTCGATGCTGAGCGCACTGCCTGCGGAAAAAAGGACGCTGCCGGTATTGAGGATGCCGGGCGAGAGGCCGGGGGCGACGGTGCCGCCGCTGGCGACGTTCACCGCTCCTGCTGTGCCGGTGCCCGCGAGGGTGCCGCTGCTATTTACCTGCACGATGCCGGAGATGCTGCCGGTGAGCGCGAGTGTGCCCGCATCAATGGTGGTGCTGCCGGTGTAGGCGCTGGTGCCGCCGAGAGTCCAGCTGCCCGCGTCGTTTTTGACGACGCTGACGGTGCCCGCGCCGTTGCTGATGCCTGCACTGAACTCGCCGCTCCCTGTGCCAGAGAGCGTGAAAGTTTTCACTCCAGCGACTGCGGTGGACTGGCTGGTGAAGGTGATTTTTCCGGTGCCGTTGGCCTCGAACGTTCCACCGTTGACGGAGCCGCCGAGAGAGATGATGCGATCGGTTGTTTCACCGCTGCCTGTGTAGCGCAGGGTGCCGACGCCTGCGGCGCTGCCGATGAAGATGGTGCCGCTCGCCGCGTCCACGGGCGTGCCGAGGTTGCTGCTGGCGCTGCCGCCGCTGACGCTGTTCACAGTGGCGACGCTGAGGATGCCACCGTTCACACGGGTGATGCCGGTGTAGGTGTTTGCGCCGCTGAGTGTGCGGACGGATGTGGGTGTGCCGTTTGAGCTACTGGTGAGGCCGGAGACGCCGCTGATGTTGCCGGAAATCAGCAGTGTGCCTGCGCCCTGAATGACAAATTGATCCGTAGCCAAGCCGCCGAGTGACACGTTGCCAGAGAGCGTCAGTGTGCCTGCTTCGGAGTGGATGCGGGTGACGCCGCCTGCGGGCGTGGACGTGATGTTGCCACTCCAAGTGTTGTCGCCGCTCACGCTGCGGAGCGCGCCGAGCTGCCCGCCGCCGCCGCCGCCGCCGGTGGCGTTGAGGTTTTTGCCCGCGACGGTGATGCCGCCCTGGAGTTCCAGCGCGGCGGTGTTTGCGACGGTGACTGTCGTGCCGCCGCCGAGGGCGCTCGCGTTTTGGATGTTCAGCGTGCCGCCGAGAATTTGCGTGTCGCCGCTGTAGGTATTCGCGGCGGTGAGGACGATGGTGCCTGCGCCGACTTTACTGAGGGTGCGAAGTCCGCCAGTTTCGCTGATGACGCCGCTGATGGTGCCGGTGCCTGTATTGGAGCCGATGAAGCCGTCGCCCGCGCCGGTGATGTCGGCAGCGAGGGCGACGGTGCCGGTCCAGTTCGCGCCGCCTTCGATGCGGAGTTGCCCGAAGGATTCGCCGGTGTCTCCGCCGTTGAGGACAGTGTTTGCAGGCTGGGTGACGGCACCGTTGAGGAAAAACGTGCCGTTTTGCAGCACGTTCAGCGTCGCACCTGCTCCGAGCGCAGTCGTCGCCGCCGCTTTGCCCGCGCCAGCCGTTGCGCCGATGCCGACGTTCATCGTGCCGGTAAATCCAGTGAGCGCACCGAGAGCGGTGCTGCCAACGCCGGTGCCGACGGTGATGTTCACCGTGCCCGCGCCGGAGATCGCGCTTGCGGTGTAAGCGACCGCGCCCGCCGTGAGGTCGAGCGTCGTTAATGCGGCGACGGTGGTCGTGCCGGTGCCCAGTGCGCCAGCGTTCGCGGCGTTGACCGTGCCTGCGTTTAGGGCGACTCCGCCGGAGAAGGTATTGGCGTTGGAGATGGCGAGGGAGTTTGAGCCGCTCTTCGTGAGGCTGCCCGCGCCGGTGATTGCGCCACCGCTGAGGGTGTAGGCATTTGCCGTGTTGTCAAAAACGAGGTTGCCCGCTGTGAGCGACGCGCCCTGCACGGCTACGTTGAAGGTCGTTGCGGTGTCGTCGAACGTGGTCGAGTCGCCAGCAAAGAAGACATCTGCCGACGCGCCGTTGAGCCAGTTTTGCGTGGTGTTCACATCCCAAAAAGTCGGGCTCGCTCCAGTGCCAGTCCATTTCAGCGAAGCAGGCACGTAGTCGAATAGGAGCTGGGTGTTCGTGCCGTTGAGGTAGGTCGTGCCGCGCCCGGTGAAGATAAAGTTTGTGCCTGCCGTGCCGGTGATGCCGCCGGCTGCGTCGAGCACGACGATGCCGGTTGCAGCACCGGAGACGTTGGTGAGGGTGAACGTCACGGTACCCGCACTGGCGTTCACCGAGGCTGCCGTCAAGGCAGCGGGAGATGTTGGGTCGAAGAAGAGCGTGCTCGAGCCTGCAAAGGTGAGGCTGCCGGTGGTCGAGCCTTCGCCACCGAGATTTGCGCCATTGGCCACGGTGATGGCGGAGGTCGCGGAGCCGTTGAGATTCAGTTGCCCGGCGTTCAGGGCAGTCGTTCCGGCGTAGGTGTTCGTGCCATTGAGATTGACCGTTGCCCCGCCCGCTATGGTCACATTTCCCGAGCCGGAGATGCCGCTGCTAAGCGTGAGCGTGCCGGTACGATTGATGGCGAAAGTGCCGTTATTCACAATGGCTCCCGCGCCGATGGAGCCGGTCGCGCCGCCGCTGCCAAGTTCCAGCGTCCCGGCGCTGATCGTCGTCGCTCCGGTGTAGCTGTTCGCGCCGGTGAGCGTGAGTTTTCCAAGGCCGGACTTCGTCAGGCCGCCGCCGCCTGTGCCGTCGAGCAGCGCTTGCGCAATCGTGATGTCGAAGCTGTTGCTATCAATCTTCGCGCCGCCCACCTTGACGCTGGCGGTGTTCAGGCCGGTCATAAAAGTGGCGTTGTTTTGCCGCGCCTGGAGCAGGCCGCCGTTGAAGTTGAATGCCGCCGTGGCTGCGGCGTTGGTTTTGGTCACGCGGTTGATCGCCAGCGTGCCGCCGTCGAGGTTCGCTGTGCCTGAGCCGCCCCCGCTGCTCGAAAGGTCGAGCAGTGAGATGGTCGCCGTGCCGCTTAGGATGTTCAGCGTGGCGATGTTGTTCGTGCCACCGAAGTTGACGATGGTTCCTGCGCCGCTCCCAATGAAGTTGCCGCCGTTGATGGTGAGGGTCGCTTGGGTACCAGACGTCGTCGAATTACCGAGGACGTCCGCCGCGTTCGAGCCGAGCGTGGAAAATGTCCCGCCTGTGATGGTGAACGCGCTGCTTGGAGCCAGCGTGCCGCTGGACATGACGAGGCCTCGTAGCCCAGAAGCGGCGTTTGCATAGACCGTCGTGCCGAGCGTGGCGTCGTAAATGAGCGGGCTGCCCGCACCGTTCGTAATGTTCAAGCGGTGCGCGAATGTTCCGCCCGTCGGCCCAGGGCCGGCCGCCGTGACGGCCACTCCGAAAAACGTGCCTATTGGTGCCCAATTCCCAGCAGTCGTCCATGCGCTAGTGGAGGTGCCATTCCACTGATACGTGGCGGCATTCACGGCTGGCGCGGCGATAAGGGCGGCAGCGGAGATTGTAAGGATGGTAGGGTGGAAGAAACGATGAGTTTTCATTCTTTTTGATATGGAAAGTTTTTTTGGTTCGACTCCCATTCCTGTCCCCACGCCTTACGTCCGGCACAAAATATTTCGCGAATTTTCAAAGTGCTGTTTTTTGCTGTGGAGACAGCTCTCTCCTAGGTTGCCATTGGCGATTCCTCGTCGGTGGCGTATCTGTTTCAACATCCTTATGACTTTCCGCACTTTCGCATTTCTCTCCGTGCTTTTCATTTCGCTCCCCGCGAAAAGTGCGCCGGTGCCGGTGACCACCGTGACGACTTTGGGCAACCAGCTCACGGCGCTTTCGGTGAATGGAAATAGCTACCCGCAGGCGCAGCTCGTCCTGCCGACGGTTACGGCGTTCGCCGCAGGCGGGGCGACGGTGCCCATCGTGCCGAATGGCGCGGGCAGCCCGGCGGTGGGGGCGCGCGCGGCGTTATTGCAGGACTGGCTGCTCGACTCGGGGCTCATCAACCCGGCAGTCGGCGCGAGCACGGTCACGGTCACTTTTTCCACGCCCATCGTGAACCGCACGGGGGCGGACATCGTGTTCATGGAAATCAACCCCGGCGCGACGGCGGATGCGATGCAGGTGACCATCAACGGCACGACGCAAGTGGTGGCGACGGCGTCGTGGGGGCAGACGAATTTCGCCGCCGTGAGCGCGGACCTTTACTCGACGGGCACGAGCGTAGCCTCGCTCGCGGCGCTGGAGTCCGCAACGCTCACGCTGAACAACGCGGAGATTTCGCAAAACGTCCACGGCGTCGCGATTGACCTTTCGGACTTCGGCATCGCGGCAAATGCGAGCATCACCACGCTGAGCTTCGGCTCCAGCGGCGCGGTGACGTTTGACCCGGTTTTCATCGCGGGCATCAACGGCACGGGCACGCCGCCCGCCGGGCGGGTGTCGCTGCCGTACGTGGAGCCGTTCAGCGCGGGCGCAGGCTCGTTCACGGCGGGCGCGGAGTGGAGCGTGGTCGGCGGCGCATATCGGAATACCATCACCGCCAGCGCGGCTGCGTCGTCGGCCTACATCCTCACGAATGACCTCAGCGGCGCGAATCCGCCGGGCTTTTTTCTTTCGTCAAAATTTACGCTTGTCTCGCAGACCACGACGGGAAACGCGGTCGGCTTTGCGCTTTTTGGGACGAACTCGACCTTCTCCGGTGGCGTCAATTTTCCTTACTACCTCGTGGATTTCCGGCCCGGCGCAAACGTGATGCGCTTCCTGCGCGTGGGCGTCAATAACACGTCGTTCCTGCCGGACACGACGCTGGCCACGATGAGCGTGAACACCGCGCAGCCCTTCACGCTGGAGGTGCTCGGGCGCTACGAATACGGCGCACTGGAGATGAATGTCACCGTGCGTCAGGGCGCGTTGAGCGAGACGTACTTCGTCGTGGATTCCGAGCCGCTCAACGTCGGCTATTTCGGCTACCGCAATCGCACTGGCACCGGCGGCACGCTCACGGTGGACTGCGATGATTTCACGCTGCGCCGCGTCTCGACGGCGACGCTCACCGCGACGCCCGCGCCCTTTGCCGGGCCCGGCGTGGCCTACTCGTCGTCCGTCGCAGCGGTGTCGGATGTCGGCGCGACGGTGACGCTCACCGCGCCCGTGCTGCCGCCGTGGCTCTCGCTCGCGGGCGGCGTGCTCAGCGGCACGCCTACGACCCCCGGCAGCTACGCGGTAACGCTGCGCGCGACCGACTCGGAGGGCGGCTTCACCGAGCGGACGTTCAACATCGCCGTGCTCTCGGCGACGGGCGTTTTCATCAGCGAATTCCTCGCGGAAAACGACAGCGGTCTGCGCGATGAAGACGGCGACCAGTCGGACTGGCTGGAGCTTTTTAATAGCGGCGACTCTCCGGCGAATGTCGGCGGCTGGTGGCTGAGCGACGACCCGGCGCTGCCGATGAAATGGGCCATCCCGGCAGGCACGACGATTCCCGCTCGCGGTTTCCTCGTCATCTTTGCCTCGTCGAAAAATCGCACCGCACCGCAGCTCCATACGAACTTCAAACTCAGCAACGCCGCTGCTGCGAATTTGCGCCTTTCGCTGCCGGATGGCACCGCAGTTTCATCTTACCTCGCGTATCCCGCGCAACGCGCCGACCACAGCTACGGCGCCTACGGCGGCTACGCTACGAGCGGCTACCTCATCACTCCCACGCCCGGCGCGCCGAATGACGCGACCGGTTACGCGGGCTTTGTCGCGGATACGCAATTCTCCGTGCCGCGTGGTTTTTACACCACGCCGCAGACCGTCGCCGTGAGCTGCGCGACACCCGGTGCGACCATCGTCCACACCACGAATGGCTCCACGCCGACGCTCACCAACGGCACGCAATCCACCTCGCCACTCACGCTGAATATCGCCAGCACGACCACGCTGCGCGTCGCGGCTTTCGCGCCAAATCTCATCCCGACGAACACCGACACCTCGTCGTATTTTTTCCTCGAAGACATCCGCCAGCAGGCCGACGCGACGCCCGTCGGCTGGCCCACCGGGCCGGTGAACGGGCAAGTGCTGCAATACGGATTGGACCCGGACATCACGACCACCGTGACCGCGCAGCAGATGAAGGATGCGTTCGCCGCACTGCCCGCGCTCTCGCTGACCACGGACCTGCCGAACCTTTTCGACCCCGCGACCGGCATCTACGTGAACCCTTACGGACGCGAGGAGGGCTACGAGTGCCCCGTCTCCGTCGAGCTGCTAAACCCGGACAACACGCCTGGATTTTTCATCAACGCCGGGCTGCGAATCCGTGGCGGCTTCAGTCGTCAAGGCACGAACCCAAAGCACAATTTCCACCTCTACTTTCGCGGAGAATACGGCGCGTCGAAATTGCAGTTTCCGCTCTTTGGCGATGAGGGTGCGGATGAGTTCGACCGCGTGGACCTCCGCAGCACGCAAGTGCGCTCGTGGCACAATAGCGGCGACACCAGCGCCACCTACAATCGCGACGAGTGGAACCGGCTCGCCAATGGCGCGATGGGCCAGCCCTACACGCGCAGCCGCTACTACCACCTCTTCATCAATGGCCACTACTGGGGCATCTACGGCACGCAAGAGCGCGCGGACTCCGATTTCGCGGCGTCGTATTTCGGCGGGAAAAAGGAGGACTACGACGTGATGAAAACCTACGTCATCCCACACCGGGTGGACGCCGCCGATGGCGACAACGTCGCGTGGTCGCAACTCCACGCCGCGGCGCTCGCGGGCTTCGGCACGGACGCCGCGTATTTCGCCGTGCAAGGCCGCGACGCCACTGGCGCGCTGAACAACACGCTACCGTTGGTCGATGTGGACAACCTCATAGATTACACAGCGCTCCACTTTTATAACGGCGACGACGACGCGCCGGTGAACACGAGCGTCGGCTCCGGCGTGCCAAAGAATTTCTACGCGATTCGCCCGCGCGACGGGCGCTGGGGCTACCGCTTTTTCACCCACGACGCCGAGAGCACAATGGTGGACGGGCGCAACGTCAGCGGCACCATCACCGCAGGCGCGACGCTGCCTTACTTCAACCCGCGCTGGCTCTCGCAGCAGCTCGAAGCCAACGCAAAGTACCGCCTGCGTTTTGCCGACCGGGTGCAAAAGCATTGGTTCAACGGCGGCGCGCTCGATACGCCCGTGGGCCTCGCCCGCTGGCAGTCGCTCCGCGCACAAATCAACACCGCCATCCTCGCCGAGAGCGCCCGCTGGGGCGACGCCGCCAGCGGCACTCCGCGCACTGTGGCGAATTTCAATTCCGCCAATGACGCCATCGAAACCGGCTTCCTCGTCACGCGCCGAGCGGTGCTCATTTCCCAACTCCGCACGCGGAATCTCTTTCCGAGCTTCGATGCGCCGACTTTCTCGCAGCACGGCGGCAGTGTGCCCGCAGGCTTCGCAGTAGGCATCACCGCTCCCGGCGGCACGACGATTTACTACACGCTCGACGGCTCCGACCCACAGCTCGCCGGAGCGCCGACTTACACTGCGCCCGTCACACTCACTGGCTCGCAAGTGGTGGTAAAATCGCGCGCAAAACTTATCGCCACGAACGAATGGAGCGCGCTCACCGAGGCGACGTTCAACCTCGCCGCCGTGCCCGCCGCGCCGGGGCTGCTCGCCATTTCAGAAATCCACTACAACCCACCCGGCCCGAGCGATGACACGGAGTTCGTCGAGTTGCTGAACACCTCCGCCAGCCGCCTCGACCTTACCGACGTCCGCTTTACTGGAGCGATGATTTTTACCTTCGGCAACCTCGTGCTCGAACCCGGTGCGCGCATCATCGTCGTCGAAAACAGCACCGCCTTCACCGCCGCCTACGGAGCCACGCCCGTGGTCGCCGGGCAATGGAGCGGCGCACTCGACAACACCGGCGACACCATCACTCTGCTCGCTGCGACTGGCGCTGTCATCGACTCCATCACCTACGGCGATTCCGGCGAATGGCCGCTCAGCGCCGATGGCGACGGCTACACGCTCGTCCGCATCGCCCCTACTGCGCCGGGCACCGCTGCCAACTGGCGGACCAGCACCGCCCTTGGCGGTAACCCCGGCGCGAGCGACAGCATCACCTTCACTGGCAGCGCCCTCGCCGACGCGGACGCCGACGGCACACCCGCGCTCATCGAGCACCTTTTCGCCACCAGCGACACCGTGCCCGGCACCGCACCGCTCACCGTCACCCGCACCACCGATGGCCGCGCGCTGCTCACATTCCCGCGCCGCCTCGCAGCCGACGACCTCACCGTGACCGTGCAAGTCAGCACCGACCTCGCGACCTGGACCAGTGCCGCCACCCGCACCGCACACAACAACAACGCCGACGGCACCGCCACGGAAACGTGGACCGCGAACACCGCAGCCCCCGTGCAATTCATGCGGCTGCGCGTTGTAAAGTAACTGGCGTGCTGTTTCCGTCCCGCTGCGACAGCTAAGAACAATCCAACATGCAAACCGATGAGACAGACGAGACGCCCATCATCCGCGCAGCACAGCGCGGGGACATCGCGGCGTTCACGCAGCTCGTCGAGCGGCATCACCGCAGCGTGCGCGGCTGCCTCGCAGTGCGGATGAATTCCGCGCATGACGCTGAGGACCTTGCGCAGGAGGTGCTGCTCGTCGCCTTCAAAAAGCTGCCGGGGATAGACGCCACCCTCCCGCTCGGCCCGTGGCTGCGCGGCATCGCCATGCACCTTCTGGCAAATTACCGCCGGAAATTCCGCGCCATCCCCATCGGCCTGAATGACGATCTGCAATCGCTCGTGGACGCGCGACTCGACTGTGTGGAGCGCGAAAGCGAGCGCATGGGCGCACTGCGCGAGTGCCTCGAATCGCTCGACGGCCCGGCCCGCAGCCTCGTGAATGAACGCTACGCCGACGGCGCGACGCTCGACGAACTCGCCGCGCGCACCAGCCGCAAACCGTCCGCAATTTCCATGCAGCTCTACCGGCTGCGCGCCGCGCTTGCGGAGTGCATCCAGCGCAAAACCACCACCGCATGACGCCCGACGAACTCGCCACGCTCATCGCCCGCGCCGCCGACGGTACGCTCACGCCGGATGACGCCGCGCACCTCGCTGTAGCGTGCAGCGAAGACGCCGCCGCGCTCGATGCGCTCGTGGCGCACGTCTCGACTGAGCGCCTGCTGCACGCCACCGTGCGCGACCCGCTGGGCCGCGCCGCGGCGCAGGAGGTCGCGCTGCGGCTGGAGCAGGAGCGCATTGCCGCCGCCACCGCACCGGAGTTTGTCCCCGCAGTCGTGGAAAGAGCACGCCGTTTGCGCTGGTGGCCGCGCCTCGCGCTCGCCGCCGCGCTTGCCGCCTTCGCGGGGATTGCTGCGCTCGTTTTCAAAACAGAACCCGTGCAGCCTGCGGAAGACCGTTTCGCCAGCGACGGGCGGACGAGCGAGCGTGTGGCGACTCCCGCGCCAGTGGCCGTGCTGAAGCGCGCCGTCGGCGTCGTGTGGAGTCGGCGCGACGAGGCACCTGGAGTTGGAGCGATGCTTGGCGCGGGCTGGCTGCGTTTTGAACGCGGCACGGTACAGGTCGAGTTCATCAACGGCGCGCAACTCTTCGTCGTCGGCCCGGCGGAACTGCGGCTCGACTCCGAGAGCACCGCATTTTTGCAAAGCGGCAAGGCTAGCGCCTACGTGCCGGAGCCTGCGCGCGGCTTCACGCTGCGTGCGCCGGGCATGGATGTCGTGGACCTTGGCACCGCGTTTGGCCTCGACGTTTCGGCGGAACGTAAGCCGGAGGTGCATGTCTTCGACGGCGAAGTATCCATCACCGCCGCAGCCGCCACTCCGCACAAGGTCGAGGCTGCGAAAGCCGTGCGCCTCGACGGATCGAAGCTGCGCGATATCCCGGTGATGCCCGCGAATTTTCCAGACGGCGAAACGCTATCCCACTTCGCCGACACCGAAGGACGCGAGCGGCTGAAGGCATGGCGGGCCTCGATGCTCCCGCTCGCCGCTGACCCCATGGCGCTGCTCTGCTACACCTTCGACGGCGAGCGCGAGTGGAGCCGCACCGTCACCAATCGCATCGCCGCTGCCACGCCGGAGACGAATGCCGCCACCGTCGGAGCGGGCTGGACTGGCGGGCGCTGGCCCGGTAAACGCGCCCTTGAATTTCGCAGCCTCGGCGACCGACTGCGCTTTGAAGTGCCCGGCAAACACAGCGCGCTCACCCTCATGGCGTGGGTCCGAGTGGACAGCCTGCCAAACGACTACAACTCGCTCCTGCTCCCCTCGCACTACGGCCCCGGCTCGCTGCACTGGACGCTCGAACGCGGCGGCGAACTCCGCCTCACCATGCGAATCACTGCGGATCCCGGCAACGGCAAACACCTATGGGACGGCCCTGTAAGCGGCCCCGCCGTGTCGAACATGGACTTTGGCCGCTGGCTCTTTCTCGCCACCACCTACGACGCCGCGACAGGCACGGTGACGCACTACCGCGACGGTAAGCAAATCGGCACCGCGCAGTTTCGCCACAAACTCCCTGCCGTGCTCGGCGAAATCGAATTCGGAAACTGGGGCGCAGACGGCTCCGCGGCGGACAACGCGTGGACCCTCGAGCAACCATCCAATCAACGCACTCGCAATTTTGTCGGACGTCTCGACGAATTCGCCGTTCTCGCCCGCGTGCTCCCCGCCGATGAAATTTCGCGCCATTACGAAGCGGGAATGCCGTAGCAAGCCCCGTACGTGACGCCGTTGGTGAGGCCGGTGTCGCTGAGGCTTGTGCCAAAATCCACATTCAACGCGCTGGACACGGACAGGCGTTCTCTTTAACCGTCGCCCCGCATGAAAATACTCGTCGCACTCGCTCTCTCCGTCACATCCGTCCTTGCCGCAGACCCGCAGCCTTGGATCCCACTCTTTAATGGAAAGGACCTCGAAGGCTGGAAGGCCAACGAGAACCCCGCCACGTTCAGCGTGAAAGATGGGGAACTCGTCGTCAAAGGCGACCGCGCCCACTTGTTTTACACCGGCAAGGGAGCGGCGGAGTTCAAAAACTTCGAGCTCAAGGTCGAAGTGATGACCAAGGCAAAAGCGAACTCCGGCGTCTATATCCACACGGCATTCCAAGACTCCGGCTGGCCTTCCAAAGGCTACGAGATTCAAGTCAACAACTCGCACACCGACCCGAAGCGCACCGCAGGCGTCTATGGCATCAAGGACAACTTCGAAGCGCCCGCGAAAGACGACGAGTGGTTCACCATGCTCATCACCGTGAAGGGCAGCTCCATCGTCACTAAAGTGAATGACAAAGTGATCAGCGAGTGGACCGAGCCAGAAGGCTGGACGCCGCCCGGAAACTTCGCAGGTCGCAAGCTCAGCAGCGGCACCGTTGCCATCCAAGGCCACGACCCAGGCAGCGAAGTTCACTACCGCAAGATCGAGCTCAAGCCCTTGCCATAAGGCACCCGAGCCGGTCGGAAATTTCAACGAATGCCGAAGCGGAAACGCTTCGGCATTTTCGTTGTCGGATACTACCGGCCCCAGTGCTTCAGCAGCGTATCCGCCATTGCGGACGGAGTCGCGGCGACAGCGATCCCAGCGTCGAGTAAAGCGGCGATCTTCGCGGCTGCGGTGCCTTTTCCGCCGGAGACGATGGCGCCTGCATGGCCCATGCGGCGTCCGGGAGGCGCGCTGGCTCCGGCGATGAAAGCGGCGATGGGCTTCTTGCAATTTGCCTTGGCCCACGCTGCGGCTTGCTCTTCGGCTTCGCCTCCGATCTCTCCGATCATGATGATGGCTTCCGTCTCGGGGTCTTCGTTGAACATTTTCAGCACATCCGTGTGGTTCGTCCCATTTACTGGATCGCCGCCGATGCCGACGCAGGTGCTCTGGCCGTAGCCGCGCGAAGTGAGCTGCCAGACAGCCTCGTAGGTGAGCGTGCCGCTGCGGGAGACGACCCCGACGTTGCCGCGCTTGTGGATGTAGCCGGGGGCGATGCCGATGCGGCAGCCGCCGTGCGAATCTTTGCCGGTGCCGGGGGTGACGAGGCCGGGGCAGTTTGGCCCGATGAGGCGCGTTTTCTTTCCTGCCATGCCGACTTTGACACGGATCATGTCGTTCACCGGGATGCCTTCCGTGATGGCGACGACGAGGTCGAGCCCGGCGTCCACGCCTTCTAAAATTGCGTCGGCTGCAAAGGGCGGCGGGACAAAGATCACGGCGACCGTCGCGCCGGATTGGCGGGCTGCTTCGCCTACGGTATCGAACACAGGCACCTTGTGAGTGCCGTGCTCAAACGTCTGACCGCCTTTACCGGGCGTGACGCCAGCGACGAGCTGCGTGCCGTAGTCGAGCGAGAGTTTTGCGTGCCGCGAACCGAAGTCTCCGGTGATGCCTTGAACGAGGATGCGAGTATTTGAGTCAACGAGGATTGCCATGTGCGGCGCGTGAGATGCGGGAACGGTGCGGAGTGGTCAAGAGTAACTTGCTCGCCACCCCGTCACGTCTTCAGAATACACGCCTGCTTCACTTTTTGCTTCGCTCCACCGCCCGCGTCGTCTTTCCTCCGCGCGCCGATGACTGATGCCCAAGTAACTTTTCTCCGCCGCTTTTCCAGCACTGCCGTCCTGTGGACGGTGGCGCTATGGACCATCCTCGGCGGTTGGGAGCCGGGCTTCGTCCTCCTCATCGCCGGCCTCGGGCTCGTCGGCTTGTGGGAATACTACAACATGCTCGACGCGGGGAATCGCCCGAATTTCAAAGGCTTCGGCATGTTCTGCGGGGCGCTGCTCATGGCGGGGCTTTTCTATTGGCTGGCATGGCGGCGGGCAAACCCAGATGGGCTCTACGACTTCGAAGTGGGGACGTTGCTCTTTTTCATGCTCGTGATGTTTGCACGGCAGATGTTCCCAAAAATGAAAGGCCACGTCCCGCTGGAGACCATCAGCTTCACGCTCTTCGGCCTCTTCTACGTGCCGTGGCCGTTTAGCTTCGTGGCGAAAATCGTGTATCTCCTCCCGCGCGACTTCGCGGGAAACGTCACCGGACATTGGTATGTGCTCTTCTGCGTGCTCGTCACCAAGTTCAGCGACATGGGCGCGTACTTGACGGGCTCGCTCATCGGCAAGACGCCACTCGTCCCGCACATCAGCCCGAAGAAAACGTGGGAAGGCTTCTTCGGCGCACTGGCCTTCAGCATCGGTGGCGCGTGCGGCCTCGTCGCGCTCATGCCGGTAAAACTCGCGCTCTTAAACCAAACGCACGCCGTCGTGCTCGGCCTCGTCCTCGGCTTCGCAGCCGTCATCGGCGACTTGGCGGAGTCGCTCATCAAACGAAGCTGCAACGTCAAGGACAGCGGGCGCTTCCTCCCCGGCATCGGCGGCGCGCTCGACCTCATCGACAGCATCCTCTTCACCGCCCCGATGATGTTCTTCTACCTACGGTTTGTGATGCGGTGAGCTCGGTAGTCATACGAGAACGGGTGTGCTGTCCGCTCGCGATTACGAGCATTACCACGAGTCCTTCGACACTTCCTCTCGGCTAGAAATGCTGGCAGCGCCCGAGCGTTTGCGCTTTGGTCGCGCCGTTATGAACCGCCGCTATTTTCTCCACACCACTATCGCCACCAGTCTGCTCGCGCCATTTGCTCGCGCGGTGGAGCCGTTTCAGCGCAGCGCACCGCGGCTCCGGCTGGGGCTTGCGGCGTATTCGTTTCGCGATCACATGATGCACTCTTCGTCCAAGCAGGAGCCCGTGGAGGGCGAGCGCACGCTGACGATGGAGAAGTTCATAGATCACTGCGCTGCGTGGGGCGTGGATGGCGCGGAGCTGACGAGCTATTATTTCCCCAAGGATGTCTCGGATGCGCAACTGTTCGCCATCCGGCGGCAGGCGCACTTGCGCGGCGTGAGCATCAGCGGGACGAGCGTGGGCAATACGTTCACGCATCCCGCTGGGCCGGAGCGCGACAAGCAGACGGCGTATGTAAAGGAGTGGATTGATAAGGCCGTGCTCATGGGCGCGCCGCACATCCGCGTCTTTGCAGGCGCTGTGCCGAAGGGCGGGACGCTGGAGGTGGCGAAGCGCGATTGCATCGCCCAGCTCGAAGAATGCGCGGAGTATGCGGGCAAGCGCGGCATTTTCCTCGGCATCGAAAACCACCACGGCATCGTCGCGGAAGCGGACGACCTCATTGACATCATCAAGGCCGTGAAGTCCCCATGGGTGGGCATCAATCTCGACAGCGGGAACTTCCACACCGACGACCCGTATGCCGACTTCGCCAAGTGCGCGCCCTACGCGGTGAACGTGCAGATTAAGACGGAAATCCAACTGCGCGGCGCGAAGGAAAAGACGCACGCGGACATGGAGAAATTCGTGAACATCCTCAAGGCCGCGAATTACCAAGGCTGGGTGACGCTGGAGTTCGAGGAGAAGCTGGACCCGTGGGTGGCGGTCCCCGCGACGCTGGCAAAACTGCGCCCTATGCTGGCCGGTGGCGCACCCGCTGCGGCGCAGGAAAATTGGCAGCCGCTTTTCGACGGCAAGGCTCTCGGGCAGTGGAAAGCGACGGACTTTGCTGGCAAGGCCGACGTGCTCGTGAAGGACGGTCAACTCATCCTCCCGCAAGGCGGCGACCTCACCGGAGTGAACCTCGAAAAAGCGCCCGCGACGATGGACTACGAAGTGGCCTTCGACGCCATGCGCGTGCTGGGCGACGACTTCTTTGTCGGCCTCACATTTCCCATCGGCGAGAACCACGTCACGTTCGTCGCAGGCGGCTGGGGCGGCACCGTCACGGGTATCTCCTGTGTCGGCGGCGAGAACGCCAGCGAGAACGAGACGACGCAATTTAAGAACTACAAGAACGGCCAATGGTACGCCGTCCGCGTGAAGGTCACGAAGGCCAAACTGGAGATCACCATAGACAACGAGAAGATGGTGAACCTCGACCTCGAAGGCAAAACGCTCAAGATGCGCGACGGCGAAATCGAAATCGCCAAACCCTTCGGCTTCGCGACGTGGCGCACGTCGGGTGCGTATAAAAACATCCGCTGGCGGAAGCTGTAAACCCCCGCCCGTGACTCCGCAGAGTCTCCGCACGGCCAGTATCGAAAATAGCGTGAGAAACTCCTCGACAGCAAATGACAGCCTCTCTAACTCTCGTTCGTCCGCAGCAGTTTTTGACCACTCCATTTTCCCGAAAATGAATACGCTCGATCTTCCAGCCTTTACTTCCAAAAAGGTTTTCGTGCGTACGGATCGCAGCAGAGCAGCAGAGCAGCAGAGCAGCGGGGCAAGCGGGGCGAAATAGGCGAGTTCGCGTCTTTCTTAATACTTGGACACCATGGTGGGCCGCGACGTGCCGTGGCTTGCGCGAAACTTGCCCCTTCACTCGGGAAACGCTGCCGCACACATGCGCAGCTTGCAGGTCCGTTTCTTCGGCAGTTAGCTCCCGCATTTCAACGGGTATTTACACTCGTTCAACGGCATCGCGCACCTGTGCAATCGGGTTTGACACCTCTGCAATGGCCCCGTGCAGTCATGCAGCGAGCAGTTACAAGCGTTCAATGGCGGGTAGCGTGGCTACAATTGACCAGCGCAGCGCTGCAACGCGCATTTACGTGCATTCAATCGACCAGCACACCCCTGCAACGAGCCCTTACATGGCTTCAATCGCCCAGCACAGCCCTACAGCGACCTGATACATCGCGGTAATCGCCCCGCAACAGAGAAAACACCCACTTTTACAAACCACCAGTCTCTCAGATCTCAACCATCAACTCTCAACCAATGAACGACCGCACAACCAACAAACTAGATATGATCGGCGCATGTATCAATGTTGCCGAGAAACCCGAACATAGCCCCGTATGGAGCACCCCGCCGGTGCTCGACTTCTTTGCCGATTTCGCCGCATTGAAGACCGAATACGGCAGCATCTCTGCCGCAGTCGCCGTGGCCGACGCCGCCACGACCGGCCCAGCCGAGGCCAAAGACCTCGCCGAAACCGTGCTGGAAAATATCGCCTACACCGTGGCCCGAGCCCTCTGCGTCCACTACAAAAAGACCGGCAATCTCACCGACCGCGCCAAGGTAGATTTCACCAAAAGCGCCCTCATGCGCCTCCGCGACACCGCGCTAAAAACCACCTGTGAACTCATCCGCGACCTCGCCAACGTGGCCCGCGACGAGAGCGGAGCGATGGGGCGCGGCGTCACTCAAGCCCGCGTGCTCACCCTCACCGCCGCGATTGCCGGATTTTCCGCCCTCATGAGCGCTCCACGCGGCCAGATTGCCACCGGCAGCAGCCTCAAGCGCGACTTGGAGACCCGGATCGCCGCGCTGATGGTGCGCCTCGACGACCTCGACGATCTCGTCATCCAATACGAAGAAACGCCCGCCGGACGCGCCTTCATCGCCGCATGGCAAGCCGCCCGCGCCATCGTAGATGCCGGCCACGGCCCCACTCCCACTCCCACGCCAACGCCAACACCAACACCCACCCCGACGCCTACGCCGACGCCCACATAAAAAGTAATCCCCGACTTCGCTCGGCCCAAGCGCCCGCAAGGCGTTTGCGTTGGCAGAGTCGGGGACGATTTCTCCATCAAAACAGCATCCGTTTTCACCGCCGCTCAGCTACCCGGAAAAACCTGCCGCGATCTCTCAGCTCTCAACTTTCAACGCTCAACTACCATGAAACTCCACATCCTTCTCGCCACGCTCGCTCTCGGCCTTTCCGCGCTGGGGCAGTCTTCACCACCACCCACGATCACGCTGGAGATTCCGACTGAGGCGGCGGGGCATTCGTTTACATTTATGGACGACTCGGATGGGCAGTTGTTTCATGTCGGCGTGCCGATGTTTGATGCGCTGACGATGAAGTTTATCGTCAGCGGCACCCCGACGTACTCGCCTCAAGTCATGCCGTGGTTGTTCGATGAGACGTTAGGGACCTGGAAGATGTATCCGACGATGAGCCTTACTACGTCAGCTACGTTGCAGGCGTCGGTGTTTGGTGGCGGGACGATTGGGTATGCGGTGGACGAGGGGCTTGAGGGCCATACGTTTGCGCTCGTTGTGCCGTCGCAAAATTGGGCGTTCCCCGTGACGAAGTTGCCGGTGCTCGGCTCGTGGGTGTTGGATTCGGATGGTGTGCAACAGTGGGTGAGCTTCGGGTTTTTCAATGCGTTTTCCGCTACGGAAATTGCGTGGCTTTCCTCGGAGAATACGGTGCTGGTGGACCTCACGGCGCAGATGCAGTCGGTGGCAAACGCTACGGATTTGCGCGACCCGGCGGCATGGGAGCCGCGCACGGTGGCGCTGCCGACTCGGGCTGCGGTGTTTTCTTTCGGCGAGGTGGATTGGCAATATCAGGTGCCGACGGGCGCGGTTTACACGCTGCATACTTCGTCGGGCTCTTTGCAGGGCGTTACGCCTTCCGTGGCGATGCTCTACGATGAATGGGGCAGCGGGATCGGCTATGAAGTTCGCGTGTCGGGGCAAGTCGGCATCGGCGAAGAATACTGGCTCACACGCGATGGGACGGAGGAGACGACGCCGCATTTTTTCATGGACGTGGGCAGTGCAGAAGTGGTGCAAAGCGCCGCGCCGCTCGCGGTGCCGACGAGCAATTTCCAGACGGTGACGTTTTTAATCGGCGAGAATCATTTCAACGACGTGTTGATCATTTGGCAGGGGTCATCATTCGCCGGTTGGCTGACCCCAAGTATGACGGCGAACTCTCTTGTTACGTGGGACCAGTTCGGATCGGAGGTTAATTATGCTTACGATTACTACATCGCCACTGTTGATATGAATGCGCCGTGGTCCCTGGTCGATAGTGTGACTTGGCAAGACTACGGGCAGACGACGGATCTGCGCGACGGCTTCACGCCGTTCAATCCTGTGCCGCCTGTCGGCCAAGTCTCCGTAAGCGTTCCCCACGCACGACGAACCAGCTTGATGAATGGCCAAATTCAATTACTGGGCAACGACGGGACTACGTGGGCAGTGACGAGCGTCTTCGATGAGGCCGCTGGCGATGCCTATTACACGTATTGGAGCGTCGTATTTATCGGTACGCCGTTGGAACGCTGGAGCTATCACAAATACATCCCGGCAACCGCCCCAACGAGCACGACCAATGGGTACGATATTGCGATGCGAGATGTGGAGGCCGATTACACGAGTGCGTATGGCGCTGGCGGTGCGGACCTGAATTTCACAATGGAAATACCGCTCACCACCCTCAATATTAACCTCCCCTCCTCCCGTTGGAACCAGGAGCTTTACATCGTTACCGCTGCGGGCGGGATGTTCCCGGTCAATAAAGGGACCATCCAAGGGCTGTGGACTTTGAATGGCTCTGGAGCAGGATTCAGCAGTTACGGATACTTCGACGCCTCCGCAGAGGTCCATATTGGCAAAGACTGGTGGGTCTATGCGCCCTACGGAAACAACGGCTGGCCCGACTTTTCCGATGCGAACGGGCAGGATGCGATATACGGAAACTCCACCTTGATGAATTGGAATCCGCCGCCGGTGGATTGCGACTGGGATACGCTGCCTGATTGGTATGAGTACATCATCGGCACGAGTGACAATGCGTGGGACAGCGACGGCGACGGGATCGGGGACTACGATGAGATTGTCGCTGGCACAAACCCGAACCAAGTCGCCCCCATCCTGACCGTCACCTCGCCCGTCGGCGCGGTGTGGCTGAACTGAACTCTAACGATTCTCCAACTATGAAAACACACCTCTCGATTCTCCACGTTCTGCTTTTTCTGGCGTTCAGCGCGGCTTCCGCGTTTGCGCAAAACTCCGTGACGCTCTTTCGCTATTGGGCACCGCCTGCATTCACGGGTGCAGCCCCGGAGTTGCTGGGGCAGGATGCTGCGACGATCACATTTTTGGATGGGAGCGGCTCGGTGACTTATACTGCGACGGATGTGGCGGGTACTGGGGTGCAGGCGGGGCTGAATATCTATTTGACGTGCTCCGATGTGACGACAACGAGCGGCTCGGGGCAGCATTATTACTACTACGATTATCCTCCTTACGATGAGCCTTCGGAGGACGATGGCAGTGAGGACTACGATGGGACGGAAAATATTCCGGGAACCACGGAGCCTCCACCTCAAGAGCCGCTGACGACTTCTTATTCTTCCACGGATGGGACGGGGGCTCCGACGGATTTCTCGTTCTTTGTGGAAACGTGTCCCTGCCCAGATTCGGGCATGGCGGTCGCGGGTTTCAATCCGTATCTCGGGAGCCTTCGGATTACGGACGCCCCTCTGCCGTATCGTTCTCCTTTTGGTCCGCTGACGGGGATTCGGTTTCACTACGACTCGGAGGATCGCAGTGCGCTGGGGAAGCCGCGCTATTCGAATATGGGGCCTCGGTGGAAGTTGAATTGGGTGCAATTTGTGGAGGAGGGGCCGGGAGACTCTGGCAGGGCATGGTTGAATATGGGGCGTGGGGGTAAGGCGGTGATGAAGGCGGGGGCTGGGTCTGCGATGACGCGCCCAGGGCTCTCGCTGGATACGCTGGATCGGGCTGTTGTGGATGGAGTTGTGACCTACGTCCACACGTTGACGAATGGAACGAAGGAAACTTACTCCGTCGTGGGCGGCATAGGGTCGAATCATCGCAGCCGGTATTTCCTCAAATCGGTGCAGGATGTTCACGGCAATACGGTGGTGTTGACGTGGCAGTTCCACCCGGCGGGCGTGCGGCTCTCGAAGCTCACGGATGCTTCGGGGAAGGTGACGCAGTTCTTGTATGACAATGGATTGAAGCCGATGCGGATCACTCGGATTTTGGACCCGTTCAACCGTGCGGTGACGCTGGAGTATCATGCGTCCGGCGAGCTCTGGAGGCTGACGGACCCGGCGGGCATCATCTCGGAGTTTGGGTATGAGGCGGGGAGTGTCGGGCTGATTTCGACGATGAATACGCCGTACGGGGCGTCCACCATTTCGCGCGGGGCGGTGCATGATGCCGCCGGGAATGTGCGCGTGGGGAACTTCATGGAAATCCTGGACCCTGCCGGGCGCAGGCAGCGGGTGGAGCGGTACTCTGTGTCGGACCTTTCATCGCTGGGCAATGAAGGGGTTCCATCGGGGTTCGATGCCTCGGCGTTGAATGTGCAGACGACTTTTATGTGGAACCATGCGGCCATCTCCGCAGCGGGTGCGGCGGGGGTGCCGCTGGGGGCGCAAAATGCGCGAATCACGCGCTGGGCGCAGCGGGCGGGGGCGGGCCGCGCGGCACCGCTGGTGGCGAGCTTCAAGGCCCCGCTGACGAATCGCGTGTGGTATCTCTACGCGGGGTCGGCGAATAGTAATCTAGTGGGCACGCACTCGGGCGTGGCGGCTATGGGGCGGATGCGGGCGGGCTGGCAGACGCTCCCGGAAGGCGCGGCTCTTTATGAGACGACGATGGTGAACTTTAACGACAAGGGACGCCCTACGACGGTGACGGACTTTTTTGGCCGCCAGACGATCTACACGTATGGCACGGCGGGGACGGACCCACAGGTGGGTGCGGATGATACGGACCTCACGGGCGTGCAGGCCAGCGCGGCGGGGAACGCGGTGACGCTGCAAGAGCTTGGCCAGTATGAGAATCATCGGCCCACGGTGCTGAAGGCGATTGACGGCACGGTGACGCAAGTGATCTACAATGGACGCGGGCAAGTGCATACGCTCACCGATGCGGCGGGCCGCGAGACGACGGTGACGTATGATGGAGATGGCCCGGCGTTTGGGCGCATCGCCACGGTCACGAATGTGAGCGGGACGACGGTGCTGACCTACGATGAATACGGGCGGGTGAAAACGGTGACGAATCCGCAAAACGAAACGACGACGGTGGACTACGATGAAATCAACGGTCCGCTGTGGACGCTAGACCGCGTGACAAAAGTGACGCACCCGAACGGGATGAGCGAGCGCGTGGTGTGGGACAAACTGGATGTGGCAGAGAGTTACGACATGGAGGAAAAGAAGACGACGTACGTCCACGACGCGGCGCGGCGGGTGTTAAGCGTGACGGGGCCGGATGAGAAGACGATCACGTATCAGCCGGGGACTTGCTGCGGGTCTATTGATTCGATGACGGATGCCGGGGGCAATAGGACGCATTGGAAGTATGACATCCTCGGGCGGGTGACGGAGAAGTGGCTGAACTGGAACCAGAGCATCCCCAATGGACTCGGCACCGTGCGAGTGCAGTTCAATACGTATGATGATTGGGGGCGATCCGTGAGCACGACAGATGCGCGTGGCAATGTGCGGACTTTGGTGTATGACGAGCAGGGACGCATGAAAGACATCCAATACACAGTCGCAGCAGGCACGGCACCGACGCCGGATGTGCATGTGGTGTATGAGACGCCGGAGCAGTCGCCCTTCGGGCGGGTGGTGCGGGTGGAGTCGGCGGATGGGACGGGATATTATGACTCGTATGAGTATGTGCCGATTGATGCGAGCGATACGGTGTACGGAGACGGGCGAGTGAGAAAAGTGAGCAAGGGCTCGATGTATTCCAGCACCTACACGTACGACATTCTCGGGCGTGTTTCGGCGACAGTGCTGGAGGCAGGCGGGGTGACAGTCGGCGGCTCGTCGAGCGCGTGGGATACGCTGGGGCGGCTGACGGGAACGACGAATCTGCTCGGCACGCAGGAACTGCACTACGATGGGAATACAGGCCGGGTGGCGTGGACGAAGGTCGGGAATTTGCGGACCAACTACGGCTACACGGCGGACACGGAGCATCGGCTGTACTTCATCCAGAATGGGTGGAACGGAAACTGGCATCAATACGCCGATCATTACTACACCTATGACCCGGCGGGGCGGATGGACGTATGGGGGCAGGCTTTGTACGATGGGGTCAGGATTTGGAGGATGGGCTATGACCCCAGTGGGCAACTTGAAACGGTAGAGATATCGATACAGAACGAAGACCCGACCCCAACCCACGACCTTCACTTTTACCAATACGATGCCTCGGGTAATCGGACTGGCGAGCAACGCGGCGGAGCGGTGCGAAGCTGGACGGCCAATGCGTTCAATCAAGTGACCGAGCAGACGGCGGGAGGGACGATGGAACTGCGAGGGAATGTGAACGTGCAAAGCAAGGTGACGGTGACGCCCGTGGACACCGAAGGGACGCCCACCGGGGCTGCAATCGCAGCGACGCTCGAGAGCGGGGACACGCAGTGGAAGGCGAGGGCGAATGTCGGCGTGGGGACAAGGCGCTTTAGCGTCAAGGCCGAGCAAGCCCAGGTGCCGCAAGGACTCACCCCACAAGAGACGACCCGGACGCTAGAAGTGAACGTGCCCGCCGAGCAAGCGGTGACATTCACCTACGATGCAGACGGGAACATGACGAGCAACGGCATCTGGACCTACACTTGGGACGCCGAAAACCGACTCGTCTCCGCAAAAATCCCGGTATCTACGAACGGAACCGAAGTGGCGTTCAGCTACGATGCGTTCCACCGGCGGGTGAAAATCGTGGAAGTGGTCGGAGCCACCACCGTATCCGACAAAACCCTGATGTGGGACGGCTTGACCATCACAGCCCAGCGCGAGAACCAGACTGGGGAACTCCGAGTATTCCACGGCAACGGAGAAACGCGGTTCGGAGCCACGACCTTGAACCTCTACTATACGAGGGACCACCTCGGAAGCATCCGCGATCTAGTGGACGCCAGTAACGGCACCGTCCGCGCCCGCTACGGCTACACGCCCTACGGAATCCGCACGAAGCTCGGGGGAGACCTAGACGCAGACTTCGGCTACACCGGCCACTACACGAACGCCCGCACTGGGCTCGTGCTCGCCCCCTACCGCGCCTACTCGCCGGAGCTGGGACGGTGGATTTCGAGGGACCCGATTGAGGAAGCTGGTGGGATAAATTTATACGGATATGTCGGGAATGGGCCGCTTGGACGAATTGATCCGCTCGGGCTGGCTGACTATTTTATGGGTTTAGATTTTCAAGCATTTTGGAGCAACTTAGGCCTGGAAGGCGGTGGAGGATTTGTGTGGGATGATGATAGCCCACTTGACTCTGGAATATATTGTTATGCCGGCGGTGGTGTGGGCAACGCGTTATCTCTTTCAGTGCTCATAGGGATGGTGCAGGGAGACATTGAAGGACAAGGTTACAACTTAAATGCCGGCGGTGCGGTTGGAGGAACAATAATGTTTGACGATAAGGGAAACTTCAATGGAGGGTCTGTTGGTGCTGGGGTTGGCGGGGGATGGTGCGCAACGACGACGAATACAAAAACCTTAACAATTCGAAAAGTTGTGCAAAAAGTAATGGATTTCTTCAACTGGGTAGGCAGTGCATTCGATAGTGATGGTCCGCCAATTGATTAATAGTGCTCATATGGATTTTACATTTCGCGAATTTGCAGGAAGTTGTTTTCCCTATGTTATAATCATTGGAGCTTTCACTCTTATTATTGGATTAATGAAACGCGTCTTATTAAGAGACAAATTGCACATTGTATTTCCATCGGAGGATTCTATTCACGTTGTATTTCGCGAGGATGAGACATGGGCAAGGTCAGGGAAAAATTTTTGGACTCGTTTCCGAAACTCAGGGAATTCGACCGTCGTTGTTGTGACAGATAATGAAATATGGGTGCAGCCATCACCTATGATTCGGCTCTTCGCAGGGAAATTCGATTTAGAGCATAGAATTCGAATCTGCGATGTCACATCTGTTCGGAAAATTGATTCGATATTGAGAGAGTTGGTGGAAATTCGATTCAAAAACCGTGAGGGTAGTGAAGTCGTGATAGTCCTAAGTTGTAAGGACAATAATGCTTTAATTGATGCAATTGGGTGGAAACCATAGAGAGGAAATTGAGGAAAGCGGGGTCATTGCGCCAAGATAAACACAGACAGAGAGGAAACTGAAACATGTAAACAAAACGAAGTGAAAGAGAAACTCTGAGAAGGAGCCCAGTAGGTAGAAATCCTACCCGGAAAGAGCGTGGAGCCACGCAACCGGAAGCGAGTCATGCGTAGTCGTCTGTGAGGGCGGTCCCGACAGGTCGGGATTGACAGCGAGCACCAAAGCCGTGGGAACGAGCCACGAAAGTTTCAAGTTGTGAGGAGTCCGCGCCGTTGACCCAGCGTGGACCGAGCGTGAGGCGGCGAACAACATAAAATGGCCAAGCCGCCGAGCGTCCCACCGGGGTCCAAGACTACGGCAAAGGTGCATGAAAAGGGAACGGGAAGAACCGGATGCGGGGAAACGGGGTCACGTAAGAAAAACGAAATAGATTCCACTCCGAAGTAAACTCCCCGAACCACAATGACGCGCAATTTTATCCCAAAAGCGTCCCCATTTCCTGCGCTGACGACTACGGGGCTGGATGGGACGAGCACCTCCGTGACTTACAATGCGCGCGGGCAACTCCAGACGGTGACGAATGCAAAGGGCGATGTGACGGAACTCATCTACGAGCGTGACGACGCCCGATGGGAAGACGGTCCAGTATGTCGCGGGGAATTGCTGCGGGGCCGTTTGGCCAGCGGGACGTTGGCGAGGCTGAGGCACGGGAATCGCTAAACGGTGAAGCGCTCATGAACCCACCGAACGCCACTACAAAAGAGATCACTCCGCCCGGAGCGCGATCTCTCGCGTACTATTTAACGTGGCTTCAGGAGCTTTCGGAACTCCGATCGGGAGGTTTGGTGGAGGATGAAGACTACGCCTTTTCTCGTGCGGAACGGCTGGAGCATCTCTTTGAGAAATCCAGCAGACCGTGGCGCAAGTGGCTATTTTTCGCTCTTCCCGCGTCGCTGATTGTCGGTGTTCTCGCTATGTTGATGACCGGCAATGACACATCGATGCTGGCGTTCGCGGCAGATGTCGCGGTGCTCTGTATCTTTGCTGCACTCGCGATGCACTCTCGCGCCGATAAGCAGCAGATCAGCCCAGCCCAGCGGCTCGAAATCCTCCGTGTCTTGCTGGAGCGCGACTTGATCAGCAGCGTTGAATTTTCCGGGTTCGAGCGCAGGATCGGGTGCTGACAGCGATTGCACGCTTGCAGGTCGGCGCGAAAGGGCGCTAGTTGCCAGCCACATGAAATTCAAAATTCTCGCCTCCTTGATGAGTGTCGCACTTCTCGCGGGCTGCCCGGCGACCGACAAAAAGTCAGCGAAAGCACAGGGGAAGAAACCCGACGCGTCCATTCCCTCGCGAAACCCAGCGGGCGACGTGACGTTTCAGGGCTTTGTCGGGCGCTTGAAAATCGCCGTCGCGACGCATGACTTGGAGACGCTCAGCACGATGATGGCGCCTGACTTTGGCTACCGCTGGGATGCGACGCCGGAGGGAGAATCTGCGTTTTCCTATTGGGATGAAAACAACCTCTGGCCACGGCTGAGCGCGCTCCTTTCCGAGCCGTGGAGCGAGCACGATGGCTACATGGTCGTGCCGCCGCAAGTCGTCCAGGACGCAAACTATAACGGCTATCGCGCGGGCATCGCGATGAACAACGGCTCGTGGCGATTTGCGTATTTCGACCCAGCGCCACCGCCGCAGCAGCAATGAGCGACCCCATCGCGCTTGGGCTGCCACATCGGGAGCCGTTCATTTTTATCGACGAAGTCACAGCCCACGCGCCCGGCGAATCCGCCGAGGCTCGCAAGGTCTTCGCGGCATCCACGCCGTTCTTTGCCGGGCATTTTCCGGGCCGGCCCATCGTCCCCGGCGTCATTCTCGCGGAGGCGCTGGCGCAGACTGCTGGGATCGCGGCCGCGCAGCCGGGGCGCTCGTTTTTACTCTCTGCAATTCGCGCGATGAAGTTCCCCGGCGCGGCGCTGCCGGAGGAAGTTATCTCGCTCAAAGCGCGTAAGCTCGGTGCATTCGGGCCGCTCTGGCAGTTTGAAGTGCAGGCCGCAGTCGGCGAGCGAGTCGTCGCCGAGGGGACGATTGTTTTGAACGAAGTGTGAGCTACCCGCGCATCCCCTGCCAGGCCGCGCCGTAAGTCCCCGCCCATTCCCCGAGGAGCGCGGAGAGGATCTTCACCTGTGCGCCGCCGGGGCACCACTCGACTTCTTCCAGCACGTCCTGGAGCGGGCCGAAGAGCGCGGGCCCGGCTTTGGCGATGCCGCCGCCGAGGATGACGGCTTCTGGGTCCACGACGTTCACGAGGGAGGCGATTGCGCAGCCGAGCGCACGGATGCTCTTCAGCCACACCTCCGCCGCGAACGTGTCGCCACTATTATATGCCGCGACGAGTTCGTGCGTGGTGGCGAAGCGCCCGTCGCTCCGTTCGAGGATATTGTGATTCCCGATCCAATCCTCTAGCCCGCCCGGCGCACGCGCGATGGTCGGCCTCCCGTAAGGATTCAGGCTCATGTGGCCGACGTGCCCCGCCCGCCCACAGCGCCCGCGCAGCAGTCGGCCTTCGGACCAAATCGCCCCGCCCACTCCGGTGCCGAGCGTGAGTAAAATCGCGTGCTGCAATCCACGCGCCGCGCCCTGCCACACTTCGCCGAGCAGCGCCGCGTGTGCATCGTTCAGCACCCGCGCTTTACGCCCCAGCCAAGCCGTCCAGTTGAGCCCCTCCAGCCCCGCCATCCGCCCCGGCATAAACGCAATCGCGCGCCCCTCATCGTCTGCCAGCCCCGGCGCGGAGATGCCCACCGTCGCCGCCCGCCCCGTCAGCGACTCCAGGTTCGCCACCAACTCCCGCACATTCATCGCAAACCCGCGCCCATCGTTCGTCGGCAGCGTGCGCTGAACCAGCACATCGCCCATGCCCGTGAACGCCGCCGCTTTAATCTGCGTCCCGCCGATGTCGATCCCGATAGCGATCATCTCCTACTGGCCTTTCGCGCGCGAGGTGAGATGTAGGTTTGTGTAATTCATAGATGTGACTGGTGATTTATTGCGGGCGTGCCGGTGTGCATTCTCGATGAAACGTCATGCTTGTCAGCCCGGCGCGAATCCGCAACCTTCCGCGCTTCATGCCATCTGTTTTAATTCCAACACCATTGCGCCGACTCACCAACGAGCTTTCCGAAGTCAGCGCCGCCGGAGCCACCGTCGGTGAAGTTATCGAGAACCTCGATAAAGCTTTCCCCGGTATCAAAGAGCGCATCTACGACGAAGCGGGCGAAGTTCGCCGGTTCATCCTTGTCCATGTGAACGGGGAAGACATCCGCTTCCTCGACGGCGTGAAAAGCGTAGTCGGTGAGCGCGACGAAATCAGCATCACGCCCGCCCTCGCCGGGGGGTAGAAAATTCCTGAAGGCGGACATTGACACCCAAGGGTGGGTCGTTATGTTCCGCACCCTTTTTAACCACTTTCTTCTATGCCAAAACGCACTTATCAACCAACCAAGCGCACCCGCAAACAGCAATTCGGCTTTCGCAAACGCATGAGCACGAAAAATGGCCGGGCCATCCTTTCCCGCCGCCGTCAGCGTGGCCGCAAGCGCCTCCTGCCGAAGAAAGTCGATGTGCATTTTGCACGTCACACGGGAGCCTGATCCCTCCTCAGCCAGACGAAAGAATTCGCTATGACGCGGCGGACGATTCCACGAATCGCCCGCCGCGTCTGCGCTTTCCCAAGAAAGCACACCTCACGGAGTCATCGGAGTTCCTCCGAGTGAGGACCGAGGGCGCGGCGCAGCATGGGAAAATGATGCTCCTCGGCGTGCTGAAAGGCGCAGACGAAAAGCCCGCCCGCATCGGCTTCGTCACCTCGAAGAAAGTCGGAGGCGCAGTCGTTCGTAACCGAGTCCGGCGCAGACTTCGCGAGATCGTCCGGCTTGCGCGCGTTGCTTTCCCCTCAGGAGTCTGGATCGTAGTTGTCGCGAAACCGCGCTCCGCGAAGGCTACGTTGGCTTCCCTCCGCGATGAGTGGCAGCAGCTTGCGCGTCGAGCGGGGATCGTGCGGTGAGATGGCTCATCTGCCAACTCTTGCGGGCCTACAAGCTCGTCGTTTCCCCCTTCATCCACACGATTGCCGGCCCCGGCGCAGGCTGTCGGTTTGAACCGACTTGCTCCGAATACTTCGCAGAAGCGGTGCAAAAACACGGTGTCTTGCGCGGCACTCGGCTCGGCGTCAGGCGTATTTGCCGATGCAACCCGTGGAGTACGCCGGGATATGACCCGGTGCCTTCCGAGTCAGACCTAAAATAGGGCATCGATACATCTGGAGGAAACGAAACGCTCGACACTACGAGCGATGCGCGGCTTTCCTCCACGGGACATGGAAAAGGACATCGTTTATTTTGACCTAGAGACTCAGCGCACAGCGAACGATGCGGGCGGTTGGGATCAGAAGGCGAAGATGGGAATGAGCATCGGCGTGACCTACAGCACGCGGCTTGGCGAGTATCAGATTTTCACGGAAAAAAACGTCGATGCGCTTATCCAGCAACTCGTACGGGCGGACCTCGTCGTCGGGTTCAACGTCATCAGCTTCGACTACGAAGTGCTGATGGCCTACACGATCATGGATCTCCCTTCGCAGTGCCGGACGCTGGATTTGCTCGTGGATATTAACAACGTGTTGGGTCATCGCGTGGGGCTTGATTCCGTGGCGAGTGCAAGCTTTGGCGTGGGGAAGACGGGCGACGGGTTGGATGCGATCCGCTGGTGGCGTGAGGGGCGATTGCTGGAGATCGCGGAGTACTGCTGCTTCGATGTGAAATGCACGATGAAGGTGCACGAATACGGGCGAGACAACGGCTTGGTGTATTACTTCGACCGCTCGCAGCGAAAGCAGAGCGTGGCGGTGAAGTGGTGAGTCTTATCTCCGACCGCCGAAGAAGCTGCCGAGGACGCCGCGCATAAAAGAACGTGCGGCTTGGTTCACCGCTCCCTTCGCAGCGCTCTCCATCATGCGGCCCACCATGCTCGGTTTATCGGCGGTGCGCTTGTCGGCGAGGGCTTGTGCGGCGCGGGCTTTAGCTTCGCGCTCGGCGACTTCGGCGCGGAGTTTTGCGAGGCGGGCGTCTGCTTCGGCGGCAGCCATTTCTTCTTTAAAGCTCCGCGTCGGTGAAGCCGGGGCGTTCATCGCGGCGGCGAAAGTATTCTCCGGTTGCGGCCCGCGTGCAGCGGTGCGGGCGCGGGCGGCGGCGATGGCGTCGTAGGGCTGGCCAGGGGCGGGCGCAGTGGATGAGGGCTTCGGTGCGATAGGTGCGGCGGGTTGGCCGGAGAGAATCTCGAACGCGCTCTCCCTGTCGAGGCGCTGCTCGTACGTCCCGAAAAGCGTGCTGCCTTCGATCAGGATGCCGCGCTCTTCGTCCGTGAGCGGTGCGAGGTCGCTCACGGGTGGTGCGATGAGGGCGCGCTCGACCATATTGGGCGTTCCTTTTTTATCGAGGAGAGAGACGAGCGCCTCGCCGACGCCGAGTTCGCCGATGGCCTTTTCCACATCGAGCTTCGGGTTTGCGCGGAAGGTTTCCGCTGCTGCTCGGACGGCCTTTTGGTCGCGCGGGGTGAAGGCGCGCAGTGCGTGCTGGAAGCGGTTGCCGAGCTGGCCGAGCACTTTGTCCGGGATGTCGAGCGGGTTTTGGCTGACGAAATAAATGCCCACCCCTTTGCTGCGGATCAGTCGGACGACTTGCTCCACTTTTTCCTGCATCGCCGCCGGGAGATCGCCGAAGAGCAGGTGCGCCTCGTCGAAGAAGAAGACGAGCTTCGGCTTATCCACATCGCCCAGCTCCGGCAGCCGCTCGAACAGCTCGCTGAGCAGCCACAGCATGAACGCCGCATACGTCCGCGGTGCCGTCATAAGCTGCGAACCGTCGAGGATATTGATCATGCCGCGCCCGTCCTCCGCAGTCTGGAGAAAGTGCGAGAGGTCCAGCGCGGGCTCGCCGAAGAAATCCCCGCCGCCCTCGCGCTCCAGCGTGAGCAGCGCACGCTGAATCGTTCCCACAGTCGCCGCCGCCACATTGCCAAACTTCGTCGTATATTCCGCCGCATTCGCCGCGACGTGCTGGAGCATCGCCTGCAAGTCCTTCAAATCGAGCAGCAGCAGCGCCTCCTCGTCGGCGATGTGAAAGACGACGTTGAGCACGCCTTCTTGCGTCTCATTGAGGTTCAGCAGACGCGAGAGCAGCAGCGGCCCCATGTCGGAAATCGTGGCCCGCACGGGATGGCCCGTTTTCCCAAAGACATCCCAAAACGTCACCGGAAACCCATTGGGCGTAATCTCCAGCCCGAGCTGCGCGGCGCGTTCGCGGACTTTCGGGTGGGTCGCGCCGGGCTTCGCCAGCCCGCCGAGATCGCCCTTCACATCCGCGAGAAACACCGGCACGCCGATGGCCGAGAAGTTTTCCGCCAGCACTCGCAGCGTGATCGTTTTCCCCGTCCCAGTGGCTCCGGCGACGAGGCCGTGACGGTTGGCCATCTGCGGCAGGAAGAGGCATTCGGTGGTTCCTTGGGCAATGAAGAAAGGCTCGGTCGGCATAATGCGGGACACGATAGGGATTCGGAGCAGTGAGTCCAGTTTCGTCGCGATCGATGGGTTTGTGGGTTCGCGCGAGATTTCCAATGTGACAATCGGAAGTCTGTGCTACTGAGCAACGCCCCCGCACCTGCTTCCAAAACCTATGACCATCAGTCGCTCCATCCTCACCCGTTCGCTCTACCTCGCCGTTGCCGCCGCTTCCTGCATTTCCGCGCACGCCGGGCTGGTGGCTTGGTGGAAATTTGATGAAGCCGGCGGCACCGCAGCGGCGGATAGCGCGTCGTCTCCGGCAAATGGCACGCTCGTCACGGGCGCGTCTTTTCAGCCAGCGGGCGGGCGGTTTGGTGGCGCGGTGTTGCTCAATGGCACGAGCGGCTACGTGGATATGGGCGATGCGGCGAAGCTGGAATTTAGCAGCACGCAAAGCTACACGCTCTCTTGCTGGTACAAACCGGACGGGGATGAGACGACGGCGGAATTTCAGACCAATAACGGGCTGATCACGAAGGGTTACGCGACGGGCACCTACGATGCGGCGGGGTATTATTTGATGACGGTGAACTGGAGCACGGGGGCAGGGAACACGACTTCGTTTTTCCAGTTCGACTCGCGGCAGTCGAGTGCGGCGGCAACGGCGTTTCGGTTTGTGACGGCCTACCAAGCGCCGGATGTGGTGGTGAATGCGACGTGGCGGCATTTTGTCACCGTCGTGGATCGTAGCGGAGCGCAGGTCCGCACTTACGTGGACGGAACACTTTATTCCTCGAAGGCAATCGTCGCGGGCGCAGGCGGCGGGCAATGGGATATGGGCGTGAATACGAGTCCGTTCGTCGTCGGCAATCACCACGCGAACCGCTGCACGAAGGGCTGGTTTGACGATGTCGGCGTGTGGAACCACGCGCTCACTCCGGCGGAGATCACTTCCATTTTTAATACCGGCATCTCCCTCGGAACGGACACGGACGCCGACGGGCTCGTAGATACGTGGGAGACGACTTATTGGGCGAATATCACGATTGAAAACGGCGCGGGAAATCCCGACGCGGACGGGCTCACCAACTTACAAGAGCAGACGCGCGGCACGAATCCGACGCTCGCGGATACCGACGGCGATGGGCTCACCGACGGCGCGGAGGTGAACACGCACGGCACAAACCCGCTGCTGGCGGACACGGATGGCGATAATTATTCCGACAGCGCGGAGATCACCGCTGGGACAAATCCGCTCAACCCCGCGAGCTATCCGCCGCCGCCAGCGTACAACGTCCACCTCAACGAATTCATGGCGAACAGCTCGCCGAAAGCGAACGACGCGACTGCGCCGCTTGACATGGATGGCGACAGCGGAGACTGGATCGAGATTCGCAACAACGAGGTGACCTCCGTGAACCTCCAAGGCTACCAGCTTTCGGACGACCCGGCGGTGCCCGGAAAGTACACGCTGCCATCATTCACCATCCCGGCGGGCGGCTACGCGCTCGTCTATGCTTCCGGCAAAAGTCGGGCGGTCAACGGCGTGCAGCCGCACACCAATTTTTCGCTCGGCACCTCGGATCAAGTCATCCTCTCGCGACCATCGGCGGGCGGGCAAGTGGTCGTCTCGCAGATCGGCACGCTGCTCGTGCCGTATCCCTTGCAGCACCGCACCGTGACTTACGGCCCAGCGGATAATCTCGCGGCGACTGCGCCGAGCTACATGACGACACCCACGCCCGGCGCTGCGAACAACGCGGGCTCGGTCATCACGGGCTTCGTCGCGGATACTTCGTTCAGCGTGGATCGCGGGATTTACGCCGCGCCTTTCACTACCACGATCAGCTCGATCACGCCCGGCGCGACGATTGTTTACACCGTGAATGGCAGCGTGCCGACGGCGACAAATGGCACGCAGATTTTGCCCGTGGATGCCTTCACGCCGCCGACGGGAAATGTGAACATCAACGCGACGACGCTCCTTCGTGCTCGCGCAATCAAGACCGGGTTGGCGCCGAGCGATGTGGACACGCAGAGCTACATTTTCACCGCCGATGTGCTGTCGCAAAACGGGCCGACTCCCTCGATGAATCTCACCGCGCCCGAGACGATGGCGTGGGGCACGACGGGCGGCGACCTTTCCAATATCAGCGCGTTTCCGGGGCTCACGTTTTGGGGCATCAACACGGCAATCGCGACGGATGCGGTGCCTGATAATCAGTTCGTGGAAACGGACCTGAAAAACATCGCGACCGTCTCCATCGTGGCGTCGTGGAAGGAGCTGTTTGGGCCAAGCATTGTGTCCGGCGATGGCGGCATTTATCCACCCGCGACGGGCGTTTTAAACGAAGGCATCGACCGCGCCGCTTCGATGGAACTCATCAACCCCGACGGCAGCGTGGCGACGCCGAATCTCGCGACGGGTTTCCAAACGGATGGCAACATTCACGTCTTCGGCGGCACGAGCCAGTTGCGCTGGAAGAGCTACAAACTTTCCCTCCGCTTCCAGTGCCTGAACGACGTGAGCTACCGCGTCTTTGGCGACGACGGCTATAATCGCTTCGACAATTTCATCCTCGATTCCCGCATGAACAACACATGGATGCACCCCACCGATGCGAACCAGCGCAACCGCAGCGATTTCGTGAACGACCAAGTCGTCGCCGACTTGCAGAACCGCGTGGCTGGGCGCGGCGGATTCCGCAGCAGGCCCGTCCACCTTTACCTGAACGGCATGTATTGGGGCGTCTATTCGCTGCACGAAAAGCCCGACCACCACTTCACCTCCGCCTACTTCGGCGGCGACGCGGCGCTGTGGGATGTCTTCAAACATTCCATGCGCCCCGCTTTCACTGAGAGCGACCCGCTCGTGAATACGACTTACGTGAACCCCGCGCTGCCCATCGTAAAACCGAGCGCCGGAAACCCAGCGGGCAACTCCACCGTGCAGGTCAATTACGAGGCACTTCTCGACACTATCGGCCAAGGCTACATCGCGCCAAACCCCACGCCCGACCTCACCATCCAAGCGAACTACGCCGCCGTCGCCGCGAAGCTCGATATCGACGATTTCATCGACTACATGCTCGTGAATTTCGTCGCCGGAAACTTCGACTGGTCCGACAAAAATCTCTACGCCAGCTACTACCGTGGCGGCGGTGGAAAGTGGCGCTTTCACTCGTGGGACGCCGAGCACACCTTCCGCACCGGCACGGAGAATTTCATCACTGGTAACGGCAACGAAGCCCCCAGCCCCGGTCAGCCCAAGCCCATCCACAACGCGCTGAAGGCGAACGCGGAATACCGGCTGAAATTTGCCGACCACATCCGCAAGCACCTGTTCAACATCGGTGCGCTCACGCCCGCTGCAATGGCTGACGCATTTACCGACCACCTCGATTTACTGAACACCGCCATCCGCCCCGAGAGCGCTCGCTGGGGCCACATCCGCGCTTCCTCAAACGGCGGCGTCGCGTACAAAAAGAGCAACTGGCTCGCACGCCGCACCTCACTGCTCACCAACGAAGGCGCAGGCACCTCGCTCCTGCAAAATCGCTGGAACCTCGTCATGCAGCCGACCACCGGAATCTTCCGCACGCAGCTCCTTTACCCCACGACGGATGCACCCGACTTCAGCCAGCACGGCGGCAGCGTCACGGCGAACTACCCGCTCACCATCACCGGCGGCGGCACCATTTACTATACGCTCGACGGCACCGACCCGCGCCTCGTCGGCGGCGCAGTCGCAGGCGCCGCGCTCACCTACAGCGCACCCGTCGTGCTCACCACGAGCGGCACGGTGAAATCGCGCGTGCTGCTCGGCGGCGTGTGGTCCGCGCTGAACGAAGCATACTTCAGCGTCGGCACCGTGGCCGCGAGTGCGGCGAATATCGTCGTCAGCGAATTCAGCTACAACCCATCGCTCACCCCGCCGACGCCCGGCTACAACGATCCGAACGACTTCGAGTATATCGAGCTGCTGAATATCAGCGCGAATACCGTGGACTTCACCGACTGCGAATTCACCAGCGGCATCACGTTCCATTTCAACACCGCCAGCATCCGTCAGCTCGCGCCGGGCGCACGGCTCATCATTGCGGAGAACGCCGCCGCGCTCACCGCCCGCCACGGCTCATTGCCCATCGCAGGTGAGTTCGAGCTAAACACTGGCCTCTCAAACAACGGCGAACGCATCACCCTCACCGCTGCAGACGGCACCACAGCGATCCGCACATTTGAATACAAAGACAACGGCGCATGGCCCGTCGCCGCAGACGGGCCGGGCTTCTCGCTCGTGCTCATCGCGCCATTTTCCAGCCCGAATCACGACCAAGCCGAAAGCTGGCGCACCAGCGCCGCTGGCAATAACGGCACTCCCGGCGGCACCGACATCACTGGCTACGCCGCGTGGAAGACGAGCAACGGTCTGGCCGATGACGCTGACTCCGACGGCGATGGCTACATCAACTTGCTCGAATACGTCCTCGGCACGAACCCCAACGCGCCCGGCCCGCCGAGTATGTCCGCAGTGCTCGCGCCGCTCACCGTCAATAGTGTGCTCGGCACATATTTCACATTCACATTCACCCACGCACCGGCTCGCGACGATGTGACTTGGCGTGTGGAAATGAGCACCGACCTCGCCACTTGGGGCACCGCTCCCGCAGGCGCGCAGCGCGTGAGTATGGTCGTAAATGGCGACGGCAGCGTCACCGAAGTCTGGCGCAGCGCAGCGCCCGTGAGTGGCACGAAATACTTCGCCCGCATCTACGCCAGCACGCCGTAGCGGCTATCCTTCCAGCGAGTGCAGCAGCGCGTGGACGAATGCGGCGTTGTCGTTTTGCACGTAGTGCATCGCGCCGCCCATGCGGGAGAAGCTCTTGCAGAATCGCAGGTAATAAGCGGCGGAGCTTTTCGGCGGATCGCCGTGCGTCCAGTCCCACCCGCCACCGTCTTGCAGGTCCACGACGAAGATGCTGTGCCCGGCGACTTGCGGGCGTCCGTCTTGGGCGCGGAGATTGTGGACGCACGCCAGACTTTTCTCGAAGACTTGCGGAGCCATGATCGCGCTGCCGACCGCGAGCACCACGCCGCCGTCGAGGCGGTCCACGCTCTCGCAGAACGTGTGGTAGTCGCGCCCGGCGGCCCGCCCGATGGCGGCTCCATTAAACATCGGGTGGCAGCTCACGATGTCGTAGCCGATGCCGGGATGGATCGTCGCAGGCACGCCGAGTCGGTGCGCTTGCGCGAGTAAAGAGGCGTGCTTCCAGCGATGTTCGACGCTCGTTTTCCCCGACGCGATGCCGTGCTGGAGCATCGCGCAAAGCGCTTCGGCGCAAGCGGGAGCGTGCTGGTCCGCGTGGCGAAGTCGCTCGCGCAAATGCTCGGGCGAGGTGAAAGTGCAGCCGTCTTCTGCGATGAATCGGCCCACGCTTTTGCCGTAGCCTTCGCCAGCCACGCCGCCCGCGAGCAAGGCTAGATGGAGGTTGCGCCCCGTCTCTTCCCACGCACCGAAAGTCCCGTCGGCCACATTCGCCTCCACGCCTTCGCACGAGCGACCGAGCCACGCGAACTCCCAATCGTGAATACTCCCCGCGCCGTTCGTCGCGAGATGCGTGACCCAGCCGCGCTCCATCAGCCGCGTGATGATGAGCGCCGCGCCATTGCGAATGAGGTGTGCGCCATACATGAGGATGCTGGCCGCGCCTCGCTCGCGGGCGGCGCGGATCGCGGTGGCAGCGCGCGCCACAGCGGCGGCATCGTGGGGCGGGGTAGGGGACTCCGGCGCGATGAGGATGTCGTCCACGGAGAGCAGGCTCGTGCGGCTGGCGAGTGGCAGGGTGCGGAGTTGGAGCGGGTCAAACATAGCTACGGGAAAAACGTGCCGAGCAGCTCCGGCAGCGCGGTGTACTCGGCGATGACGGCTTGTGCTCCGGCGGCGAGCAGGATGTCGCGCTTGCCGGAATCCAGCCGCCCCGGATGCGCTTCGTCCGTGGCGACGGCGACGGCGCTGCCGCCCGCTGCGAGCGTCTCGATCAGCTCCACCGGGCCATCGCCGAAAGCGATCACCTCTGCGCCAGCGAGCGCGTTTTCCCGCAGCACAAGTTGCAGGATGTCCCGCTTGGCAAACGTGCGGTCTTCCAGATCGCGCGGCCCGTGGATGGCTGCGAAATGATGTTCCAGCCCCAGCAGCCGCACTTCGTGGATTAACTCGGGATACGGCGTCCCACTCGCCAGCGTGATCGCGATCCCCCGCGTATTCAGGGCTGAGAAAAATGCACGCACCCCTGGCACCAGCAGGGAATCCGCCGCTGCTGCGCCGCTACTCACGCCTTCGAGTCGCGCCCCGATGAGCGACGCCACGCGGCCTTGATAGTGGTGCTGGTATTCATTGGCACTGCGCGCTGAGCCGCCACGCTCGCCGACCATCTCTGCGAGCCGCGCCATTTGGTGAATGCTCGGGCGACCATTCAGCCGCATGAGCTCCTGCCGCGCGAGGGCTCGGATGGATGCCTCATCTTCTCCCGTGAGCAGCGGCAGCGATTCGGCGAAAAGCTCCACCATCACATCGCTCCAGCCGCCGCGAGTCAGCGCCGTCGTGCCGTCCCAATCCATAAAGACGTGCTTCACCGTTCGGGGCCGAAAAGCACGCGTGAGTTCGATAGCGTTCATCGGCGTTTCACCTCGTCCCACAATGCGTCGAGTTCCGTGAGCGTCATCGCGTCGAGCACCAGTCCACGATCCTTTGCCAGAGCCTCCACTCCACGGAAGCGCGTGCTGAATTTGTCCGTCGCCCGCTGGAGCGCGACTTCGCCATCCACCTTCAGCTTCCGCGAAAGGTTCACGACCGCGAAGAGCAAGTCGCCCAGCTCGTCTTCTACCTTATCGGGGTCGCCGAGCGCTTCCTCGATCTCCTCCAATTCCTCGCGCACTTTGGCGAAGACGGGCGGCAGCTCGCTCCAGTCAAAGCCCACCTTCGCCGCCCGTTTCTGCACCTTTTCCGCGCGCATGAGGCTGGGCAGCCCGCCTGTGATTCCATCCAGCGCGCTCGTCGATATATCGCCTTTCTCCGCGCGTTTGATTTCCTCCCAGCGCGTGAGTACCGCCGCGGAGTCCGCCGCATTCTCCGAGCCGAAAACATGAGGGTGTCGCCGCACGAGTTTCTCCACGATGGAGCGCACGCAATCGTCGAAACCGAAGCGCCCCTCCTCGCTCGCCATTTGCGAATGAAAGACGACTTGCAGGAGCAAATCGCCCAGCTCTTCGCACAAGTTCGCATCGTCGCCGGAGTTGATTGCCGCTGCCACTTCGTATGCTTCCTCGATGACGCTCTGGCGCAGCGAAGCGTGATTTTGCTCGCGGTCCCACGGGCATCCATCCGGCGCGCGGAGGCGAGCCATGATGCGGAGCAATTGCTCCAGCGGCGAAAAGCGCGGGTCCAGCGCATCAGCAACAGTCTTTGGAAGTGGCTCTATCATCGCCGCGTGAGTGCTCACTTCCGTTCGGTTCGTAAAGCGCGAATCTTCCGCCGACATTCAGCGCCCGCCCTTGACCACGCGGTGGGAAACTGCTGCTTTCCGCGCATGTCCACAAATCAACTGCAAATCGAAATCATCACCGCCGGAACCGGCGCAGCTCCGAAGAACGGAGATCGCGTTTCTGTCCACTACACCGGCTGGTTCACCGACGGCGGGAAATTCGACAGTTCCGTTGACCGCGATGAGCCGTTCGAGTTTGTGCTGGGCGCGGGGCAGGTCATTAAAGGTTGGGACGTCGGCGTGGCGCAGATGAAAGTCGGTGACAAAGTGAAGCTCACCATCCCGCCGGAGCTTGCTTATGGCGTGCGCGGCTATCCGGGCGCGATCCCGCCGAACTCCACGCTCGTGTTCGACGTGGAATTGCTCGGCTTCCGCTAAGGCTTCACTTCCACGCGGAGGCCTTTCACGCGCAGTTCGCTCCCTTCGCCCATCAGTAAAAAGGACGGCGCGACTTTCTTCAGCGTGCCCTTCTTTTCATACACCACAGCGCCATCGATTCGCACGGTGAGCGATTCGCTCGTCCGCTCAATGACGATCGCGTGCCAGCCCTCGCCGAAGGCCTTTGCCAGCGGCTTGCTTGCAGGGCCGGGATACGTCCAGACATTCATCGCCGACGGCCCGCCGAGGCTCAGCGACTCCCCGCGAAAACCATCCGCTCCACGCACGCCGTCGAGCACGAGTTCCGCGGCGCCGCTTCCGGAAAACTGCAGTTCCGCCGACAGCCGCCCCTCGCCTAGCAGCATCTCGCTCGTGAGCGCGATCGGCTTTGCCCCGCCGTGCGCTACCACCTCGCCGGACTCCCACTTCCAGCCCGCATCTGCGCGCCAATTCCGCAGCTCGTTAGCTGGCGCGAAGTCGTTCGCATTCACCGCGGTGATGAGCATCGGCACCTGCTGCTTTTGCCCGAGATACGCGAATAGATCGCGCACGCTTTCCTCATCCATCGCCGCCAGCAGGCCTTCGGGCATCATGCTCAGCGGGCTTAGCTCCGTGGCGGCCACGTCGCTCTTTTGCAGCGTCACACTTTCCCCTGCGAGGTTTTTCAAAGTGACCGCCGAGTCCGTATCTTGCGTCACGATTCCCGCGACCGTTTGCCCGTCTTTCGTCTTCACGAAGGTCTGCTGGTAGTCCTTCCCGATGATCGCGTTGGGATCGAGGATGTTATTTAAAAGGTAGTCCACATCGCCATAGCCGCCCGTCAACTCCGGGCCGATGAGCCCGCCCGTCCCGAACATCGTGTGGCACACCGCGCACGTCTGCGTGAACAGCGCCCGCCCGTGGTTCGCATCGGCGCGCCCGATGGCTTCTGCGCCTGTGAACTCTTTGAACTTCGCGATCAGCTTTTGCTTGTCCTCATTCGGGGCTGATACCGCGCCCCACTTCTTTGCCAGCCACGCGGAGACTTCTGCATCTTTCAGCCCGTCGAGCTGTCGTGCGAGCGGGGCTGTCAGCTCGGCCTTCGGGATCGTTCCTGCATCCACCGCGGCCAAGACGGCCCGCGCTCCCGCTGCCCGCGCCAGCAGAGTCTGCATCGCGGCCCGCCGTTCGACCGTATCCAGCTTTGCAAAAAGGCCCACCAGCAGCGGAGCCACGCGCTCATCGTTAAAGCCCGCAAGCCCGCGCAACGCAGGCTCCCGCAGCGCGCCCGGCTCGCCTGCTAGTTTGAGTAGTGCGTCCAGCGCGCCCGCATCGCGCTGCGCTACGAGCGAGTCTAGTGCCTGCCGCCGTGCTTCGATGGGGGCCGTTGCGTCAGCGAGTTTCGCGCGCATTTCATCCATCGCTGCGCCACCGCCGAAGATCACCGAGAGCTCCTGCACACGCGCCCGCACAGCCTCGTCGGGGCTTGCTTTCAGCTTCGCCGCGATTTCTTCCCAGCCCTTTGGTGCGGGGATTCCGCGCTGTCCTTGCAGCGAATCTTTCATCCCTTTCAGAAGGCTGGCCTGCACGGCGGGGTTCTCGATTTTCCCGAGCGTGGTCACGAGCATCTCCAGCCGTGAAGGGTCCTGCGCAGAAGCGGCAATGACGGCGATGGTCGCGAAAAGAGCGGTACGAATAAACATGGAACCATCCAACCCGCCGCACGGCGAAATGATGGCAAAAACTTTCCCCCTGCGCTTGACTCCACGGCCCTCCACAGCGCAAAAGACCCGCCGTTTCACAACACAAACACACACACCATTATGCGCTTCGGAATCAATTCGTTTCTCTTTGTCAGCCCCTTCGTCACCGCGAGTTCTTCGCTGTTCAAACAATTCGTCAAATGGGGCTTCGACACCGTCGAGATTCCCGTAGAAGACCCTTCGCACATTGACCCTGCCGCCGTCAAAGCCGCTGCGGATAAAGCCGGCATCAAAATCGGCAGCATCTGCGCCTGCATGGGCCCAGGGCGCGACCTTCGCGGCTCCGAGGCCGACCAAAAGACGGCGTCCGATTACGTCCGCACGCTCATCGACCAAGCAGTCATCATGGGCTGCCCCAGCATCATCGGGCCGATCTACTCCGTCGTCGGACTCATCGGCGCGCATGACGACGCCACGCAGAAAAAGCACTTCGACCTCGTGGTGAAAAACCTCAAGCCTCTCGCGAAATACGCGGAGTCCAAAGGCGTCACGCTCTGCATCGAGCCGCTCAACCGCTTCGAGACCGACTTCCTCAACACCTGCGACAAAGGCCTCAAGCTCATCAAAGCAGTCGGCAGCAAAGCCGTGAAACTCCACCTCGACACCTTCCACATGAACATCGAGGAGAAGAACCAAGCCGCCGCCATTTTGAAAGCGGGCAAACACCTCGCCCACTTCCACGCCTGCGGCTGCGACCGTGGCACGCCCGGCAACGATCACATCGACTGGAAGCCCATCGTCGCCGCGCTCAAAAAGATCGGCTACAAAGGCGACGTCGTCATCGAGTCCTTCACCACCGATGTAAAAGTCATCGCCCGCGCCGCAGCCATCTGGCGCAAAATGGAACCCACCCGCAACGAGATCGCCACCAAAGGCGTCGTCAACATGCGGAAGTTCTTCGGCAAAAAGAAATAACCTCCGAGAGTTTCGAGCAGGCCGGGAGTCGCGCAAGTGGCTCCCGGCTTTTTCGTGCCCGGTCGCTACTTACCGCGCACGGACGGCCCAGCGCAGTTTCGCCGGGACTGCGCGCGGGTTCGCACGGCGCTCTTCCGGCGAAGCGGCGGTGATTTCCTCGCTCACGTCCGCGTAGGTCCCATCGCGCAGACCAGTTTTGAACGCTTGCTTCACCCGCCGATCTTCGCCCGAGTGGAAAGTGAGGATCGCCACGCGACCGCCCGGTTTCAGGCAGCTCGGGAGCTGACGCAGGAACGTATCCAGCGCGCCAAACTCATCATTCACCGCGATGCGGATCGCTTGGAAAACCCGGCGCACACTCGTCTCCACCTCGTCCGCTTCCACTCGCCGGCTCCCGCGCGGAAACGTGCGGCGGATGATTTGCGCCAGCGCTATCGTCCCCGACAACGGCAGCGCCGCCTTCACCGCAGCGGCGAAATGCTCCGCGTGCGGCTCATCGCTAAACTCAGCAAGCCAGCGCGCGATTTCTCCCGCTGGAGTGCGCGCCAGAAGCTCCGCCGCCGAGAGCCCTTTGTGCGGATTCATCCGCATATCCAGCGGCGCATCCGTCTTGAACGTGAAGCCCCGCGCCGGGTCATCGATCTGCATGGAAGACAGCCCCAAATCCGCAAGCACCGCGTCCGCCCGCTCCCCCGCCAGCAGTGCATGAAGGCCCGCGTAGTTCATCCGATGCACCGCCAACGACTCCGGCGGAAAACCGAGCGCCCGCAGACGCGCCTCCGTTTTCGGCAGCTCCAGCGGGTCTTGGTCTAGCCCGATGAGCCGACCGCCCGGCTGCACCGCCGCCAGCAACTCCCGCGCATGGCCGCCATAGCCGAGCGTGCAATCCACCACCGTCTCGCCGGGTTTTAGCGCCAGCGCATCGAGAATCTCTCGGACCATGATAGGCCGGTGAGTGCCCGCTGGCGTCTTCCCACTTGCGAGGACTTTCGCCACATCCTCCGCGTAGCGTTCCGGGTTTTGCTCCTTGTATTTCTCGTGGAAAGCGCGCGGGTTTTTCCCACTATAACGCGGGCGACGTTGAGGCTTCTCGGGTGTCATCGGGTCCGTCAATGCTGCCCCGCCATGCGCAGCCGCCCGTAGCCGAAATGGCCGATCACCGTCGTGAAAACCTCAAGGCTGAGCGCGTATTGCGGGGGCAGTGTAGAAGATGGTTCAGGCATAGTAGTGGGCGAAGGATAGAGCGTCCGTCAGAGAAAAGAAATTGTTTAGAGGAAGCGGATGGGTAATCGACGGAAAATAGCGGTACGGATTCCACTTTTAAACCCCGAACGCGCCGTTCTCCAAGGTCTGGGCATGGCAGAGTTCCGCTGGTAATTTCCCCGCCTCCTTGCCATACCGCTCACCCATGAAATCGCTCATCGCCGTATCACTCATCGTCCTGCCCACCTTTGCCGCCGAGAGCGACTGGCCGGAGTTTCGCGGCAAGACGGGGCAGGGGATATCCGCCGCAACTGGCGTCCCGCTGAAATGGAGCACGACCGAAAACGTCGCGTGGAAAGTCGAAGTGCCCGGCAAAGGCTGGTCCTCTCCCGTCGTCGCTGCGGGGAAAATCTACCTCACCACAGCCCTCGGCGAATCCAAGAGCGGCGCGGCACTTCACGCCCTCTGCTTCGATGCAAAAGACGGACGCCTCCTTTGGAACACCGAGATTTTCAAAGCTGCCGCCGGAGCCACCTCCGCCATGCACCAAAAGAACTCCCTCGCCAGCCCCACGCCCATCGTCACGGGCGACCGGCTGTTCGTCCACTTTGGCCACATGGGCAGCGCTGCGCTCGACCTCGCGGGCAAGGTCGTGTGGAAGCAAACGTCGCTGCCCTACGAGCCCACACACGGCAACGGCGGCTCGCCCGTTCTTACCGATGGGCTGCTCATTTTTAGCTGCGACGCCGCGCCAGATCCCTTCCTCGTCGCCCTCGATGCGACCACCGGCAAAGTCCGCTGGAAGACCCCGCGCGACACCACGGCGCGCAAGAAATTCTCATTCTCCACGCCCCTCGTCATCGGCGGACAGCTCATCAGCCCCGGCAGCGGCCTCGTCGGCGGCTACGACGTGAAGACCGGCAAAGAACTTTGGCGCGTCGGCTACGGCGAAGGCTACTCGGTCATCCCGCGCCCCGTCACCGCCGACGGTCTCGTCTTCGTCAGCTCCAGCTTCGACAAGCCCGTGCTCAAAGCTATCCGCCTCGCAGGAGCCACGGGCGATGTCACCGAAAGCCACGTCGCTTGGACGCTGCAAAAAGGCGCACCGCACACGCCTTCGATGATCCTCTCCGGCGACAATCTCTTCTGCGTATCCGACGGCGGCATCGCCACCTGCGCCGACCTCCGCACCGGTGAAGTCCGCTGGACCGAGCGCCTCCCCGGCAACTACTCCGCCTCGCCCGTCCTCGCCGAAGGACGCCTCTATTTCCAAAGCGAAACCGGTATCGGCACCGTGGTAAAAGCAGCCGCAACCTTCGAGTCCCTCGCCACCAACACCCTCGACGAACCCACGCTCGCCTCCCCCGCATTCATCGACGGCGCAGTCATCCTCCGCTCCGAAAAACACCTCTGGCGATTCGGGAAGTGACCCCGCCCGGCCCTGCTTCCTTCGGCTGAGAGTGACACGCTGAGCTGAACCAGATCGTTACCATTCGCACGGCTCTCATTGGCAAAGTCTGCTTGTGGCCCCGCTCGGTAAGTCCGTAAAACAAAGCCTCCAACCACCATGAACAGTCCAACTCTAGCAACAAACCCTATCTCCGTCATCATCACCCTTGGGATCGCAGCCCTTGCGCTCATCGCCGCAGCATGGCTCTGCGGAAGTATCTTCCCGCTTGCACGGGCGGATCAGCCTCGTACCACTCCACACCGCTCCGCTCAAATCGCAGACGAAACGCGAGCGATGCTCGCAGGTTTGCACAAACAATAGAAAACCCGCCGGGCCGCATTGCTGCGAGCCGATGGTGTTGGCTTATTGATTGAGCTGATTCAGCCCCCAAGACAGGAGGCGGTGGGAGTCCGTCCAGATGTTCTCGCGGCGGCGTTCGCCGAGGAGGACGCAGATGACGTGCTTGCCGTTATTCATGGCGCTGGAGACGAGGCAGTGGCCGGCAGCTTCGGTGTAGCCGGTTTTCATCCCGTTGCTGAGGCCGAAGTATTTCAGGAGTTTGTTCGTATTGTCGAAGGTGGTGGTTTTGCCGGAGTCGTAGTCCCACTGGAGGACTTTGGTGCTCATGATTCCGCGGAGGACGCGGTTGCGGTAGGCGTGAAGGGCGAGGCGTGCCATGTCGTGGGCGGTGCTGTATTGGCCGGGCTCGGTGAGGCCGTTTGGGTTTGCAAAATTGGTGCGGCGCATCCCGAGTTCGCGGGCTTTGGTGTTCATCTTTTTTGCGAAGTCTTCGATGCTGCCGGCGTTGTCGCGAGCGAGGCAGCGGGCGACGTCGTTCATGCTCTTTACGAGGAGGATGCGGAGGAGATCGTAGCGCCGGTAAGTCTCGCCTTCTTTGAGCCCGAGCTTGGTTTGCTCGCAGTGGGCGTCTGGTCCACAGACGCGGACGTTGGTGTAGAGGTCGCCCTCTTCGGCGATGATGAGGGCCGTCATGAGCTTCTGTGTGCTGGCGACGGCGCGGGTGGTGGATGCGTTTTTCTCGTAGAGCACGCGGCCCGTGGCGGCATCGCAGACGACGACAGCCTCCGCCGAGGTGCCGGGGAAGACGCTGGGGTCAAACTCCGCGAACGGTTTATAAACGCCGGGCGTCTCGGGGCGAGTCGGAGTGCTGGCGCGGGTGGGTTTGGCTGGGGCGGGCTTTGCAGGGGCTGGTTTTGTCGGAGCGGCCTTGGGCGCTGCGTGTGCGGATGCGAGCGCGAGCGACAGAACAGTCAACAGTACGGCGAAAAATCTCATTCGCAGAAGACGTAGAATGTCCGAGGGCGCGGCGCAAGCCAGCGGTGAAAATTGAATGACGAATGACGAATGACGAAGTTCCACCGCTCGCGTAGAACGATGGGCGATGAATCCATACGAAACGGAGAAACTCTTAAACGAATACCTGCTTTTCCACTACGGCGCGGACGAGGAAGTCCTGCCGTGGCCGGGCGGGCCGCTTGATGCGCTGGACTATCCGCAGCGGTGTGTGGCGGAGTGTCTGGAGGTCGCTGCGCTGCCGGGGAATGCACGGGCGCTGGATGTGGGCTGTGCGGTGGGGCGCTCGTCGCTGGAGCTTGCGCGGCATTGCTCGGAGGTGGTGGCGATTGATTACTCGGCGCGGTTCATCGAGGCAGCAAAGGTGCTGCAATCGCGCGGCTCGCTGGTTTATAGCCGGGCGGATGAAGGCGAGGTTGTCACGTCGCTGACGGCGCGCATTCCCGCAGGGATCGAAGCTGGGCGGGTGCAGTTTGAGTGCGGTGATGCGTGCGATTTGCGGGCGGATATTGGGTCGTTCGATGTGGTGTTCGCTGCGAATCTCGTGGACCGCTTGCCCGCGCCGGAGCGCTTCCTTGCTGCGTTGCCGGGCTTGGTGCGGCCCGGTGGGCAGTTGATCCTCACGAGCCCTTACACTTGGCTGGCGGAGTTCACGCCGAGGGAGAAGTGGCTGGGCGGGCGCGATGGGCGCTCGACGCTGGAGGGGCTGACGCTGGCGCTGGGCGCGGCATTTTCGCTGCGCGAAACGAGGGACTTGCCGTTCCTCATCCGCGAACACGCGCGGAAGTATCAATGGAGCGTGGCGCAAGCGAGCATCTGGAGGCGCACGGTATGAGCGACTGGGAGGAACTCTACCAAGCGGGCGAGACGCGGTGGGAAAAAGGCACGCCGCACCCGGAGCTGATCGCGTTTCTCCGCCGCTGCCCTCTGCGCGGGCGTGTGCTGGTGCCGGGCTGCGGCTTCGGCCACGATGTGCGGGCGGTGGCGGCGACTGCGGATGAAGTGGTGGGCCTCGACATCGCGCCATCGGCCATCGCTGGCGCGAAAAACCATCCTTCCATCGGCGGCGAACGCTACGTGCGCGGCGATTTTTTTGCGCTGCCAGCGGCGATGCGCGGTGCGTTCGATTGGGTGTTCGAGCACACCTGCTTTTGCGCCATCCCGCCGGAGCGTCGGGATGAGTATGTAGCGGCGGTAGCGGGCGCGCTGGCACCGGGCGGACGGCTCTTCGCGGTCTTTTATATGACTCCGGACATGGACCCCGGCGAAGAAGGCCCGCCCTTTGGCAGCACGCCGGAGGAGCTGGATGGGAGGTTCGGCGGCGCGTTCGAGACTGTCGCGGAGTGGACGCCAACGGGGACGCATCCCGGGCGCGAGGGGCGCGAGCTGTGCCGGGTGATGATTCGTAAATGAATGTTTGGGGCGTTCGCCGTTTTGTGATGAAGTCGCCTCATGGGTTCACAAACACTAGACACTCGGCAGCTTCGCGCGTTTGCCGTGCTCGCCCGGACGGGGAGTTTCACTAAGGCAGCGACGGAGCTTCACCTCACGCAAAGCGCGGTTTCGCACGCGATGAAAGCGCTGGAGCAAGAGGCGGGCTGTCGGCTGCTCGACCGCACGGGGAAAAAGGTGACGCCGACGGAAGCGGGCGAGCTTCTTCTCGTCCACGCGGAGCGCATCCTCGCGGAGATGGCGCACGCTCGGGCGGCGCTGGAGAAGCTCGGCAAGTGGGGGCAAAGTCGCCTCCGCATCGGAGCCAGCGCCACGGCTTGCCAGCATGTGTTGCCGCCGGTGCTGCGGGAGTTTGGGCAGGAGTTCCCGAAGTGCCGCATCACCATCGAGCCGGGCGATACGCCGGAAATGATCGAGCTTCTGCGCAATGGCAAAATTGACCTCGCCGTGAACCTAGAGCCGCCGAGCCGCGAGCCGCTGGAGTTCCGCCCGCTCTTTAATGACGAGATGCGATTCATCGTCGCACCGTCGCATCCGTGGGCCGTGAACGGGCGGGTGCCACGCGAGGACGTAGCGATGCAAAACTACATCCTCTATTCGCGCAAGAGCTACACGGGCGCGATGATTGACGACTACTTCAGCGAGGAGGAAATCGTGCTGCGGACGGCTATCGAGATGGGCAGCATCAGCGCGATCAAAGAGATGGTGAAGCTCGACATCGGCGTGAGCATCCTCGCGCCGTGGACAGTCGCGGATGAGACGACAGCCGGGACGCTCGTCTCCATCCCGCTCGGAAAACGAAAGCTCAAGCGCCGCTGGGGCGTGCTCCACTGGCAGTCGCGGCGGCTGAGCATCCAAGAAGAGCGCTTCGTGAAGATCGCGCAGAACGTGGGCAAGCAGTTCGCGATGTAGTGTGGCACGAACGCCCTCGTTCGTGCCACGTCACTGCCCGAGCAGCGTGTCACCCGAGAAGACGTCGGAGGCGGGGAGCCCGCCACCCTGCGCGCCACCGTAGCTGCTGCTCGCCTTTGCAGACTTGGCCCATTGCCGAGAGCCGTCGCGGCCTATGAGCTGCACGGCGTCCACTTCATTCCAGCCGGGGACTTTTTTCGTATCGAGATGCACGCGGACGCGCCCCGTCGTCACGCCCGCTGTGGCTGCGAAAAGTGAATCCGAGAGCGGCTTGCCGAGCCCAGGGTCTTCGCCCTGCCAAATCGGAATCTCCGTGCCGGTATCCGTGACAGCGGTGATGCGGACGACCGCGCCGGGATTGTAAGTCTCGCGGACCATCAACTGCGCGATTTCTACGGGCTTTTCAAACGTCAGCTCCATTCACTCCGGCCCGCCATCCTGCTGTAGCGGAGCCCAAGCGGACCGCTGGTCGCCCGCTGTAGCTGTATCGGGCGCGCCCACCGCTTGCGCGATGCCCCAACTTGGCGCGGCGACTTTGGTCGCGGTCTCCTCGGACGTGCGGATCTGCGCTTCCAGTCCTTCGATGCGGTTTGCCTGCGCGCGGATGACGCCTTTCAGTTCGGCGACCTGTTCCTCGAGCGATTGCGGAGTAACGTCCGTAGGCACACCGATGCGATTTTGCCGAGCGGGCTCTGTCTCGATAAACTGCCGCCCACTCTCGGGACTCTCGGGCGAAGGCTGCACCGCGTCCGCCTTCCTCGATACCAGCGTTTGCCGAAGGACCAAAATGTCCGTCTCCAGCGATTGTTGCTGAAAGAGCAGCGCGACAATGAGTAACGCGCCAGCGCCAGCGATGATGATGTTATGGGCAGGTTTCATGGTTCTTCTTCAAAGACGGATATGCCCCGGATTCGTTAGAAAGTCGCGGAATATTCCCACCACCGCTATCGTGGGCGCACGAACGTGGACGGGGCCTTTCGCACAAGCCCCAGACTAACGCTTCGCACCGACGGTGGTTGTCTCGCCATGACTCCGAACCCGTATTCCAGACCGATGAACGCCTGCGGCTTTTCGCGTCGCGAATGGTTGCGCGTGGGCGGGCTGGGTGCGCTGGGGATTTCGCTGCCTCATTTGCTGGGCGCGCGCGCCAGTGCTGCGACTGCGGGGAAAGGCGTGAGCTTTGGCCGGGCGAAGTCGTGTGTGATCGTGTTCCTCGGCGGGGGGCCGCCGCAACACGAGACGTTTGACCCGAAGCCGGATGCGCCGCTGGAGATTCGCGGGACTTTTCGCTCGATCGCGACGCGGGTTCCGGGCGTGCATTTCTCCGAGACGCTGCCGCACACGGCGCTGGTGGCGGACCGGCTGGCGGTGGTGCGCTCGATGACGACGGATATCAATTCGCACTCCACGAGCGGGTCTTTCATGCTCACGGGCTACGTGCCGCAGTCGAAGGCGGAGAACGTCCCGGCGAGCCCCGACGATTGGCCGAGCATCGCTTCGGTCGTGGGCACGCTGAAGCCGAGCGAGCGCTCGCCGCTTTCGTCCGTCGTGCTGCCGGAGCATCTGGCGAACGACGGGAATATCGTGTGGCCGGGGCAGAACGGCGGGTTCATGGGGCCGACGTGGCATCCCATGATGATGAAGTGCGACCCGACGGAACAGCCGATGCGCATCGAGGGCCTGAGCCTCGCCGATGGCGTGACGAGCGCGCGGCTCTCGGAGCGGTTCAGCCTGCTCGGGCAGATGGACGCGCATTTTCGCGCCAGCGCGGAAAGCGGCGCGGTCGCCGAGCTGGGCCACATGCACCAAAAGGCGTTCGACGTGTTGCATTCCGAAGCGAGCCGGAGGGCGTTCGATTTGGAATCGGAGTCGGGCGCGCTCCGCGACAACTATGGCCGCCACAAATTTGGCCAGAGCATGCTGCTCGGTCGCCGACTCGTGGAAGCCGGCGTGCGGCTCGTGCAAGTAAACTGGCCGCGCGAAGGCAAAGCGGAAGTGAAGGGCAGCCCGCTGTGGGACACGCACGCCGATAACGCCGGGCGGGTGCGCGATGTGTTGTGCCCGCAGTTCGACAGGACGTTCGCGACGTTCATCGCCGACATGCAAACCCGCGGTCTGCTCGACGAAACGCTCGTGGTGGTGATGGGCGAATTTGGCCGCTCGCCGAAGATCAACGCGGTGGGCGGGCGCGACCATTGGGGCTCGTGTTTTTCCGTCGCGCTCGCCGGTGCAGGCATCGGCGGCGGGCAGGTGATCGGCGCGAGCGACCGCATCGGCGCTTATCCCGCCGACCGCCCCGTGACGCCGCCGGATCTGGCCGCGACGATTTTCCACCTGCTCGGCATCGACCCCGCTGGCGAGTTCATCGACCCGCTCGGCAGGCCGAGGAGAATCACGGACAACGGCAACGCGCTGCGGGAGCTGGTCGGCGCGTAAAGAACGGTCGCTAAGTAAACGAGGGCCGCGGAGTCTTTTTCACCAGCCATGTCGCACGCATCAAACTTCTTGCCCATCACCCGCTGCCGGGGGCCGATTTCCCGCCGCAGCTTCCTCGAAGCCGGCGCACTGAGCCTGCTTGGGCTGGGCATGAGCGATGTCTTGCGCGCGGAAACCGTGGCGAAGGCCGCGGGGCGCAAGGTGCGGGAGAAGTCGGTCATTTTCATCTGGCTGCCCGGCGGGATGCCGCACCTCGAAAGCTACGACATGAAGCCCGACGCGCCCCTAGAATACCGCGGCCTTTTGCGCCCGATCAAGACGAACGTCTCGGGCATCGACGTCTGCGAGCTTCTGCCGATGCACGCGAAGATGGCCGACAAATACACGCTCATCCGCTCGGTCTGCCACGAGTTCGCCGACCACGGCGGCGGGCACAAGCGCTTCCTCACCGGCCGCGCTCCGGCGACGCCGACGGGTTTTGTGAATGATGCGCCCGCCGTGACATCGATCGTCAGCAAGATGCTCTCGCGTCCCGATCAGGCGATGCCGCCTTGCGTCGCGGGTGTGGACGGCGGTCGGCAAGGCATCGATACATTTTCGCTCGGCGCAGCGTGGCTCGGCGCGAGCACGACGCCTTTCATGGTCGCGGGCGATCCGAGCGCGGCGGATTTCAAAGTGCAGAACATCGGCCTCACGCCCGACATGCAATCGCGGCTCGATGACCGTGTGCATTTGCTGGAAGGCATGGATCGCCTGCGCCGCGATGCCGACTCTAGCGGCCTCATGGGTGCGATGGATGAGTTCAGCCAGCGTGCGTTTCACATGCTCACTTCGCCGAAAGTGCAGACGGCTTTTGACCTCTCGCGCGAGCCCGACAGCGTGCGCGAACGCTACGGCCGCCACGCGTATGGACAGCGCGGACTCATGGCCCGCCGCCTCGTGGAAGCAGGCAGCCGCTTTGTCACCATGGTGTGGGAGAATCCCGGCGGGAAAATGCCGGCGGACTGCTGCTACAACTGGGATTCGCACGCGGTGAACTGCGACATTTACTCCGACCTCCGCTGGAAGATGCCGTATTACGATCAAGCGCTTACGGCGCTCATCGACGACCTCTACGCCCGCGGCCTCGACAAAGACGTGATGGTCATCGCGACCGG
>CAMDQC010000011.1 GCA_945905735.1 Prosthecobacter debontii | reverse complement strand
CTTGCGTTGCGGACTGGTTGCCTCGCCTCGGACTGCTCTCCACGGCAGCATCGCTGCTCCGCAGTTGTCTCCGGCTTCTCCAGTTTTCATGTCTTTCTGTGGTCAGGTCTTTCACCTTCTTTCTTTGGTTATGTGCAGGCGCACTGGCTCACGCGGCCCTCCGCGTGAATCTCCAACCGCGAAGCGCACGCTTTCCGGTGGGACGCTCTTTTGATCTGCGCTTCGCGTGAAACGGTTTCACGCGGAGGGCCGCGTGAGCCACGACTGCGCTTTACCTTTGCCGCGCCCCATGTAGCTTCCGCGCTCTTTTTCTATATGATGACCAGCGCACAAATCCGACAGTCGTTCCTCGATTTCTTCCGTCAGCAGCAGCACACCATTGTGCCGAGCGGCTCGCTCATGCCGGATTCGCCGAACCTCCTTTTCACCAACGCGGGCATGAACCAGTTCGTCCCCATCTTCCTCGGCGAGCGCAGCGCCGACGTGAGCAAATGGGCCGGCGCAGTCCCCGGCAGCGACACCCGCGCCGCCGACACGCAGAAGTGCATCCGCGCCGGCGGCAAACACAACGACCTCGATGACGTCGGCCTCGACACTTACCACCACACTTTCTTCGAGATGCTCGGCAACTGGAGCTTCGGCGACTACTTCAAAAAGGAAGCCATCGGCTGGGCTTGGGAGCTGATCATCGAGCGGTGGAAATTCCCCGCCGAGCGTGTGTATGCCACCATTTACCAGCCCGGCGCAAATGACCCTGCGCAGCGCGACCAAGAAGCCTGGGAACTGTGGGCGGAAAAATTCCGCAGCATCGGCCTCGACCCCGACATCCACATCGTGAACGGAAATAAGAAGGACAATTTCTGGATGATGGGCGACACCGGCCCGTGCGGCCCCTGCACCGAGATCCATGTGGACCTCACGTCCGGCCCCGTGAACACGAGCATCGAGCGCCAGCGCGAAGGCGCAAAACTCGTCAACGGCCCCGACGCCCGCTGCATCGAGATTTGGAACAACGTCTTCATCCAATACAACGCCAACCCCGACGGCACCTTCTCGCCGCTCCCCGCCCAGCACGTCGATACCGGCATGGGCTTCGAGCGCGTCGTCTCCATCATCCACGGCACGAAAAACTTCACCGACTTCGAAAACGCCCGCATCTCCAACTACGACACCGACGTTTTCCGCCCTCTGTTCGACGAATTGGAAAAAATGAGCGGTTGCAAATACACAAGCACGCTGCCGACCGATGGCGGCAATCTCTCAACTCTCAACCCTCAACTCTCAACTGATATAGCCTTCCGAGTCATCGCCGACCACATCCGCACGCTCAGCTTCGCCATCGCCGACGGCATTTCGCCCGGCAACAACGACCGCAACTACGTCCTCCGCCGCATCCTCCGCCGCGCCGTCCGCTACGGCCGCACGCTCGGCTTCAAAGAGCCCTTCTTCTACAAACTCGTGGACGTCCTCGCGCAGCACATGGGCGACGTCTTCCCCAACCTCCGCGAAAAACAGCAGCTCGTGAAAGACACGCTCAAGCGGGAGGAGGAATCGTTCAACAAGACGCTAGATAAAGGCATTAAGCTGTTTGAGAACGACGTTTTCGCAAACTCCATTATCCTCGCTTTGACAAGAGATGGCTGTGCTGAAGCCGGATGGAATGGGAAAGGACGAGACATTGGAGTGACCGAGAACGAGATTTCTACCTTCTCATTTAGAATCGGGGCGCAAATCCAGCAGATCACTGCTGAGGATGTTCAGAATGGCGCACTCAAGAAGATTCTGAAGAGTCCCCCAGCGGTTTCAGGAGCCGACGCCTTCAAACTGTACGACACCTACGGCTTCCCGCTCGACCTCACCGAACTCATGGCCCGCGAGCGCGGCCTGACTGTGGACACCGCTGGCTTTGAGAAACACATGGAAGAGCAGCGCACCCGCGCCCGCGCTGCGCAGAAAAAAACCGTCATCGAGCTCTCGGAAGTCGAGACCAAGGAAGCCACGCGCTTTATCGGCTACGACGAACTTTCCACCACCGCGAAGGTGCTCGAAGTCGTCGCGCTCAAAGACAAGACCGCCGTCATCCTCGACGCCTCCACCGCTTATGCCGAAATGGGCGGGCAGGTGGGCGACAGCGGCGAGATTTCCGCCGGCGCGAATTCGTGGCGCATCGCCAACACCACCAAAGTCGGCCATACATGGCTGCACTTTTTGGAGTCCGCCGAGTCCATTGAGTCCATCCCGTCCATCGGCGCGGAAGTCACCCTCACCGTGGACCGCGACCGCCGCGCCGCCATCCAGCGGCACCACACCGTCACGCACTTGCTGCACTGGGCGCTCCACGAAGTCGTCTCCAAAGACGCCACGCAAAAAGGCTCCAGCGTCGCGCCGGACAAGCTGACTTTTGACTTCAACAGCGCCGCGCTTTCCGCGCAGCAAGTCCGCGACATCGAGCGCCTCGTCAATGAGCGCATCCTCGAAAACGCGCCCGTCGTCTGGAACGAAGTGCCATACGCCGACGTGCGTGGCCGCGCCGACATCATGCAGTTCTTCGGCGACAAATACGGCGAGCTCGTCCGCGTCGTGGACATCGGCGGATACAGCAAGGAACTCTGCGCCGGCACCCACACCCGCGCCACCGGCGAGATCGGCCTTTTCCGAATCGCCAGCGAAGCCGCCATCGCCGCTGGAGTCCGCCGCATCGAAGCCGCCGCGGGCCTCACCGCTTACGACGGCGCACTCGCCGACACCTCGCGGCTCGTCGCCATTGCCGCGAAACTCGGCACGCCCATCGGTGATCTGGAGAAGAAACTCGACGCCGTTTTAGCGCAGCAAAAGGAGCTGGAGCGCGTGCTCAAAGCCGCCCAACAACGCGAAGCCGCCGCCCGCGCTAAGACGCTCATCGCCAGCGCGGAGAACAACGCCATCGTCGCCAACCTCGGCGACCTCGACGGCGACAGCGTCATGCACATCGCCGAAGCATTGAAGGGCAGCTTCCACGGCATCGTCGTCTTCGGCGCAGCAAGCAACGGCGCGGTAACGCTCATCGCGAGCGTCGGCAAGGAATTCCAGTCGAAGGTGCAGGCCGGAAAAATCATCCAGACCATCGCCCCAATCGTCGGAGGCAAAGGCGGCGGCAAACCCGACTTCGCCCGAGGCGGAGGCAAAGACGCCGCGCAACTCGACGCAGCCCTCACAGCCGCGAAGGCGATGATCGGCTAGAGGGAAATGACGAATGACGAAACTTGCGAGCTTCGTCATTCGTCATTCGTCATTCCAAAACGACCGCTCGCGAGGCCAAGTCTTGAGTCGAAAGAAGTCGGCCAGCGTCGCCGCAACATCCGCGAAACTCTCGCGTGTGCCGAGCGGCACCGCCGTGCCGCCGTGCATCACGAGCAACGGCACTTCCTCGCGTGTGTGGTCTGTGCCGGGATGCGTCGGGTCGTTGCCGTGATCGGCGGTGATGATGATGAGGTCGTCCGCATTAAACACGAACGTCGCCAGCCAAGCGTCGAACTCCGCGAGGCACCGCGCGTAGCCCGCGACATCGCGGCGATGGCCGAAGAGCATGTCGAAATCGACGAGGTTCGCAAACATCAGCCCGCTGTGCGTGGGCCACAGTCGCTCGATAGCCGCCATCCCCTCCGCATTACTCGCCGTCGGCGTGCTGGTCGTGATCCCGCAGCCTGCAAAGATGTCGCTGATTTTCCCCACGCCATGAACCGCGTGCCCCTCCTCCGCAAGCGCTGCGAGCACGGTGCGCGGCGGGAGCATCGCGTAATCATGCCGCCCGCCAGTGCGCTTGAACGCGCCGGGCTCGCCGACAAACGGGCGCGCAATCACCCGCCCGACGCGCAGCGGATCGCAGTGGCGACGCGCGATTTCGCACAGCGCATACAGCCTCGCCAGCGGGAAGACGCCTTCGTGCGCGGCGATCTGCATCACGCTATCCGCGCTCGTATAAAGGATCGGCTTGCCCGTGCGGACGTGCTCCGCGCCGAGTTCCTCCAGCACGACCGTCCCACTGCGCGGGAAGTTGCCGATGAACTCCACGCCCGCCTCCGCCTCAATCGCACGCACCACGGAATCCGGGAACCGCTCATACGTCACAAAGGGCACCTCCAGCTCCGCGCCCGCGATTTCCCAATGCCCCGTCGTCGTATCCTTCCCCGCAGAACGCTCCCGCATTTTCCCCCACGATGCGCGCGGAGTGCCGGGGCGACCAAGGATCGCCGCCAGCCCGAGCCCCTCCAGCGTCGGCAGAGAAAAGCCCGGCGTTCGCTCGTAAATGTGGCCGAGCGTATGTGAGCCGACATCGCCATAGCTGGCCGCATCCGGCGCGGCGCCACAGCCGACAGAATCGAGGACAAGAAGTAATGCACGCATCGTTGGAACACAGTAGCGGGCAAAAATTTGCGAGCCCATCAATTTGTCCGTGCTTCTCGGCCATGTGTCCGTTTACGCTGCGCCCATGATCTCCGACGACCACAGCGAACCACTCGCCGCCCACACTCCAGAACATCAACGTCTCGCGACCGAATCACGGCGCGAGGGAAACTGGAAGCGTTGGGGTCCGTATCTCAGCGAGCGCCAGTGGGGCACGGTGCGTGAGGACTACTCGGACTCGGGCGACGCGTGGCGCTACTTCCCGCACGACCACGCCCATCTCCGCACTTACCGTTGGGGCGAGGACGGGCTGATGGGAATCTGCGACCGGCAGGCGCGGTTGTGTTTCTCGCTGGCGCTTTGGAATGAGCGCGACCCGCTTTTGAAAGAGCGTCTCTTCGGCCTCGCGAATGGCGAGGGGCCGCACGGCGAGGATGTGAAAGAGGCATACTGGTATCTCGATGCCACGCCCACTTCCTCCTATCTCCGCGCGCTCTATAAGTACCCGCAGCGCGCCTTCCCTTACCAATGGCTCCGCGAGGAAAATGGACGCCGTGGGCCAAAGGATCGCGAGTTCGAGCTTTGGGATACGGACGCATTTGCGGAGGACCGTTACTTCGACGTATTCGCGGAATACGCGAAGGCTTCGGAGGAGGATATATTGATCCGCATCACCGTGGCCAATCGCGGCCCGGAGGCGGCACGCATTCATGTTCTGCCAACACTGTGGTTTCGCAATACGTGGAGCTGGACGAAGGATGGCGAGCGTCCGTTCCTCCGCGCGCTGGGGCCGCAAACGGTGGAGGCGTCGCACACTTCGCTGGGCGATTACCGGCTTGTACTGGAGAAGGAGGCGCCGCTCCTTTTCACCGAAAACGAGACGAACGTGAACGCGCTCTACGGCTCCGCGAATCCCCAGCCGTATGTGAAAGATGCCTTTCACCGTGCAGTCGTTCACGGCGATTCCGGCGCGGTGAACCCTGACCTCACGGGCACGAAATGCGCCGCGCACTACACGCTGGATGTGCCAGCAGGCGGCGAGATCGTCCTGCGGTTGCGGCTTGGCGGCACGCTGGAATTGGCGTCGCAGGGCTTCGAGGACTTCGAGAAAACCTTCGCCGCACGCATCGAGGACGCGCGTCTCTTTAACGCCTCGAAATGCGCGGCGGGCCTCGACGACGAGCAGCGCAACATCATCCGCCAAGCCTACGCTTCGCTGCTGTGGAGCAAGCAATTTTACCACTACGACGTGAAGACTTGGCTCGCCGGAGACCCCGCGCAACCAGCGCCACCCGCCGTCCGCAAGCGCGGGCGCAATGCCGACTGGGGGCACCTCTACAATGGCGACATCATCTCCATGCCGGACAAATGGGAATACCCGTGGTACGCCGCATGGGACCTTGCTTTCCACATGATCCCGATGTGCCGCATAGACCCCGAGTTTGCGAAAGGGCAGCTCATGCTCCTCCTCCGCGAATGGTACCTGCGGCCCGACGGCGCACTGCCCGCTTACGAGTGGAACTTCGGCGACGTGAATCCGCCCGTCCACGCTTGGGCGTGCTGGCGTGTGTATAAAATCACCGGCACTCGCGGAGAGCGCGACACCCTTTTCTTGGAGCGGTGCTTTCAGAAATTGCTCATCAATTTCACCTGGTGGGTGAACCGCAAAGATGCGCGCGGGCAGCATCTCTTCGGCGGCGGCTTCCTCGGCATGGACAACATCGGCCTTTTCGACCGCAGCAAGCCGCTCCCCAGCGGCAAGACGCTGGAGCAAGCCGACGGCACCGCGTGGATGGCGTTCTACTGCGTCACCATGCTCTCGATGGCCGTGGAGCTCGCCCGCACGCGCCCTGCGTATGAGGACATCGCCAGCAAGTTCTTCGAGCACTTCGTCGCCATCGCCGACGCGATGAACACCCTCGGCGGCAGCGGACTGTGGGACGAGCAGGATGGATTTTACTACGACCGCCTGCGCGGAGATGACGACGAATCCGTGCCGCTCCGCGTCCGCAGCATGGTCGGCCTCGTGCCGCTCCTCGCCGTGGAAGTTCTGGAGCAAGACACGATCAAGCAGCTCCCCGGCTTCCGCAAAAGGATGCGCTGGTTCCTCGATAATCGCCCCGAGTTGGCCAAGCAAACGAGCTACATGGAGCGCACGACCCACGACGGCGACGAGCTACGCCTCCTCGCCATCCCTTCGCGGGAACGACTGGAGCGCGTCCTCCAACGGATGCTCGACGAGGACGAGTTCCTCTCGCCCTACGGCGTCCGCTCCCTCAGCCGCTCGCTGGCCAAAGACCCGTTCTCTTTACACCACGACGGCGGCACCGTTACCGTGGAATACGAAGGCGGCGAGAGCACCGACGGCATGTGGGGCGGCAATAGTAATTGGCGCGGCCCGATCTGGTTTCCGCTCAACTACCTGCTCATTGAGGCGCTCGAACGCTACCACCGTTTCTACGGTGACTCGCTGAAGCTCGAATTTCCCACACGCAGTGGCAACTTCCTCGCGCTCGACGAAATCGCCGCCCGCATCGCCCGCCGGGTCACGCGCATTTTCCTCCCCGATGAAAAGGGCGAGCGCCCCTGCCACCGCGACGATTCGCTCACGCAGAAATTGGCCACCGATACGCATTGGCGCGAGCTTGTGTGGTTCCACGAATACTTCCACGGCGACACCGGGCGCGGCCTCGGTGCCAGCCATCAGACAGGCTGGACGGCGCTCATCACCCGCTGCATCAACCTCGTCGGACGGCGCAAAGAGTTCTGAGGATGACGCCCGCAGTCTTCCTCGACCGCGACGGCACGCTCATGCACGACGCAGGCTACCTCGGCGACCCGGCGGGCGTCGTCGTCTATCCCGGCGTGCCAGCGACGCTCTCGCGATTAAAAGCGGCGGGCTACCGGCTGATCGTGGTCACGAATCAAAGCGGCATCGGGCGGGGAAAATTCACTGAGGCCGACTATCATAAAGTCGCCGCGCGCCTCGAAGCATTGCTCGGCCCTGGGCTGATTGATGCGACCTACTTCTGCCCCGACCACGCCGACATGCCATCGTCCCGCCGCAAGCCGCAGCCGGGAATGCTGCGAGAGGCTGCACGTGACCACGCCATTGACCTCGCAGCGTCGTGGATGATCGGGGATCGCGAAGGCGACATCCAAGCCGGAGTCGCAGCAGGCGCTCGCTCGATCCTTGTCCAGACCGGGATCGGCGCGACCGCATCGCCAGCGGGCGCAGAGTTTGTCGCCAAAGACCTTGCCGACGCCGCCGATTTCATCATACGCCAGACCCATGCCCGCTAAAATCGCCGTCGTCATTCCCGCCCGCTTCGCAGCCACTCGCTTCCCCGGCAAGCCACTCTTCATCCTCGCTGGGAAACCCATGATCCAACACGTCTGGGAGCGCGCCAGCCGAGCGAAGGGAATCGAGCGCGTCATCGTCGCCACGGAGGATCAGCGCATCGCCGACGCCTGCACACGCTTCGGCGCGGAGTGCGTCCTCACGTCCGATAAGTGCCGCTCGGGCACGGACCGCGTAGCCGAAGTCGCGAAGAAAAAACTCAAAGACTTCACCCACGTCATCAACGTCCAAGGCGATGAGCCGCTCGTGGATCCCGGCACCGTCTCGAAGCTCGCGAGATCCCTCGCAGCGGACTCCAGCGTGAAGATGATCACCTCCGCGAGCGTCTTCGATCTCGACGACGACATCGCAAATCCCAACGCCGTAAAAGTCGTCATGGATCGGAAAGGCGACGCGCTCTACTTCAGCCGCTCGCCACTGCCCTACGTGCGCAACGAGACGCACGGGCTCCGCTTTTTCCGCCACCAAGGCATCTACGGCTACACGATGGAGCTGCTCTTTCAGTTCGTGAAATGGAAGCCGACGCTTCTCGAAATGGCCGAGTCGCTGGAGCAGCTCCGCGCTTTAGAAAACGGCGTGAAAATCCGCGTCGTTGAAGTGAAGCACATCAGCCTCGGAGTGGACACGCCCGCCGACGCCAAAGCCGTCGCCCCGTTGCTCGCAAAGCTACTCAAGCAGTAGCGCGATCCAACAGTTCGCGTAGCTTCGCCGCAGCGGTAACATTGTTGTCGCGGATGTAAGTGATGTGCGTCCCAGGGAGGACGTGAACATCGAGCTGCGCGCCGGAAATTTTTTCCCAGCCAAGTCGGTCATAGGCCGCGTGCGCATCCGCATCAATGAAGAGCGTGATGCGCCCAGAATACGGCTGCAATTGATGGCTCATCAGCGTGACAGGGTACACCGCCTGCCCGCGCGGATGGAGCACTGGCGCTGGCGTCTGAGGCGCGCCGAGCACGGACTTCACGACTGCGGAGATACCGCTTCGCACCCGAGCGAGAAGGCTGTGGGATTTGGTTTCGAGTGCCCGTTTCTCCTCCTCGGCACGGAGGTAGTCAGCAAGCTCTGCGGGGTTGGGCGTGCTGGTGTCGAGCAGCAGGAGCAGACCGACTTCCTCGCCCGCATTGCGGAGCTGACAGGCGATCTCGTGCGCGCAGATGCCACCGACGCACTCGCCCGCGATGAGATACGGGCCGTGCGGCTGAATCGCCCGAATCTCGCGTAGGTAGTCAGCAGCCATTTCCGTCACCGTGCGATGCGGTGCCTCGCCAGTGCCTGCGCCACGCGCCTTGAGCCCGAAGATCGGCTGACCTTCACCTAAATGGCGAGCGAGTTGACCATAGACGAGAAACTCAATCTCCCCACCCCAGCCGCCTGCAACGAGGAAAAGCGGGCGCACGCCGGGATTCCCACGCTGCACGGGAACGATGAAGCGTGAGTCCGCAGGAGGTGCCTGAATCCGGTGTTCATCAATGAATTGCGCAAGCCCGGCGGGCGTCGCGGTTTCAAAAATCCGGCTCGCAGGAAGCTCAACGCCGAACTCCGCCTTCAAGCGCGCCAGCAAATCAATCGCGAGAAGCGAGTGTCCGCCGAGCCGGAAAAAGTCGCCGTCAATCGGGACATCGGCCTGCCGAAGTGAAGCCGCCATGAGCGCGGCGACGCGAGCCGCCGTCGCCGTGGAAGACTGTGGGGCCGGGGCCTGCGAGCGGATGACGGGCTCAGGCAGAGCCGCTCTGTCCACTTTCCCATTCGCGTTGAGCGGGAGGCGCTCCAGCGAAACAAACACCGTCGGCACCATGTAGTCCGGCAGTCTTTGCGCGAGCAATGTTCGCAGCGATGTCTCGTCCATCGGTGCGCCGACCCGCGCTACGACGTAGGCTGCGAGCCACTTCTCGCCTGCATCATGGCTGCACACTTTGACTGCGACCTCGCGTACTTGCGGATGCTTGGCCAGCTCCGCCTCGATCTCCCCAAGCTCCACGCGGAAGCCGCGCAGTTTGATCTGGTTGTCCAGCCGCCCAAGAAATTCGATTTCCCCATCCGCCCTCAAACGCACGCTGTCTCCTGTGCGATAGAGCCGCTCGCCCGTCTTGAAGGGATGTGGAACAAACCGCTCCGCCGACAACTCGGGCCGATTGTGGTAGCCGAGCGCAAGGCCGTCGCCGCCAAGGAAAAGCTCGCCCGCGACCCCGAGCGGGACAAGCTGCTGGTAGGCGTCGAGCACGTAGGCTTCGGTATTCGCAATCGGACGACCGATAGGAATCGCAGCACCGTGCGGGTGCTCGGTAATAAGGTGCGCCGCAGCAAAAGTAGTGACCTCCGTGGGTCCGTAGATGTTCGTCAGACGTGTAGGCGCGCCACTTCCAAAAATGCGTCCGACCGCCTGCGGATTGGCCGCATCTCCGCCGAAGAGCAAATGTCGGAGCAGCTGGAACGTTGATGCCGCGTGGTTCGCGACCTGATTAAACAACGCCGTGGTGATGAAGAGCGCAGTGATTCCGTCCTCACGGATCGCGGCCCCGAGGCGTGCCGGATCGAGCATCGTTGTCTTCGGCAAAACGACGATGCGACCGCCATTGAGGAGCGGTCCCCATATTTCAAACGTAGCCGCATCGAACGCGGGGTTCGACGCATGGCCGACGGCATCGTCCGCAGTCAGCGCCGCGTAATCCGTATTCAAGACAAGGCGCGAAACCGCGCGGTGCGGGACGACAACTCCCTTCGGCGTGCCAGTGGAGCCAGACGTGTAGATGACGTAGGCCGTGCTCCCGCCATCGGTCGGCACGCTCGGATTCTCCGCGCTCCCATCCCCGTGAAGCGTCACAGCCATTCGTTCGATGCCCGCGATTTCGGCGGAGCCGATGATCACCCGCAGCGACAAATCCTCAGCCATGAAGCGCAGGCGCTCCGCAGGCCACGATGGGTCGAGCGGTGCGTATGCGAGCCCTGCTTTAATGATCGCCAGCGTCGCCACGATCAGCTCGGCGGACCGCTCCAGCGCGAGCCCCACGAAAGAGCCAGCGGCAAGACCACGAGTGATGAGGCTGGCAGCGAGCGCGTTCGATTGTTCGTTGAGCTGCGCGTAGGTGAAGCGGCGCTCGCCATCCACGATGGCGATCGCTCCGGGGGATTTAGCCGCCTGCTTTTCAAAGAGTGTATCGAGCCCGACAGCACGCGGATAGTCGCGGGCGGTCCGGTTCATATCTTCTAGGAGAACGCGCTGTTCCGCGGGCGAGAGGAGCGAGTGTGCGCGGAGTGGCGCATCGGGTCGTGCGGAGATTTCTTCGCAGAGGGTGACGTAGTGCGACAGCCATCGCTCAATCGTTTCGCCGCCAAATAGCTCGCGATTGAAGTGGCAGAAAATCCGATAGCCGCCCGCTTCTTCGATGAGGTTGAAACTGAGTTCGAGGTGGTAGCGCGACTTTTCCGCCGGGAGATACTCCGCCGTCGCTGAGCCAAACGGCAACGCTCCCGGAGCGCGGTCCACATTGAAGCTCACGCTCACCAGCGGCATCCGCCCGGCGACACGAGGCACGCTGAGCTTTTTCAACAGTCGGCCAAACGTGAGGTCTTGGTGCTCCTGCGCATCGAGGATGAGCGCGTTGAGCGCAGGCAGCGCGGTGGTGAGCGATGCCTCCGGGTCAAACCTTACGGAGAGCGGCAGGAAGTTCACACAATGTCCAATCAACGGCCCATCCACGCGGGTCTGCCCGGCAGATGCGATGCCTACCACCAGCTCGGACTGCCCGCTGAGGCGCCCAAGCAACGTGGCAAACGTCGCGAAGAGGGACGCAAAAACCGTCGAGCGATTCGCCGCCGCAGCCTTGCGCAGCGCGTCGCAAGTCGGCGCTGGCAGAAGCGCACTTCGCGTGGCGGAGCGGAAGGTGCGCAGTCCCGAGCGTGGAGCGTCCGTTGGCAAATCGAGCAGAGGCGGCACCGTCGCGAACTGCTGGAGCCACCATGCTTCACTCGTGGAGAAGTCCGCCGTTTTCCGCCGTCCGATCTGCTCGTGGTTGTAAGCAGCGAGGCTCTCTGGAGCCGGGAGCGACGCCGCAGTCGCGCCGGAATAGAGAGCCGACAATTCGCTCGCGACCGTGCTGAACGACCATCCATCGCAGACGATGTGATGCGCCGTGAAAACCAGCTCGTGCTCGCTCTCGCTCAAAGAAAACAGCGTCGCACGCCAGAGCGGCCCGTGTTGCAAAGCAAACGGCCTCTCCGCCTGCGCCGCGATTGCGCGCAAGAGCGCCGCTTCATCCGCGATGGGCACGGCAGCAAGCTCGACGGGGTCAGGTGCCGCGTGGGTTCGCTGAGTTTTTCCATCCGCTGAAATCGTCGTGCGCAGTGCGCCGTGACGTTGGACGACCTCGCAAAGCGCAGCGCGCAGTTTCTCCGGCTCGATAACGCCGCGAATGCGAAGACGGATCGAATCGTTAAACGCAGCGTTCGCATCATCGCCGAGTTGAGCAGCGAGAAAGATTTCCTGCTGCCCGTCGGACAAAGGAGAAGTTTCAGAAGACGCTTGAGGCGTCACCGCGCCGAGCAGTCCGGCAGCCGCCATCTCCGCGACGCTCTCTTCGAATACGGTCGCGATTTTATCTAGGTCCGCCTCGGTGTGCTCCGCGCAGAGGAAGCACGGACGATTCTCCCACACATGAAGCCCGCGCAGGCGCATGTGGGTGAAGAGGAGCGGCGCATACCGCAACTCCGTCGGCAGCGGCAAATAATAGAGCGATGAAAAGTTCTGCCAGCGCATCGCGAGCCCATGAGCTTCCAGCGTCGCATTGAGCCTCACCGTCAAGCCCGCGGCACGCGAGGCAAGCGTTCGCTGAAGCTCTGGGCCACTGCGTTCCAGCGCATCGAGCACTGCGCTCGCCGCTGCCAGCGCGAGCGGGTGACGGACAAACGTCCCGGCGAAAAATGTGGCGCCAATTTCCGGAAAAGAGTCGTCGCCGTAGTTCCATGCACCGCCATCGAGCGCGTCCATGTATTCGCGGCTTCCGCCCACGATGCCGATGGGCATCCCGCCGCCGATGACTTTGCCATACGTCCCTAGGTCCGCCTTTACGCCGAAGTATTCCTGCGCGCCGCCGGGCGCGACTCGGAAGCCGGTGACGATCTCATCGAAGATCAACGCCGCCCCGCCCGCAGTGGCGATGCGGCGGAGTTCGTGGAGAAACTCGCGCGGCGCGAGCGCTGGGTGACGGCTCTGCACAGGCTCGACGATAATTGCAGCGAGGTCGCTCGCATTCTCCCGCAACCACACGAGCGACTCGTCGCTCCCATATTCGAGAACGACGAGATTTTGCACCGCACTCTGCGGGATTCCCGGCGCAATCGGCGCAGGTCCGGGACGAAAGAGCACCTCATCGAAAATGCCGTGATACGCTCCGCCAAACACCGCGACTCGCTCGCGCCCAGACACCGTGCGACTCACGCGCAACGCTGCGGCCACGGCTTCACTGCCGGTATTGCAAAAGGCCACACGCTCCAACCCGAGGTAGCGGGAAAGCCGCTCCGCCAAAGCACCGGCGAGCGACGAGGTTGGCCCGATTTCGATGCCGGACTTGAGCTGCCGCTCGACCGCATCCACGAGCCATTTAGGGCGGTGCCCAAAAAGAATCTGGCCGAAGCCGAGCGTGATGTCCGTGTATTCGTTGCCGTCTGCATCCCACAATTTTGCGCCCTCCGAGCGGTCGCAGATGAGCGGATAGACGATCTCTTTCCACTCGCGCCGGAAGCCAGCAACCGCACGAGGATCGGCGAGATGCGCGCGGTGTTGCGCGGTGGCCCGCTTCGAGGACGCCGTCTTCGCCGTGTAGCGGGCGATGAGGTCGGCGACGTGCGTTTCCTGCTCGGGCGAGAGCGTCGTCGAAGTCCGGTCAATCCCACGGAACGGCCCGTGGGCGCGCGGCGTGGGCACATTGCTCGGCGCGGCAGGAGCGGCGGCGACCTTCTTGGACGGCCCAGCAGCGGGCGCGTGCTTGTCGAGAAACTCCGCAACAGCGGCAGGGCTCGGCAAATCCTGCAAGAGCTGCCGGAAGGTGATCTTCACCCCGAACCGCTTGTAGAGAGCGACGGCGACTTGCGTGAGGAAGAGCGAGTCGAAGCCAAGCTCGGTAAACGAAAGGTCCGGGCTTGCTCCGCTGAGGTCGAGGCCGGACAGCCGTTGAAGCTCATCAATCACTTCGCCCATGCGTCCCGCTGGAGTCGTGGCTGCGGCTTCGAGCGTGGCCTCTACGACTTGTGCAGGCTCGACGCGCGGTTGCGTCGTTGCCGTGCATTCCGTTGGCGCTTCCGCAAAGTACCGCTGCCGCTCAAAGGGATACGTCGGCAGTGAGACTTTGCGACGCTGACGTTCTCCGTCCATCGTCCGCCAACCGACGGTCACTCCGCTAGTCCAGAGCTGCCCCGCCGCGAGATGCGCGCTGGTGAGTTCCGCCACGCCATCGCGGAGTGTGGAGACGAAAACGCGGTCCGATTTCGCGTGCTGTTTGCCGAGCTGTGTGAGCGTGTTGCCGGGGCCGCATTCGAGAAAGACGACATCTTCTTCCGCCAGCAGACGCGCGATTGCCGGGGAAAACTGCACCGTCGCCCGTGCGTGTCGCGCCCAGTATTCTGGGTCAGTCGCCTCGTCTGCAGTGAGCCAATCGCCCGTGACCGTAGAAAGGATCGGCGTCCGCGGCGCATTGCGCGCAACCTTCTGCGCAGCCGCACGGAGCGGGGCGATAGCGGGCTCCATCATCGCAGAGTGGAAAGCGTGCGATGTCTCCAGCCGCTTGGCCGCGACATTCTCGGCAGCGAGTTGTTGCTCCACGGCGGCGATGGCCTCACTCGGCCCAGCGAGCACACAGAGCGACGGCCCATTTACCACAGCGAGAGAAATTTCTGCGCTGCAAAAACGAGTGGCTTCCTCACTCGGGAGCCGAACCGCAAGCATCGAGCCCGAAGGCTGCGCCTGCACCAGCCGCGCGCGCTCGGCGACGAGCGAAAGCCCATCCTCCAGCGAGAAAACTCCAGCGAGCGTGGCTGCGACATATTCGCCGACGCTGTGGCCGATCATCAGCGCAGGCTCAACGCCCCACGAACGCCACAGTTCCGCCAGCGAGTAGCTGATGGAAAAAATCGCAGGCTGCGTGAAGCGAGTCTCTCGCAAACGCAGGCGCGCTTCGTCGGTCGTATCGCCCAGCAACTCGACAAGATCACAGCCAAGCTGCGGACGGAGAATCTCCGCACATCGTTGCAGCGCCTTGCGGAAGACCGGCTCTGTCGCCGCAAGCTGCGCGCCCATGCCCACGTATTGCGAGCCCTGACCGGGGAACATGAAAACCACGCGCGGCTGTGAACTCGACGCACGACCTTTTACGGAACTCCGCCGCTCCACGCCCCGAAGCGCGTTTACTGCCGCAGCGGGATGGGCCGCCGCGACTGCGAGACGGTGGGCAAAATCGTGCCGCCCGATGTGAAGCGTGTGTGCGATGTCTCCGAACGAGAGTTGCGGATTCGCGTCCAAAGTCCGCGCGAGATTCTCCGCCATCGTGACTAAGGCCGTTTCTGTTTTGGCCGAAAGTGTAAGGACTTGCGGTGTCGGCTCCTCCGTCGTCGCGGGAGCTGCGGCAAAGTCTTCGAGCACACAGTGCGCGTTCGTTCCACCTACGCCAAAGCTGCTCACCGCCGCCCGCCGAGGCTCTGCGCTGGCTGGCCAATCCCGCGCTTCGTTCACGACGAAGAACGGCGAGTCGGGCAGGTCGAGTTTCGCATTGGGGGCCGTGAAATGGAGGCTCGCAGGGATACGCCCGTGATGGAGGACGAGCGCAGTTTTGATCAATCCGGCGACGCCCGCCGCAGCATCGAGATGCCCGATATTGCTCTTCACCGATCCCAGCGCGCAGAAGCCCCGCTCGTCCGTCCCGGCTCGGAATGCCTGGGTGAGCCCGGCGATCTCTATGGGGTCGCCGAGCGGCGTCGCCGTGCCGTGCGCTTCGACATAGCCAATGCTGCGCGGCTCGACGCCAGCAAGAGCTTGCGCCAGTGCGATGACTTCGGTGTGCCCGTCCACGCTTGGCGCGGTGAAGCTCACTTTGTTGCTACCGTCGTTGTTCAGGGCCGCACCTTTGATCACCGCGTAGATGCGGTCGCCATCCGCCACCGCATCGGCGAGGCGTTTGAGCGCGACGACGCCGCAGCCATTGCTGAACACGGTGCCTGCCGAACTCACGTCGAATGCGCGACAGTGACCATCGGGCGAGAGGATGCCGCCTTCATCATAGACGTATCCTCGCTCGTGCGGGAAAGTCGCGGAGACTCCGCCCGCCAGAGCCATGTCGCAGCCGTAGCTGAGTAGGCTTTGCACAGCCTGACACACCGCGACGAGCGATGTGCTGCACGCCGTGTGGATGCTGATCGCGGGGCCACGGAGGTTCAATTTATACGCGGTCCGGGTCGCGAGGTAATCCTTCTCATTCCCCATCATCGCCGTGAGCCAGCCGACGCTCGCGATGAGTTCTGGATGATGCACCACATTGTTCGCCCAGTAGGTGTTGTTCGACATCCCGGCAAAGACGCCGATGGCTCCGGCGTAGCGCGCGGAATCGCAGGCTGCGTCTTCGAGAGCGGTCCATGCTTCTTCGAGAAAGATACGCTGCTGCGGGTCCATTGCCTCGGCCTCGCGCGGCGAGATGCCGAAAAACGCGGCGTCGAAAAACTCGGGCCGTTCCAACAGCCCGCGACGGGGAACATACGCATCTCCTTTCTTCACCCCAGCCGCGCTCAGTTGTTCGTCGGTCAGCGTGGAGATCGTCTCTGCGCCTGCGATGAGGTTCTTCCAAAAGTCCGCGACGCTCGGCGCGCCGGGGAAGCGCCCGGCCATGCCGACGATTGCGATACCTTCGAGTGAATCATGGGAGTTACTCATAAATTTGTGCGCTTTGGGACTGGGCGACGCGCGAGTGCGGCTCGGGCTTTTGCAGCGCGGTCCTGTGCTGCCCCCGCGACGTTTGGCGCGCTGGTTTCGCCGCCGAGGAAGCGCGCTAGGGCGCTGATGGTCGAATGCTGAAAGAGCTTCACGACAGGTATCTCGCGTCCAAGCACCGACACGAGTCGAGCGTGGACGCGGAGCATGAGCAGCGAATGCCCGCCGAGGTCGAAGAAGTTATCCGTCACGGAAACCGTGCGCCCAAATGCCTCGGCCCAGATGCTCGCGATTTGGGATTCGAGATGCGAAGCAGCGGGCGCTTGCGGGCCAGCACTCGCCAGCGGAGCGGTTGGAGCGGTTCGCAATTCGGCGAGCGAAGAGGCTATGCTTACGAGTGCTTGGTCCGGCGCGGCAATGGCGGCTTGGACGAGCGCGCAAAGTTGGCCCGTCAGCGCCCGAACCGCTTCCTGCGAGGCGACGTTCGCGTTTGCTACGAGCGTGATGCGAAGTTCGTTTCCCGGCTGGACGACGAGCGTGAGCGGATAGTTGGTCCGCACAGGCGCGTGAAAGTCTGCGATGGCGGCGGAGCCGAGCGATTGCGCCGCTCCATCGGTGACGTAGTTTTGAAAGACGACGAGCGTTTCAAAAAGGCGCGCGTGCCACGGCAGCTCGCTCCAGCTCTGGATGTCTGCGAGCGGCGTGGCCTGCTGTTCCGCAACCCGCGAGAGGCTCTGGTGCAGCCTCGCCGCCGCTGTGGCCAACGTGGTTTCCGCGCTGACTTTGACTCGGATAGGGAGGTTGTTCACGAAGTGTCCAACGATCCGATCCGAGCCAGTGAGGTCCGCCGGACGACCGGAAAATGCCGCGCCGAAAACGATGTCGCCAGTTCCGCCGTGGCGGGCCAGAAGCGCTGCCCATGCACATTGGACGATCACGTTTGCAGTCACCTGCAAGCGACGCGCTGCGGAGTTCAGTTGCGCCGCATCGAACGTCTCCGAGCACTCACATTCCGGCGCAAGCGCAGGCGAGATGGGCAACGGGGTCGGCGTGCGGAAGCCGCTGAGCTGCGAACGCCAGAACGCTTCGGAACGGCTCGCGTTGCGCATCGCCAGCCACGCGATGAAGTCGCGATAGGGCGGAGCTGGCGAGGCTTCGGCGAGCTGATGGTTCAGCGCGAGCGAGAGTTCGCGGAAGACGAGCGGCCACGACCAACCGTCAATTTCGAGATGATGATGCGTCCATACGAACCAGTGCTCCTGCGCGTTCACACGGAAGAGCGCGAGGCGAGTGAGGGGCGGCTGCGCGAGGTCGAAAGGGCGCGCGGCATCTGTCTGCAAATACTGCGCGAAGCGCGTACGCTGTGCGTCGTTCGTAGATGCCGAGATGTCCTCGAAGTGCCACGGTGGCGGCGCGGCGCGGAGGACGAATTGATGCGGCTCGGCAGTCTCCGCCAGATAACCGGTGCGGAGCGCGGGATGGCGCGCGGCGACTTGCTGCCAAGCGGAGCGGAGCGCGTCTGGGTCTAGCAGGCCGTTTAAGCGGCAGTGCCATTGGTCGGTGCCGCTGCCGGGGCGCGCTGCCTCGACTGCGAGGAACAGCCGCTGCATCGGCGAAAGCGGATAAACGTCCTCCAGCGTCGGCTGGCTCGCGGTGAGTTCGGCAAGCGATTCTTCCGACAGGCGAGCGAGCGGATACTTCCGCGCAGAGAGTTCGCGCACGGTTGCCATGAAGCGTTGCGCTGCGGCCTCGATGGTCGCGGCTTGGTGGAGGTTGGCGCTGAATGCGAAGCGGACTTCCAGCGCGCCGTTGATGACGAGCGCGTTGAGTTCGAGGACATGCGTGCGCCGCGCGGCTGGGGCGTGCCACGGGCCTGTCGGTGCGGCGGAGAACGTGAAGTGTTCGAGCCCGGCGACGGTTTGGTCGAATTGCCCGAGGTAGTTAAAGAGCACGTCGGCGTGGCTATTCAGAGCCTCGTCGTGCTGGCGGAGGAGCGAATATCCGAAGCCGTGATGCGGCACGTCGCGCAGCGAGCGAACGACGGAATCGAGCGTCGCAGATGGCGTGCTGGCGCGTCGCAAACGGAGCGGGAAGATCGTCGTGAACCAGCCAATCGTGCGGGAGAGGTCCGGCGTGCCCGCAAGTTTCGCGAGGTCTTTGAGCGCGCTTTCTTCACGACCGTGTCCCTCGGTTTCAATGGTGAGTTCATCGCGCCCTGTCCAGTGCGCTAGGGCTTCGGCGAGCGCGGCGAGGAGAACCTCTTGCGTCCTCACGCCGAGCGGTTGCTTGTGGAGCAGCGCGTTCGTTTCCTCGGGAGAAAAGCGCCAGACGATTGTCTCGGCGGAGGCTTCCGTGTTTTCACCGAGACTGTGGTCGGCAGGCAGCGGCGTGTTTGCGGAACTCAGCACATCGAGCCAGTAAGCTCGCTCGTTCGCTGCTCCAGCCAGCGCGCTTGGCAACGCATCGGCCCATGTGTGGAAGCCGGTCGTCGGCGAAGGTAACGCGACGCCGCGCAGTGCGTGGTCGAGGTCTTCGAGCAGGATGCGCCAGGAGACTCCGTCTATGATGAGATGATGCGCGGCGATGAGCAGCGTCTCCGCATCCAGAAGTGCGAAGCGGATGAGCGGGCCGTCGAGTCGCAGGGACGATTGCAGCGCGGTGGGCTCCGAGAGTTCGGCTGCGGGAACTTGGCCGAAAAACTGTGCTCCTTTCCCATCGAAGCGCAGCCGGAACACCGGGTGTGCTTGCAGCACTTTCCCTATTGCGGCGAGCAGTCGCTCGCGCTCGACGGGGCGCGTCAGGCTGAAGGCGAACGATTGATTCCAATGGTGCGCGTCGGCGAACTGATGAGCGAAGAACCAATGCTGGATGGGCGTGAGCGGGACTGCGCCCGTCGCGGGACGCTCGACGAGGCGTGTCGGGTCGGCAGCTTTTTGAGCGGCGAGTTCGGCGATTGTGGGGTGATCGAAGAGGAGCTTCGGGGTGACTGCGATACCGCGTTGCCGAGCCTGTGTGACGACGAGGATACTGAGGATGCTGTCTCCCCCGAGCTCGAAGAAGTTGTCGTGGATGCCGACACGCTCAATTTTCAGCAGACGCTGCCAGACTTCTGCGAGCGCGTGCTGTTCGGGCGTCTGCGGTGCGACGTAGCGCGCGGCGACATCGGGGCGCTCTTCGGCGGGGTTGGGCAATGCGCGCTGGTCGAGCTTGCCGTTATTCGTCAGCGGCATCCGCTCCATCGCGACGAATGCGGCGGGCACCATGTAGTCGGGGACGAACGATTTCAAATGTGCGCGCAGCTCAGCGGTGGCCGGCGCGGCGGCGGTGGGGACGAACCATGCGATGAGGCGCTTGTCGCGGACGAGCACGGCGGCTTCTCGGATGCCGGGGTGAGTGAGCAGGTGGCTCTCGATTTCCCCGAGCTCGATTCGGAAGCCGCGTATTTTCACCTGCTGGTCAATGCGCCCGAGATATTCGATGTCGCGGTTTGGCAGCCAGCGGGCGAGGTCGCCGGTGCGGTAGAGCTTTTCGCCCGGCGCAAATGGGCTCGGGATGAAGCGTTGCGCGGTCAGCTCGGGGCGGTGGAGATATTCCCGCGCGAGGCCCGCGCCGCCTACGAAGAGTTCACCGGGGACGCTGATGGGCACAGGGCGGAGCTGCGGGTCGAGGATGTAAAGTTGGAGATCGGGGATCGGCTCGCCGATGACGCTGCCGCGCGTGAGGTCGCTGGCGGTGAGCGGGCGGTAGGTGACATGCACGGTCGTCTCCGTGATTCCGTACATGTTCACGAGTTGCGGCTTCGTGTCGCCGTGGCGCTCGAACCACGGGCGGAGGCTCTGCATTTCCAGCGCTTCGCCGCCGAACACGACGGTGCGCAGCGCCAACTCGTGCGAGCGGGGCGATGCGGAGTCGGCGGCGATGAGCTGGCGGAAGGCGCTCGGCGTTTGGTTCAAAATCGTGACGCCCTCGCGGACGAGAAGTTCGTGAAACTGCTCCGGCGAACGGCTCACCTCAAACGGCACTACCACCAGCGTGCCACCGTAGAGCAGCGCGCCCCACAGCTCCCACACGGAGAAGTCGAACGCCGTGCTGTGAAAGAGCGTCCACACGTCATTTCGAGTGAAGTGGAACCACGGCTCGGTCGCGGTAAATAGCCGCACGATGTTGCGGTGGGTGATGCAGCAGCCTTTGGGTTTACCCGTAGAGCCGCTCGTATAGAGCACGTAGCAGAGTTGCTCCGGCGTGCCTGCGCGTGCGGGCGCAGCGGCGGAAAGCGCGATGTCCTCCACGAAGACGAGCCGCGCTCCGTGGTCGCTGGGCAGTCGGTCTGCGAGGTGGCGCTGCGTGAGCAGCACGGGCGCTTTCGCATCGGCGAGCATGAAGGCCAGACGCTCGGCGGGATACGCCAGATCAATGGGGAGATACGCCGCACCTACTTTGACGATGCCGAGCAGCGCGACGACAAGCGACGGGCAACGCTCCATACAGAGACCGACGATTTCGCCCACACCCACGCCGACACTTGCGAGATGCGCGGCGACTGCGTTCGCTCGGTCGTCGAGCTGGCGATAGGTCAGACACTCATCGTTTTGGATCAATGCGACGGCATCCGGCTGAGTCGCGGCGCGCTCGGAGAAAAGGGCGTGAAGCGGGCGTTCATCGCGGGAGTCGCTCGGCGGCGGAGTGTTGCGCGGAGCGATGAGGCTCTCGCGCTCAGCACTCGAAACCAGCGCGATGTCCCCCACCGTGCGGCTCTCTGGGAGCGCGCGCAGGATGTTGGCGAGGTGCCCGAGCATCCGCTGGATGGTCGCCGCATCGAGTCTTGAACGATCATACTCTGCGACGAAGCGCAGTTCTTCGCCTGCGTAAGCGGCTAGGCAAATGGGGAAACTCGTCTGCTCGTGCAGCCGTAGCTCCCGCTGCGCCCACGCCCCGCCGCGAGCGCGGAACTGAGCGGGCAGGTCGTAGTTTTCAAACACAACGAGCGTGCGGAAGAGCGGCTGTCCCGGCGGCAAATCACTCCACGCCTGCACTCGCGAGAGCGGCGTGTGTTCGTGCGCGCGGACATCGAGCCAGCCTTGGCGCAGACCGTTCAGCAGCTCCGCGATGGGCGTCTCGGCGGCAGCGGTGGTGCGCACGGGCACGGTATTGATAAAGAGCCCCACGCACGACTCCGCGCCCTCAATCGTCGAGTGTCGGCAAGCCCGCGTCGCGCCGAAGCACACGTCTTCCTCGCCGCTGTAACGTGCCAGCAAGATGGCCCAAGCACCTTGCACGAGCGTGTTCAGCGTCACGTCGTTTGCTCGCGCGAAATCGCCCAGTTTCGCGGTGAGCGCCGCATCCAGTCGCAGCTCTGCGTCGCCTTGCGTGCGAGTGGCGGAGCAGCCCTCCAGCCCCTCCACGGGCAGCGGAGTCGTCGCACGGAAGCCGCGCAACTTCTCCCGCCAGAAAGTCTCCGAGCGCGCTGGGTCTTGCGTCGCCTGCCACACGATAAAGTCCCGATACGGACGCGGCAGCGCGGGCTCCTCGGCAGCGCCATCGTAGAACCCGAACACCTCCTCCAGCACGATTGGAAAGCTCCGGCCATCCAGCAGCGCATGGTGGAAAGTCCACACCAGCCGCCAGTGCGCATCGGCGATCCGGAACAGCGTCAGCCGCATCAGCGGCGCGTGATCCAGTGCAAAGCCGCGCTCCCGGTCCACCTGCAACCACGCCGCAAAATCCGAACACTCCCCGCTTTCCAAAACTAGCGCCACCGCCGGATGCACCCGCTGCAAAGGTTCCGCGCCCTGCCACTCAAAGGCTGTACGCAAAATCCCATGCCGCGCCACCACCCGCTGCCATGCCGCGAGCAAGCGCCCCGCGTCCACGGGCTCGTGGAGCGTGAGCACTAATTGCTCAATATCGACGCCGCTGCACGGCTCGGCGACGGCGTGGTAGAGCATCCCTTGCTGCAAAGGAGATAGCGGATAAAGTTGGGCTGACATTTCGGACAGAACCTCCCTATCAGCAAGCCTCGCGCCCCGCCAGCGTCGTGCTGCAAAGATGCCATCTTTAAGGTTTCGGGTGAGACCCGCCGACTTCGCGATTTGCAACGCTGGCTGTTCGCTCGAGAGCCGTGTAGAGTGCGGCGGATATGAATTTTCCATCTCTCGATTTTTCAAAAATCCGCACGTATCCCGTCGCCGACCGCGCGAATAAGGTGGCGGTCGAGGCGTTTGCTCGCCCGCATGTGCCGGGGGGGACGTTTGCGGCGTTCTTGGATTCGTTGCCAGACTTTTTGGCGGTGCAGGATTTGAAGTTGGTGGTCGCGGCGATGGCGGCGGCGGTGCGGAATGGGCGTCCGATTTTGCTGATGATGGGGGCGCACGCGATCAAGGTGGGGCTGAATCCGCTGATCGTGGATGCGATGCGGTGTGGCTTGGTGAGCGCGGTGGCGTTTAATGGGGCGGGGGCAATTCACGATTTCGAGCTGTGCTATAATGGCGAGACGAGCGAGGACGTGCAGCGGGGGCTGAACGATGGCTCGTTCGGGATGGTGGATGAGACGGGACGGATGATGAATGCGGCGCTGGCGGATGGCGTGGCGCGCGGGCTCGGGGCCGGGCGGGCGCTGGGGGAGAAGGCGCTCACATTTCCAAATCGGCAGCTCAGCATCATGGCGACGGGTGCGGAGCTGGGGGTGCCGGTGACGGTGCATATCGCCATCGGCACGGACATCATCCACCAGCATCCGACGACGCGCGGGGATGTGCTGGGGGAGGCGAGCTACCGGGACTTCCAGACGTTTGCGGCGGTGTGTGCGCAACTCGAAGGGGGCGTTGTTTTGAATGTGGGGAGCGCGGTCATTATGCCGGAGGTTTTCTTGAAGGCGCTGACGATTGCGCGGAATCTCGGGCATAAGGTGGAGCGGTTCACGACGGGGACGTTCGACATGGTGCGGCACTATCGCCCGAGCGAAAATGTGCAGCGGCGACCCACGGCGATGGGCGGCAAGGGCGTGTATCTTGTGGGGCACCACGAACTCAATATCCCGCTGCTCTTCGCGGCGGTGAAGGAAGCTCTGGCCTGATGCTGCCTTGGTTTCAGGACAAGTTCCCGCTTTATCTCGCGCCGATGGCGGGGGTGACGGATACGACCTTCCGCCAGCTCTGTAAGGAGTATGGTGCGGATGTGATGGTGACGGAGTTTGTGAGCGCGGAGGGCATTTTTCGGAAGAACGAGCGGACGATGGAATACCTCGACTTTGAGGAGGCGGAGCGTCCGCTCGGGGTGCAAATCTTCGGGGGAGACCCGGAGCATCTGGGCGAGGCGGCGCGTATCGTGTGCGAGTGGAAACGGCCCGATTTTATCGACATTAACTTCGGCTGCCCGGTGAGCAAAGTCGTGAGCAAGAACGGCGGCTCGTCGCTGCTCCGCGATTGCCCGCTGCTGGCCCGCATCGCGACGGCTATCGTGAAGGCGGCGGCTCCGCTGCCCGTGACGGCGAAGATGCGCATCGGCTGGAGCGCGGATACGATCAACGCGACGACGACGGCGCGCATCCTTGAAGACTGCGGCATCCAAGCCATCGCCGTCCACGGGCGCACGAAAGAGCAAGGCTACACCGGCCTCGCGGACTGGGGAGTGATCGGCGAAGTCGCAGCGACGGTGAAGATTCCCGTCATCGGCAACGGCGATCTCATCACTCCGCAAGACGTCGAGTTGCGTAAAAAGACGACGGGCGTGGCGGGCGTGATGATTGGCCGGGCAGCGATGCAGCATCCGTGGGTCTTCCGGCAGATTAAGCACTTCCTCGCGACGGGCGAACATCTCCCGCCTCCGTCGCTTCCGGGGATTTGGGCACACGTCCGACGGCACTGCGCTGCAGAGGTCGCCCGCATGGGGAGCGAGCTGCACGCGATGCAAAGTATGCGCACGCAGCTCATGGCTTACAGCCGTGGGATGCCGGATGCAAAGCGCCTGCGCGAGCGGTTCTCGCACGTAGAGTCCCTCATGCAGCTCGACGGAATCGCCGAAGACAATCTGCGCTCCCAGGCGGGTGTGTGAGGGCTCGCGTTACTTCTTTTTCTTCGGGTCTTCCTTCTTCGGCTCCTCGGGTTTGGCGGCGAGAATTTTTTCGGCTTCTTTCAGCTCGGCTGGTGTGAGTTTGGCTTTGATCTCGTCGCGCTTTCTCGCGGCATCGGCGATGCCTCCGTCGGCTGCGCGTTTGTAGTTCACGTAGGCGTAGGCGAGGTTCTTTTCAGTTCCTTTTCCTTCTTCAAAGAGGCGGGCGATCAAGGCCTGAGCCACTGGGTTCCCGGCTTTAGCGGCAGCGGCGTAGTATTCTCCGGCTTTGACTAGGTCTATGCGGACTCCGTTGCCGGTTTCGTAGCAGTTGCCGAGGTTGATGAATGCCGAGGCGACGCCGTTTTGCGTGGCGAGCGTGAACCAGCCGATGGCGGCGACGTTGTCTTGGGCGATGCCGGTCCCGCGTTGGTAACGGACGGCCATTTCGTTCATGGCGATGGTTGAGCCTGCGCGTGCGGCGGCTAGGCAGGAGGCAGTGGCTTTTTCGAGGCTGGCTGGGCCGCCGAGCCCTTTGTCGTAGTAGCGGGCCATGGCGAGGAGTGCGTCGGGTTGGCCTTGGGCTGCGGCTTTTTCGTACCAGTCACGAGACGGCTTCCAGTTGGGCTCGCGGCTTTTTGAGTCCACTGCGGATTCGGCGAGGGCTCCGGCTTGAAATTGTGAGGGGGCATATCCGGCTTCGGCTGCTTGTTGGAGGAAGAAGCGCGCGCGCTCTTCGTCTTTTTTAATGCCGGTTGCACCATTGAAAAGAAGGCCCGCAAGCATGTTTTGCGCGGGTGGGTGACCTGCGTCAGCGGCTTTGACGAGCCATTTTAGTGCGGCCTCGGGGGAAGCCGGGGTGCCGCGTCCTGCGACGTGAAATTCGGCGACGGCAGTCATGGCTTCAAGGTTCCCTTTGTCCGCCTCTGTGGTGAGAAGTTTGAGGGCTGCTGCGAAGTCTCCTTTGTCCGCGGCTTCTTTAGCCTTTATAAATGCCTCTGGAGGCTTGGGTGCATCGGCGGCAGGCTTTTCGGTGGGCCCCTGTGCGAGGGTGCAGGCGGCGGCGGCAATGAGGACTGGGTATAGAAATCGGGTAAGCATCGTGAGGATGGAAATTGCGTGAAGCGCCGTCTGCGTCAAGCCGTTCGATCACTTTTTCGACCCGTACGGTCTAAAGCTTGGCGCGGAGCATGAGTTCTACGGCCGGCGTGGTCTTGCCATCTGCGGCCATCGCGAAGGCAGCTTTGTAGAGGAACCATTTCGGGGCGTTGGCGCGGGTGGCGGTGCGTAGAAGGATGCGGCGGGCTTCGGCGGTTTCGTCGGCTTTTTCGAGAGCGCTCACGAGGGCTGCGATGTTGCTGAAATTGTCGGGGGTAGCGTTCATGAGTTCGCGCATGGATGCCACAGTGGCGTTGCGCGGGAGGGCGATGGGGGCGGGCTCTTTATCTACGCCGCTGAGAATTTCCCATGCGCGCGGGTCGTCGTGGAGTTTGTGGAGGAGCGTAGCCCATCGGCGATAGTCTTGTTTACGGCGGACTGCGTTGCGTTTGATCCACTGGTCGAGCTGTTCGAGGGTGGCCCAGTGTTGCCCGTAGCGGTGGAAGACGTTGCGTTCTTCGTCGGTGAGTTCTGCGGTGAGGGCACGCTTTTCCCACCAGACGGCAAATTGCGGACGGGTTTCCTCGGGGGTAAAGCGGAGGTCTTCAATGAGGATGCCGGCGTAGGTGAGGAGGAGTTGGGGGCGCTCTTCGCAGAAGATGTCCCACGGGCCGGTCATCTTTGGAAATAGGCGGACGGCGTCGCGGAGCACATCCGCTTTGGCGTGCTGCGCTTGGTCAACGGCGATCTGCCAGTAGCCGACGGCGAGCGCTTCGGAGACTTGCGCGATGGCGTAGGCTTGGTTCATGGACTCGCCGTAAAGGCCGGGGGCTAAGCGGGAGACGAGGTTGAAGCGCCACTGCACGGCGGGGTCGAGCGACTTGCCTTTTTTGCAAAGCGGGATGTCGCGCTCTAGCTCGCGCATCGCGGTGGTTTGGTGGACTTCCCAATCGATCGGGAACTGCGTGGCGACGGTCTGCCATTCCTCCAGCGTGGGGCGCGGCGGGCGGTCCGCGCCGCCGCCTTTGGAGAACCAATACTCGCGGTTGAGTAAGAGGAGGGGCTTCACCGGCGACCACGCCGGACCGAGGCCAAGGTGTGGGAGCATCCAGAAAATCGCGATGACGATGGGGACGAATGCGCTAAGCCGCGACGACGGCTGCACTGGCTCCTCCGGGCTGCGGACGGGCGATGCGACGGCGAGGAGGGCGAGGGCAAACCCAGCCGTTGCCCAGCGGTGCGCTGGGACATCAATGGCGGAATGCGCGAGAAAGCCGACGAACCCGGCCAACGCGCCAATGCTGATGAAAAAGCCGCCGCGCCGCTCAAGGACTGCGTCGAGGTTCGATTTAGCAAATACAACCAGCGCGACGACGCCAGTGAGGAGCGGGATGATGCCCAACTCGGCCAGCCAAGCGAGCCAGGAGCTTTCGGGGTGTTTGGCGACGGCGCCATCCAGCGGCACGCTTTGGTAAATAGGGAAAACCTGCTGGAACGTCTCTAACCCGTGGCCGAAAAATGGGGCGTCTTTCCACATGGCGAGGGTGTCTTTCCATATGGCTAGGCGCATCTGGTTGGAGACGGTCCCGGCTTCGACGGACTGGAAGCGGGCGAGCACGTCACCGCCAAACAAGAGCACGGCGGCGAGCACGAACGTCCCGGCGGTCACGACGAGGACGAGAGTGCGTAAGCTGAAAAAGCGTACGCTGACAAAGACCGCAAAGACAGTGAGGCCCACGCCCAGCGCCACGAGAAGCCCGCCGCGCGATTGACTGGCGAGCAAAGCCGCGCCGACGAGAAGGAGCCCGATGCTCCCCGTGACGACGAGCGCCGTCCGCCTTTTCACTACCGCCCACGACACACAGCCGACGCCAACGAGGAGCGACATGGCTAGGAAACAAGCGGTGTGGTTGCGATTCGGAAATGGCCCCCAGCCCGCCCAGCTCGTCGCGAATCGCAAGCCGTAAATCATGCCGCCGCCCGCTGCGACTTGCATCCGCCCCATAGCAAAGCACACGACGGCCAACGCGATACCAGCCCCGAAGAGCGCCCAGCCCATCACGCGCCGAGTACCGCGCTCCGAGGCCAGCGTGCGCGCCCATTGAAACCACAGCAGGCCGGCCACTCCGGCCAGCAAAGCATCGAGGGCGCGTTGCGGCTCAGGGTTGTGAGTCTTGGGGAAAATGACGCCGTAATCCGGTGATGAGAGTTCGCTCCTCCATCGCGTCGCGCCAAACCATTGCCACGGCGCAAACTCTTTGAGGACAAAGATCGCGAGAAGCGAAAAAATGACGAGATTTGCCCGGCGACTGAGTGGCACCAAAGAGGGCGGGCGCAGGACCATCCCGACGGCGAGCAGGAAAAGCAGCCCGATCTGGACGACCCGATCTTCTGCCCCGAAAAGCAGAGGAGCGAGCACGGTGAGCAGTGCGAAAACGATGGCCGGTGCCCAGCGGAGCAACGTTCCCGGCGGAAATAAGGGCGGGCGGCGGGACTTGTGCGCACGGCGTTCGCGGGAGTGGCGTCTTTTACCGTCTGGTGGAAGTGGTTCGTCCATGTCGTCGTTTTAACCGCGCTTCCACTTTTCGCGAGCGCAAAGAAACACGGGGCGAAATACCTCGACGATGCGCCGCCACTCGATCGGTGTCCCGTCTGTGCGCGGGGCAAAGATGACCCACGGCTTGCCGCCGTTCGCTTTCGTCTCGATGCGAATCTCGTCGTCCACTTCGCCCTCCTCGACAAATCCCACGCGGCGCATCGTGTCGTTAAAGACAGCCCAAAACTCCTCCTCCGACTCGCAACGCTGCATCTCGATCATGAGCACTTTGGCCTGCAGCAGCGCGTAGCGGTTTTCCGTGCGGCGGCTGAGGACGCGCGAAACTTTGCGGTGCGCATCGTCCCACGTCTTTACGCGGTGGAAATGTCTGATAACGCCGAGCGCCATCAGGAACAAAGCGCCCGCTCCGACGATGATCGGGATGGTCGGGTTTTGGTTCCACATGACCATGAGGCCAAGAATGGAAAGCACGGCACAAAGCGAATAGAGGCCGAGCAAGATGCGCCCTTTAGAAAACCCGAGCCGCTCAAGCCGATGGTGGAAATGATCATCATCCGCATGGAAAAGCGGGAACCCCCGGAACGCCCGCCGAAGCATCGCGAAGCTCGTGTCCAAAATCGGCAACCCGAGGCCCACGATCGTCACCACGAGCACCGCCGCAGCCGAGCCCTTGTGCGATGTGGCGACGGGAAGCGCTGCTATAACAAACCCGATGAGATAGGCCCCGCCGTCGCCAAGATAGATTTTCGCGGGCGGAAAATTGTAAACCAAGAACCCGAGCAAAGCGCCCCCGAGGGCGAACGCGAACCAAGCCAGCGGATAGTGCTGATAATGAAACCCGACGATGCCCAGCGTCAGTGACATAAAGAGACCAAGCCCGCCCGCAAGCCCGTCGAAACCGTCAATCAGGTTCACGATATTTGGGATGGCGATGAGCCAGAAAATCGTCGCTGGCGCACTCCATATACCGAGGTCCACCCGCCCGATGTCAGGGAGCGAAAATGTATCGATGCTGAGCCCCAGACTATGCACCAACGCAGCTGCGGCGATTTGACCGAGGAGCTTTTTCTTCGCGCCGATCGCCTTGATATCGTCGCAGAGGCCCAACGTGTAAAACAAGACACAGCCAACCAAGATGGGGAACCAATCGAGAGCGCCCACAGACTGCTTCAGTAGAATGATGATCAATGCGAGCGACAGCGCGAGCATGATGGGCATCCCGCCGAGGCGTGGGATGGGTTCCTCCTGCTTTTTGCGCGACTCCGTCGGCGCATCAAGCCCGATTCCCTGAAGCGCGACACGGATGACCCACGGTGTCGTGAGCACCGAAATCAAAAATCCAAAAACGAGGAAACTGAGTGCGGTCGTCATCGGAACACGGCACTCACCGGGCTCAGGCTCGGTAGTATGGATAAAGTCATTGGGCTGCGAGATTTAGCATCTGCGGTGCCAAGGAGCTGTTTGCAATCGGGCTTTCACGCACGCGCCTAAATTGCGGCAGACGGCTAGAAACGCAACCTGTGAATGTGCGAATACCCTCATCACGCGTCCGGGCCGTTCCGCCCCCAATCTCGCACAGCCGGGAATTCCGCTCGCCAGTTCGCCGGCAGCGCGGGGTCGAGTTCGGCGCTGGTGGCGCATTCGCTTTCGCCCGCAGCGAGGATCACGGTGCCGTGTGGGTCCACGATGATGCTGCGCCCGGTGTAGGCGAAACGCGGTTCGTTGCCGGTGCGATTTACGCCGATGACGTAGGCTTGGTTTTCGATGGCGCGGGCGCGGAGGAGCGTAAGCCAGTGCTCGATCCGCCGCACGGGCCATGCGGCGATGACGACGAACAGCGTCGCCCCTAAGCCCAACCCAGCGCGAAAAAGCTCCGGGAAGCGAAGGTCGTAGCAAACGAGCGGCGCGACGGTGAACCCGCCCCATTCAAAGACGACGGGCGAGCTACCCCCGACGTGCGCCTCGTGCTCACCCGCGCCGGTGAACGGTCGCTGCTTCACGTACCGCGCGAGTTCACCGTCTGGCGAAAATGCGGCGGCGATATTGTATGCGCGCCCGTCGGTAGCCGGAGCGATGCAGCCGCCGATGACACAGCAGCCGTGCTCTTTCGCCAGCGCCGCGCAGAACGCCGCCTCCGTCTCCGTGCCGGTGCGGAGCGTCGCGGAAAGATCGAGGCTGAAGCCCGTGGCGAACATCTCCGGGAGAACGACGAGCCCACCGGCAGCGGGCGGCGTGCTCTTTAATAGAGCGCGCACTTTGGCAAAGTTGGCCGGTTTGTTTTCCCACACCGAGTCGAGCTGGACGATTGTGACGCGCATCGGGCGACGCTGCCTGCTGCGGGCAGCTGTGGGGAAGCCGATTTTTCCATTTGCCAGCGTGGAGCGGGGCGCGGAGACTGGGCACGTAAATGAATCTACATGCTTGGCTTCTTTGAACGTCAGCGGCTCGTTAAAAAGGGCCTCGCACCGCAGAAAACGAGACGTCGTGTTACCGAGAGCGAACTTCTCGATACACTGGAACACGGCATTGTCGCGAAGGTGGTCCTCTTGGTCGTATTCGCTATCGCGTTTTGCTGGCTGCTCCTCCAGCACACCACGGATTTGCCGAGCGAGGTGCTCCTCGTCGGCGTGCTGATCTTCGGCACCGGCACCGCGCATCTTTGCCTAAACCGTCCAGAAGTCTGGGGCCGCAACTCACGGCTACTGCTCCTCCTCCTCGTCATGGCCGCGCACCTCGGCGCGGTGAAGTGGTGCTTCCTTTCTGCGGGCGATGCGCTCGTCGTCTCCGGCGATGTCGCGAAGGAAAGTCTCGGTCGTTTTATCAAGCGCGACATGTGGCAACTGGCGGTGCCGTTCTCCTTCGCGCCGCTACTCATCAGCGTGCTGCTAGGGCGTGCGATGGGCGTATTCGTTACCGTTTTCTGCACGCTGCTGAGCATCCCGACGCTCGCGAGTATTGATGCCGACTACTCGATGGTCGTCTCGAATATGACCACGGGGCTTGTCTGCGGATTCGTCTCCGTCTTCCTCACGCTGGAGGTGCGGAAACGCAGCGACCTTCTGCGCGCCGGGCTTTTCGTGGGGCTGGCGACTTGGGTGCTCGGCATCGCCTTTCTGAAGATCACCCGCCTGCACCTTTGGGTCGAGACGGGCTCGATGGATTGGTCCGCGCTGTGGACGCTCACCGCCGTCGCCATCGGCTCGCCCATCGTCCTCACGCTGCTGATGAGCGGCGCGCTGCCGCCCATTGAGGGGCTCTTCCGCATTACCACGCGCGTGCGCTGGCAGGAGATGGCCGACTTGAACCACCCGCTGCTCAAGCGCATGACGCTCGAAGCGCCCGGCACTTTCCAGCACAGCCTCGCCGTCGCGAACCTTGCCGAGGCCGCCTGCGAAGCCATCGGGGCCAACGCGACAATGGCCCGCGTGTGCAGCTACTTCCACGACATCGGCAAGCTCGTGAAGCCCGAGTACTTTACCGAAAACATGCGGCACGACCGCAACCCGCACGACGACCTCGCGCCAACCATGAGCACGCTCATCATCGTCGCCCATGTCAAAGAAGGCGTCTCCCTCGCATTAGAGCACAAGCTGAACACAGAGATCATCGACGTCATCCAGCAGCACCACGGCACCTCGCTCGTCTTCTTCTTTTACAAAAAGGCGCTCGATGCCCAAGAAGTCGCGCGGCAGGACAAAAAGATCGCCTCCATCCACGACGAAGACCTCCCCGCAGTCAGCGAATCCTCCTTCCGCTACGGCGGGCCGAAGCCGCAGTCGAAAGAGACCGCTATCATCTCCCTCGCCGACTCCATCGAGAGCGCCTCGCGCTGTTTAGAACGCGTCACCCCGCAAAAGCTCGAACAGCTCATCACCGACATCATCCGCAAGCGAATCGCCGACGGGCAACTCGACGACTGCAACCTCCAGTTTAACGAACTCCAAGAAGTCGCCGAGAGCTTCCGCCACACCCTCAGCAGCATGATGCACTCGCGCGTCGCCTACCCCGAAGACAAAGAGACGAAAACCCGCCGCCAGGACCGCTCCGAACATTCCTCCATCCGCCCCCGCCCCGACGCCAGCGCGGCGTAGCTTCAGAACTCCTGATAGACAAACTCCGGCGTCTCGAAGTTGCCCCGCCCATACATGAGCAACAGGACGGCGATCAGCGCGAGGTAGTATAGCGCCGTCAGCGTCACTTGCAGGCGGGGACGAGCGGCCAGCCATTTGAGAGACGCTTCCATGCGCTAGGCGGTCATGCGCAGTTTCACGTCGGCGATAATCAGCGCCGGGGTCGCCCATGCTTCACGGTCAAACTCAGACGGAGAAACGGCGACGCCAAGCTCTTCCATGATGGTAGTGATGAGTTCGACGGTCTTCATGGAGTCGAGGATTTGCAGGTCGTAGAGCGCGAGGTCGGGGTTGGTGCGGACTTCGTCGGTTTCGGCGACGCGGGCGAGGATGTCGAGGATTTGGGCTGTGTTCAAAGTTTGGTGCGTTCGTGGAAAAAGTCGTCGAGCACTTTGTTGTAGTGCGCCCATCCTTTTACGCCGGGATGGTCGAGGTTGTCCTCCCAAAAAGCCGGGTCGTCTTCAAATTGCTGAAAATAGACGAGCGGTGTAGCGTAGGCTTTCGCGAGAGTCGCGAGGCGCTGCCCGTAGCTTGCCCGAGCCTGGCCGGAAACACCGGTCGTTTCCAGATCGGGTCCGTGAAGTGGCATCGAGACAAGGAGCGGCTCCGCACCCAACTCACGAAAGGTGCGCAGGATGAGCTCGAAGTCGTCCCATTCATCGGCGGCGGTGAGGCTGGCCACGAAGCTGGCGTCCCGCGAGCCTTTCGGGCGCTGGGTGAGGCGCGGCGACGGCGGGCGCTTGGTCGTGGCGTTGGCTACGCGGATGACTTCACGCCAGTTGATGCCCGGGATTTTCAAAGGCCGGGTGTCGGAGTCGCGATCGTTCTCATCGGAGATTTGGATACCCGCTTCGATGTGGTCTTGCGCGCGCCCGACGGCGTTTGAGAGCTTCCCCAACGGCCAAACGGCGGCATACAGGAGGCGGTCTGCGAGCGAGTCGCCGGCGAGCCGCTCTAGGGCAAAATCGAGCGTCCAATTCCCATTGAGCGTGTCCGGGTAAAGCCGCATCCGCCGAGCCGCATCACGCCGCAGCTCGTAGGAAAGCACGGTGCTGAAGGCGAGTTCCGTAGCTTGGAGCGCGGAAAAATTACCGTCGTAGTACTCGCTGTTCACTGTCTCATCGAAGAAGAAGCTCGGGGAGAGCGAGAGAGCGACTTTGCGCCCGCGCAGATCGTTGCCGACAGCGGCGATTTTCTGAAGGATGGCGAGGGAAACGGTGCCCGCTTTGCCCACGGGGAAAACCCGGAAGCCTGTCGGGTAAGGCTCAAAAAACTCGCTCGCCCGGTTGGGTACATTTTTCACGAGTTCGGAGCTGCCGTAGAGCACGAGCAGGTCGTCTTTTTTGAATGCTTCCTTTTGCAAAGCGACCCCCTGAAGCTTCAAGTCGCTCAACTCGGGAGCTATCGTGTGGACGTATCGAACCTCCAAATCCTGGCACCGCAATAGGGCGACACCGATAAGCGCCGAGGCGACGATCATCGCCAGTGCGAGTGCGTAAAGGTGTGTGCGTGGATGCGCTGGAGACATGGTGTAGTGCGTAGGAAAAATACATAGACCGCCCAGATGTTAGAGGATTTGCCACTCGCGCGCGTTGCGTCATCCCGGTTAGCCGCCTTTTACCGGGCGAGGTCTTGCGATGAGAAGCGCAGCCCCGGAGTGCCGTCGAGCCGTTTAGCCAGGTCGATCGGGTCGCCGAGCCTCACCACGGCGGGATCGATCTGATAGGCCCACACTCGGAAGGCTGAGAGGTTCGCTGCGCCGTAGAGCGTCGAGAAAGCCCCGTCCACGGCATCGAGTCCGCAGGCGATCTGAATGCGACCGATACGCGGAACATTAAAGCGCGCATCGAACGAGTGCCAGCGATGCCCGATATAGACTTGGAGATAGGCGTGGAAATCCATCGGCGATCCGGAGTCTTGAAACCCCACATCCGGCAAGTGACTGGTCGCGTAGCGGGCCGGGATATTAAAGCAGCGGCAGAGGGCGATGGCCGTGTGTGCAAAATCGCGGCAAACGCCAAAGCCCTGGCTGATGACTTCGCTCGCCGACGTAAAAGGGCTGCCACCGCCCCACCGGTATTGGATATTGCGGTGAAGCCAGTCGCAAATCGCCTGAACCCTCACGAACCCGTGCTGAAGCTGCCCAAACTTCCCAAACGCAAAATCCATCAGCCGGTCCGAATCGCAATATCGGCTCGGCAAAATATACCGTAGGAGCGCGGTAGGCAGATCGCCCACGGGAATCGGGTCACCGCCGTGATCGTGGTTCTCGGGCTCGGAAGGAACGCTCACCAGCGCATCCTGGCGGATCGTTGAGCGGCCTACGGGAAGGCGGAAGCGATGCGCCGTGTTCCCGTGGGCGTCCTCGTATTCCTCCACATTGACCTGCGGCTCAAATGAAAGCTGTTGCCGTTCCATCCTCTGCCATGGCTCCAGCCGGGGCTGAATGAGAAGCGTGATCGGGGTCGGGTCCACAGCTTCATAGGTAAGCTCGAAACCAATGCGGATAGTGATGGTGCGTGGACTGTCGGTCATTTTATCGACCATCAAAGGTCGGCGTGAGCTGCCCGAAGAAATCCTCGAAGAGACTCGTATAAATGGAATCGCGCTCCGGGTGATATTGGACGCCCATACTCCACGGATAATTGCGAATTCGCACCTGCTCAATGATGCCGTCGCCCGCGTGCCACGCTTCGATTTCGAGCATATCGGCCACGCGGTCGAGCGCCTGATGGTGGGAGCTGTTCACTTTCTCGACCCGGTGCCGAGCGATCGAATCAAAGCGGAGCGGCTGAATGTTTGCGGATTTCAGCTCCGGCAAATCGTGACCGCGAATATCGGGAAACAGCGTCCCCCCAAGGGCCAAGTTCAACACTTGCATCCCTTTGCAAATACAGAAAATCGGGATACCGCGCTCAATGGCCGATCGCACAGCCGCAAACTCCCACGCATCTCGAACCGGATCGGGATTCTTAATCAGCGAAAGGTCCGCAGGCGGCTCGCTGTGAAACTCCGCCGCAACATCGGCACCGCCGGTGATGAGCAAGCCATCCGCACTCGCCGGATCGACAGGACCAAGGCGCGCATTGCCCAAGACGATCTCCCGATGCGGCGTCAAAAACTTACCGAACCACGCATCATCGCATTCCCGAATCCATGAGGCCAAACGAAGCATGCACCTCTTTGCCGCGCCATCCTCGCCGGAACAAGCGCAATCCCCTATACACTTCCTCTGCCCTCACAAACGACAACGTCTAAGAGGCTGTGAAAGAATTCATCTTTGGCCCGCGAAAGGCGCAAAAGACACGAAAGAATCGGCTTTTTCGCGAGCTTTCGCGCCTTTCGCGGGCACTTTTTCACAGCCTCTAAATGAACGGCCCTCGTTGACACCATCAATTTGGACAAACCGATAGCTTCTGCCATTCTCTTCGCCAATGAACCCTGTGACTCGCGTCGAACTCGACGTCATCCGTAATCGACAAACAGCAATCGCGAACGAAATGGCTGCGCTCGCGCGTCAAGTGGAGCGGCTGATCCAGCGTTGCGAGGCGGAAGTGGTGCCCGAGCAACAGCCCGCTCCGGTGCCTGCTGCGAAGATCCTTGCCGAGAGCAGGCGACCCACCGTGGTGGATGTGGAGATTCCAGCTCCACTCCCGAAGCCGCCGCCGCCGATGGTGCCGCTTCCCATCGTGCCGCCGCGCCGGCCGGCGCCCGCTGTGGAGAAGGACTCTTTAGAAATGCAACTCGGCACCGTTTGGCTCGTCCGCGTGGGCATCGTCATTTTGCTGACGGGCCTCGTCTTCCTCGGCAACTACGCATATCAGACGTGGATCCTTCATCATGGCCCGGCTGGCAAAATCGCGATGCTTCTGCTGTGTGGCGGCGGGCTGTTTGGCGTCGGCGCGTGGCTGGAAAAGACGCGCGAAGAGATGGGCAACTACGCCCGCGTGCTGATGGCGGGCGGGCTGGCCACGGGGTACTACACTTTTTACGCCGCGCATTTCGTGGAGAAGCTCCGCGTCATCGAGAGCCCGGTGCTCGGCGGTGCACTGTTGCTCGGATTCGCGGGCGGCATCGTGTGGTTCGCAAATCGAAAGCGATCCGAGACGATCGCGATGCTCGCCGTGCTGCTCTCTTACTACACGTCGGCGATCAATCCGATCGGCACGTTCACACTTTTCTCCGCGCTCTTGCTCACAGCGGTCGCGGTCTATTTCGTCGCACGGCACGGCTGGGCGAGGCTGACGAGCGCCGCCCTTTTCGCGACGTATGCGAGCTACGCATACTGGCGGTTCGTGCATGGCGCATCGCCCGTGCCGGCGTGGACGGGGCCGGCGTTTCTCTCCGGCTACTGGGCGCTTTTCACAGCGGCGGTATTCATCACGCGAACGGCGCCGCCGATGTCGCGGGCGGTATTTGCCACGCTCAATAACGGCGCACTTTTCACCTACGCGAGTCTCAGTGCGATCGCGCATCAGCCGGACCGATACTGGGCGTTTACCGTGGGATTCGGTGTCGTACTTCTCGCGCTCGGGGTGTTCGCCCGCAGGAGGGAACTGGAGAATCTCGCGCTCGACGGCACCTTCTTTGCGCAGGGCGCATTGCTCGTGACTGCCGGGCTGATCATGAAGCTCACGGGCCCGCAAATGGCCATCGTGCTCGCGGTGGAAAGCGTGCTGTTCGGGTTCATCAGCCACAAGCGCCATGCGTGGCTGCTCGACATCGCGGCCGTATTGAGCGCGATGGGCTCGGTGCTGTTTGCGATGGTGGCGCTGATCGACAAACAAGCGCACTCGCTGCCCGTCGCGCTGACCGTCTGCGCCGCGCACGTGTTCAGCGCATGGCATACGAAGCAGCGTCTGGCGCTGCTCAACCCGGCGCGGTTTTCAAGCGGCGGAGCGTTCCGAATCCTGCTGGCTGCGGCACTCGGCGCGCTCACCGTCTATGCCCACGCAGCGACGGCGAACCAATCCACCATCCTCGCCGCGACCGGCATCGTCTGCATGGCGTCCGTGCATCTCACCGGCGTTGCCGAGCTGCCGGTCTCGACTCTCGGGTTTCTGTCCCTCGGGCTCGCGTCGCTCATGCTCCAGCCCTTTCACGGAGGTCGCGCACTCGGATTACTCGGATGCGGAATCGCCGCCGCTGCGTGGTGGCAGCATCAACGTCGCGTCGAAGTTCGACCTCACTCGCGGCTCGTCTCCGAGTTTTCCAATGCGGCCATCGCCGTCGTGGTGAGCATGTACTGGCTCTACACCCGGCACGAACTTGCCGCCCGCCAGACGCTCGCGCCCGCTGTCGTTCTCGGGTTCGCGATCGTCGGTCTCGCCGTCCGTTCGCCCGGTGTCTTCCTCGTGGGACAGCTCCCGCTCTTGCTGGGAATCGAGGCATTTTTCGAGCGACTCGACCGGGGAGATTTCTGGCTGCCGCCGCTTGCGGTCCCCGGTGTGTTGGCGGCACTCGCGGTGCTCACGAGGCTTCGCCGCTTTCCGTGGGATTCCATCATCCCGTGGCAGACAATCGCCCAACTCCAGGGCATCGGCGCTCTCGCATTCACAGGCATCTGGGCGATGTACTACGTGCCGGAGCAGTGGCGCGCGGTCTTCTTCGCAACAGTCGCCTGCGGTCTATTCGCCGCAAGCCTGCGACGGGCGGATTTCTACATCCCAGCCGCAGCCTGCGCCGGGATCGCGCTTCTCCTGCTCGTGATTCTGCCACCCGTCGCTCAAGGCTGGCTTGCCCTCGCGCTGTGCATCGTTGGATTCGAATTCACCCGCAGTGCGGGAGAACAAGGTCGAATTGCCGCCGGGAACTTCCCGCGCATTTTAGCGATCGCGATGGCAGCCACCGGTTTGCAACTCGGCACGCGACTCACCTGCGAGAAACATAGTAATCTCCTCACGGTGTTCTGGGCCATTTTCGCGCTGACCATCCTCATCCTCGGCATCGTCCGCCGCGAGCGCGTGTATCGCCGCGCAGGGCTGGGTGTGCTGGGACTTGCGGTGGGCGCAGTGTTTTTCGTGGATGTGTGGCGACTCGGTACGTTCGAGCGGATCACCGCGTTCCTCGTCCTCGGCGCGGTGCTCATTCTGCTCGGATTCTTCTACAACCGCTTCCGCGATTTCATCCGGAAATGGATATAAGCCCCACCCGCCAAGGGAAGTGAGGATCCCGGCCCGAACGCCGCATTGCGAGGCTACGGTAGCTTCTGGACTTCGACGTCGTAGATTTTCCAGGTGTTCTTTGCGCACGCCTTCGGCATGTAAAAGCCCCAGCGGCCTCCGGTGGCGACTTTCTCGATTTCGGAAGCATCGTGGTCTTTGATGACGGACGTTCCGTTGAGGTCCACCGAGATTTTGTCGCCATTCACTTGGAAGATAAACGTGTTCTTTTCGAGCACTGAGACTTTAGTGCCGGGGACGGGGATTTCCTGCCCGTCGGCATGAATCGCGACGACTTGGTCGCCCTTTTTGATCTGAAATGCGCCGACCGCACGCCAAGCGGCGGTTTCCTATCGGCGCGGCTGGAGGTAGAGGCTCTTTATTTCTGCGGGCGTGAGGGAGCGGCTGTAGATGCGGACTTCGTCGATCATGCCGTCGAAGTTTTGCCAGCCGCCGCGGTCCACTGCGCCGATGGTGGTGTAAAACTTCGCGGTGGGGTAGTTCACGGTCTCGTCGGTATCGACATCGGAGACGAGTTCGCCGTTGATGAATAGGCGGATGGCGTGGCGGCGCTCGGAGACTTTGCCGATGGTGCCAGTGAGGAAATACCACGTGTTGGGCGAGAGGACGCGGTCGGAGACTGCGCGGACGTGCTGGTTCATCATGGGTTTGCCCTTTGGGGAAAGGTAGATTTCCTCCTCAAACACGGTGAACTTCGGTGCGCCGGTGACGGAGCGGTCGGAGCGCATTTCGACATAGCCATCGGGCAAGACGCGTAGGGTCCACGGGTCGCGGCCGAATTGGTCGTCGCCGTGCCAAGCGATCTGCGAGCCCCATGTTCCTGCGATGCTCTTAAAGTTGACCCACGCGGCGATGGTTACGTTATCGGCGAGGTCGAGCGCGGGTGTCGCGGGGATAGTCATGCAGTCCCATTGGATTTCCCGTTCTGAAGATGGGTTTTTTCGCAGGAGCAGCGCCTTGCCGAAAATGCCGGGTGCCACGCGCGCTCCGCCGACGAGTGTGCCTTTGACGTTGCCGTTGCCGGAGTCCGCAGCGTCAGCGAGATCAAAGGTCCACTGCGCGACGAGGCCCTGCGTAGGAATCGGCTGTGCTGCCGTGCCGGGTGCTACGACGAGTGCGGCGGGGTAGGGCTTTTTCTCTTTTTCGGCGGTAGCTGCGGGTTTGACGGGGGCGATGGCGACGTTGCTTTCCTGCGCGACGTGTTGCAGCCCTTTGACGAGAGGGTTCTCCGGGCTGAGGGGATCGCCGAGGACACGGGCTAGGTCTTGGAGTGCTTCTTTGACGGGAGCGCCTTCGACGACGACGGGGTAAAGGACGAGCCCGTGGACGTTGACTTGGCCGCTGATGCGACGGATGGCGATTTTCTGTGCGGTGGGATATTTCACGAGGGGGATGACGAATGTATTGGTGGCGGCGGTCTCGCCGACTTCGACGATGTTGCCGAAGAGGTCGAGGATGATGACGCGGTTTTCCGCATCGAGGAGTTGCACGGCGATGTCGGCTTTGGCGTCACCATCGAAAAGGATCGTGGCGACGAGGTTGTTCTTCATTTTCTCGCGGTCGAGGGTCAGCGTGAGCCGCCCTACTCCTTCCGGCTGCGTGGCGAGCACCTGCCAGCCTTTCGGTTCGTCGATGAACTTGCCGCCCTGCTGCTCAACCTTGGTGATCCAAGCAGGCGCGCCCTCATCGGCGAGGACGGTTGCTTTATCGAAGCCGGAGTCGAAGCTCATCTCGACGACGACCGGGTCGGCGGCGAATGCGGCGGTGCTGAAGGCGATGGACGCGGCGAGTAGGATGGGACGAAACATAATCGCGGAGGGTGGGGGGACTTTTCGTGAGTTCAAGTGTTAATAACACCGCCCGATAGGGAGGTGGGGTGACCAACGGGACTCGAACCCGCAACGCCCAGAATCACAATCTGGTACTCTACCATTGAGCTATGGCCACCATCACGCGACGAAAGTAGATAGCCGGTTCTCGGCGGCTGCCAAGGTAGAAGTTTAGGGAAGTGGCGATCACTACAGCACGCAATTGCGGCAATCCATGAAACCACGGCTATAAACCCCGATCATTCCGTTTCAATAACGCCGCGCGATCCTGCAATTAATAAACGGACCGCGAGGCTTGTCAGCGGGGGGCCGGTATTAATTCCGTCGGTCACGGGACGACGCCTTCGAAGCTGCCGATGCCCGTTTTTCTGTAGGTGGAGCCTTGAAACCGGTTCAGCGCCGGGTGTTGGAGCGCTACGCCGAAGAATCCTTGGATTCCCCCAGCTTGCACGTTGCGGACCTGCCCTGAGATATACCCGAAAACGCGGTTCACCCGCGTTGTGGTGAGTGGAGCGGGCCCAGCGATCAGCGGGAGCGTGCCGACCGTTAGATTCGCGGTGATCGGCGACAGAAATCCACCATTCGAAAATTCGAAAGTCGCGCTCGGACCCCCGAGAATTTCGAGAGATGTCGGCCGTGTGTATGCGCAACCGACTCCAGGCATGGCGACGGTAAATCCTCCTGGATAAAGGAGCGTTCCATCGCGGGCAGGCATGGTCCACTCGGAATCTGCGGTGAGTTCTGGCCCGGAGGTCGTAAATTGCATCTCGCCGTGCCATTTTCCTCGGCGAGCACTCGGGCCTGTGGCGAGATAAAATGGGATACGATCTCCGCTGATAAGGTTGCCGTAGAATGAGATGCCGACCCCGTCGGGCGAGCGACCCACAATGCGCACCGAACCGTCGCTGACGACGCGGACACTCAGTCCAGCGCCGCCTTGCGGGTAGTTGGTGTCGCCCAAGTGTGCGGGGTCCGAGTCGAATCCCACGGTGTAATAGCCAGCACGGACTGGTTGATTTGCGGAACTATACGGTGAATACACGGCGTTCCCGCTCCAGTATTCGTCTCCAAACGGATCGAGCACTTCGGTGGATAGCGTCACCGAACCATCGACGATCGGGCCGGCGCTTACTTCCAGTGGGAGCGGGGGGACCGTAAGCCCGCGCTTGATATTTAGGACAAGCGGGCTGTCCCCAGTCACAGTTCCGAGAATCCCATACCGCTTTCCATCATAGGTAAGGATGCCGGAGAAAGTGCCGTTGCGGACAAACTTGTAGGTGATGAAGCCGAATACTTCACCGTGGTGGTCTTTCATGTGGGTGGCAAATTGTGCGCCTTTGAGTGGAGCGGGGTATATGAAGATCGTAGCGGTCGATTCACGCCCGATGCTATTGCGCACAGTGTAGGTGAAAGAATCAAACTCGTTCGTCGCGAGCGGAGCGTTGCTCGTATACATTACTCGGAGTCCCCCCTCGATGACGCTCGCCGTTCCTTTAGTCGGCGTGCCGCCTACGGCGACAATCGTGAGCGGCAGGGAGGCTGGGCCGGTATCGTTGCGGCGTGGGTTGATCCTCGTGGTGGTGAGGCTGGAGAACGCGTGGTCGTCCACCGCCACGGGGATTGCTTCGATGACATTCAGCGTCGCGACTCCACTCACCGTGCTATCGCCATCGTCGTCCGTGGCGACTGTAGTGATGAGTTACGTCCCAACGGGAAACACGCCAGCGTCGAACTCATACGGAGCCGTTGTGTCTTCACCGAGTTTGGTAATCCCTTGGAAAAACTCAACCTTCGCTATCACGCCATCTTGATCGGTCGCCGTAGCCGTCACGATTAAAGGATCTATTTCCGTGATTGTCGTGGGATTTGTCGGCGCGGTGAGCGTGATGGTCGGCGGGATATTCGGTGGGCCAGCGGTGATAAATGTGGCGTCGGAGGTCGCGGTGGTGCCGCCTGCGCTGCTGGCGACGAGTCGGTAGTGATACTCGGTGCTGAGCGACAGTCCGGTGAGCGCCCCTGTGACGGCGATGCCGGATTCGCCTGAGCCTGCGGAAAGCGGTGCCGTCGAGTTGCCGTAGCTGGCGTTGACCCCGTATTCAAAACGATAAGTCGTCGCGACTCCGTTTGGGTTCACAATTCCGTTCAGCGTAGCGCTGTTGAACGTGATATTCGTCACCGGTGATGCTGTGACGGTTGGCTCAGGAAGGGTGCTAACATTGATTGATATCGATGCCTGCGCTTGAGAGCCCGTGTCGTCAGTAACCGAGTAAGTAATGACGTAAGAGCCAGAGTCCGCAGGCTGAGGCGTCCATGCAAAAGTGCTGCTCACACCGGGACTTCCCGCGCCAGAGATTGGGAGCACAGGCGTCATGCTCGCGCCATTGGGAAGCCCCCCGGTATTCAAAGTAACTACGGCTCCACCGTCGATATCCGCACCAGAAACGCTGAACGAAATCGGTGTGAACGGCGCAACATTGATGGGCCCCGCCGGATTGATCGCCAATGTCGGAGCGTTGCCGCTCGGGACGTTAATCTTAAGCAGAAAATCAACAGGGCTGCTCGTCTTCACTCCTCCCTCAAGATCGAGATCCTCAATGATTACCTGCGTCGTCCAATATCCATTGGTATTCAGCCCTACAGTGTTCCAAGTGACCACGCCCGAATTCGGGTTGATTGTCATCCCGGGAGGCGCCGAACCCCCGCCCGCCTCAGAATTCGTAGCGAAACGGTAGCGAAGCCCGTCGCCGTTCGGGTCATTCGCGGAAACGGTGAAAGTGCTCGCAGTTCCCTGCGTCACAGAAACGATTGGGATTTGGGAGGAAACTGGAGACGCATTCCCGGAAAGCGGCGTCACCGTCGTCAAAAGATTGTAGTCTTCGTCGCGCCGGTTCAACGCCGTAGAAATACGGCAACAGGCCGAAACGCCGACTTCGGTATAAGGCCCAGCGCCCTCATAAGTGTGCAGAACGCCCGGCGTGGTCGTTCCGGGATGCAGCGCTTCACCGATCACATAATCGTCCGTGGCACTTAGCGCGGTCACTCGGAATTGCAGCGTTCCGGTGCGGGTCCCATCGCCGAAAAACAGTCGAGTCGCTCCCGTACTCTCCGTGAAAATATCCCCCACATTCGGATTGCCGTAAGCTGTCCGGCGAAATGCAGCCGTGAGGCTAAATTTTACCTCACCTGGGTTGGATGTTGGCTGCCAGTTCAAGTTCCCGTAGCGAAAGTGGGTCGCCTGCGCAGGCATCGTAACGGAAATTATAACTATGAGCAAAAACAGCATCCGCACCCATCGGAGCGCACTCCCATTGTGCGGGGATTCGGGATCATCGGATGATTGCGCGGCGTTTGTCGGTTGTCGGTAGGTTTTCATAACGGTACTGCTAGAATTAAGGCTTCCAAGTCGTGCTCATCGTATCACGACCGATCAACAAGACTACCGTTACGGTACGGTCAGTTGCTATTCGGGAAACTACACAGCTACGGCCCGAATCACACGCTAACGGGGGACATGCCATCAGCATTGGAATGTAAGAACAAAAAGTGCGCAGGCAGTGGGATTACCCAGCCGTCGCATCCCAGAATCTCCGCGCGGCATCCTTCCACGAGCGGCTGGCGACGCTTCGCACGCACGCAGCGCGCATCGTTTCGCGGAGGGCACTGTCATTGATGAGCCGGGCGGTTGCTCGGGTAAAATCATCCACGTCCAGCCCGCGGGTGATGAAGCCGGTGGTGCCTTCACTCACGAGGTCTTTCGGCCCGCCGACGTCGGAGACGATGCTGGGGAGCCCGCACGCTTGGGCTTCGATGACTACGTTGCCGAACGTATCCGTCGTGCTGGGAAAAAGGAACACGTCCGCGCTGGCGAAGGCCGTAGCCAGCTCCTCGCCGCTGAGATAGCCGGTAAAAATGGCGTCGGGGGCTTGCCGCTTCAGCTCGGGCAAATGTGGGCCGTCGCCGACGAAGGCTAGGGCGAGTCCGGGTGCTCGGAGCCGCGTCCATGCCGCGGTGATCACGTCGAGGTTCTTCTCCTTCGAGATGCGGCCCACATACAGCAGCACGACGGCCCCGGCGGCGGCTCCGCGCTTTTGCCAGAAGTCCGCCGTCCGTCGGTCGGGGCGGAAGAGCGCGGTGTCCAAGCCGCGCGGGAGGATGCGCAGTTTTGCCTCCGGCAAATCGTGCTCGATCCAGCTCCGGCGGTAGCTCTCGCTGTTCACCCACACGACATCCATCTGCGAGTAAAACCAGTGCATGAACGACCACGTCAACGTCTCCCAAGAGCGGTCGTCCGTGAGGAATCGCACATACTGCGGGAAGTCCGTGTGATAGATGCCCGCCGTCCGCAGACCCAGCATCCGTGCCGCCAGCAGCGCCGTGAGCCCCACTGGGCCAGGCGTGCTGATGATCAGTTCGGAGAAGTCCCCGCGCTGGATGAAATCGAGAATCTGCAACACCGGCGGGAAGCACAGTTTTTGCAGCTCATACTCCGGCAGCTCGAACTCGCCGATGGGCTGGAAATTGACGAGCGGTATCCCCGTGAGCGTGCTGCTCTCGCGGCTGGTGATGACCGTCAGCGAGTCGCCATTCTCCGCCGTCGCAGCCGTCATCCGGCGAATCGTCGTCGCTACGCCGTTCACGTCTTCCAGCGTATCGGTGAACCACGCGCGCTTCGTATTGCGCAGCGCGGGAGCGGGCTCGCCGATGAGCGATTGGCAAAGCTCGCCGAGCCACGCGCGGTCAGGGGCCATCTGCCGGAACGCTAGGAAATACGGGCTCAGCGAGAGCGCCACGGGAGCCAGCATCGCGACATCTTGGATGGCCTCGAAGAGCTTCCCTCCGCTCAGCTTTTTCACGAACGAGGTGAAGAACTGGTACAGCAGCCGGTCGGCAAACAGGCACGCGATGAGGAAGGCCCGGCGCTCCGGCTCCACCACGCCCGCCGTCGCCTCGGCAATGTGCGCGTTCAAATCGGTATCCCGCGCAGTCGCGGCAAACTGCTTCCACAGGCTCGCACGCGACGGCTTTGCCAGCTCGAAGATTTGCCCGGTGAGGATGCCCTGCGCGAGAAAGCCGAGCTTTTCGCCCATGGAAAACTCCGTCGGATTCTCGCCTTCCATGAACCGCGAAAACGCCTTCCCCACGAGCCCGCCGCCGTTCAGCCCCGCGACCTTCTCCGTGGCGAAACGGAACACCTGTCCGTAGAGCCCGTGCGCTTGCCCAAGCGGCGTCCCCGCGATGCCTCCAGCCGTGCAACGTCCCGCGCGCACTTCGCTGAGAAACTCGGAGGCATCTACCGCCTCCGCATCCGTCCAAGCCTGAGCCACGAAGAGGCCGCTGCGGTCATTGCTGCCGCCGACAAGCACCTTTGCGCCGGGCGTCGCCGGGATGCCGTGGCGGTTCGAGAGCTCCTCCATTTTTACCGGAGAAAGGCGCTGCGTCACAAAGCGCAGCACGTCGCTAGTCAGCGCATCGCGCGTCCCATTCACTCCCTCGAAATGCCGGAAGAGCAGCAGCAATTTTTCCACATGCGCCAGCGACAGCCGGTCCTCATCGCGGTGGAGCGGATGCGCCACCGCGTGCGCCAAATCCCGCTCCACGAGGAAGCGCCGCAGCTCGTAAAGATTCTCCCGCCGCAGCCGCAATTCCCGATGGTCCGCCTCGGTGAGTCCCCACACCAGCAGATGCACGCGCGCCCGGTCTTCTGGGAATTGCGCGGTGATTTCCGTGCTCAGAAAAACGCCCGGTTTGTCCGCGATGGAGAGGCACCCATCGAGCGTATCGCGGTCCGTGATGGTGAAGGCATCCATCCCCCGAGCACGCGCTTTTTCATAAAGGTCGAGCGGCTCCGAAAAGCTGTCCGGCAGCCCAAACCGACGGAACAACCACTGGGCCGCAGCCCCGCTATGTCGTGAATGAAGATGTAAGTCTGCCCGCATCGCGCGATGACATGGACGACACCGCACGAACGATCAACGCCGAACGCTTCGGCGATACAAAAAACGCGCTCCTACTGCCCGCGCTCTGGCGGCGGATGTCTGTGGAGAAGAGCCTCGAAGGAGCGAATGACCCAGTGCTCAGCACTGTTGAGAGCGAGGGCTTCAATCGTCGCCCGGCCCACAGCAGAGACGCCAATCAACTCATAACCATGCCAGCGAAAGTGATTGTTCCACCTCTGCTCGCGCGGATGAAACAAGTGGACTGCCCTCCCGCTTTTGGGATCGGGCACTAGCGTCCGCGCGCCCTTTCGCAGGGAGCAGTGGATGCAAGCGAGCGCGAGGTTTTCGAGTGTCGTCTCTCCACTAGCCACGATGGGAATGATGTGATCCACATGAAACGTCGCAGCTTGGCCGAGCTGTGAAAGCCCGCAGTATTCGCAGCGTTTTTCTGCGCGCGTCTCCACGAGCCGACGAAGACTGGCAGAAACCGCCATCGCGTTACGCCTTTTTTGCCCGAGTCTCTGCGCCGAGCTTTAATATGGATAGGATCGTGGCCATTTGCGTCAGTCCCTCAGCTTCTTTTTTCTCGGCTGCTGTGAGCTTTCCTTTGCGGCCCTGCTCATCGAGTAAAAAGTGCAGACGGTCGTCCAGTGCTTTTGGAAAACGCAGCTTCGCCATGCCAGCAGGCATCGGCACGGTGAGTTGAACGGTCTGACTCATACGGGCGGAATTTACGGTAATCATGATGGAACGCGAATACAAAAAAACGCGCTCCTCGCAGAGCGCGTTTCTTTGGTAAAATGGGTGGGCTCTTTAAGCGTGCTTGCACTGCACCCATGCACCGCTCTTAGCGGATTGCAGGACGGCGTCGCAGACGTATTGCGTCTCCAGCGCATCGCGGAATGTCGGGTGGCAGGGCTTGCCTTCGCCGACGGCGCGGATGAAGTCGGCGACTTGATGCGTGAAGCTCTCGGCGTAGCCAATTTGGAGGCCGGGGACCCACCAGTTTTTCATGTAGGGCTGGTCGCCGTCGGTGACGTGGATGGAGCGCCATCCGCGGACGATGCCTTCGTCTTTGTAGTCGAAGTATTGCAGGCGGTGGAGGTCGTGAAGGTCCCAGCGGATGGAGGCGTTTTCCCCGTTGATTTCGAGGGTGTAGAGCGCCTTGTGGCCGCGTGCGTAGCGAGTGCTTTCGAACAGCGCGAGCGAGCCGTTGGCGAAGTGCCCCATGAAGGTGCAGGCGTCGTCGATGGTGACTTCCTCGACCTTCCCAGTGCCAGTATGGGTGCGTTGTTTGATGAACGTTTCGGTCATCGCGGTGACGTTGTTGATGGGGCCGTTCAGCCACAGCGCGGTGTCGATGCAGTGGGCGAGAAGGTCGCCCGTCACGCCACTTCCAGCCGCCTTTGCATCCAAGCGCCAGAGGCCCGCGCCGCCTTGCGGGAGGTCAGCAGAAATCGTCCAGTCTTGGAGGAAGTTGGCGCGATAGTGGAAGATTTTCCCGAGCTTTCCGGAGTCGATGATTTGCTTGGCGAGGGTGACGGCGGGGACGCGGCGGTAATTGTACCAGACAGTATTCGGGACGCCTGCGGCTTCGATGACGCGGACCATTTCTTCGCCCTGCGGCCCATCGAGTGATAGCGGTTTTTCGCAGAGGACCATCTTGCCCGCTTTCGCGGCGGCGATGGCGATTTCGGCGTGGCTGTCGTTCGGCGTGACGATGTCGATGGCATCGATGTCGGCGCGGTCGATCAGCTTGCGCCAGTCGGTCTCGGTGGATTCGATGCCCCAGTTGTCTGCGTAGGCTTTGACTTTGGCGGCGTCACGCCCGCAAGCGGCCTTGAGGACGGGATTGAGCGGGAGGTCGAAGAAATTCGCCGCGTTGTGGTATGCGTTTGCGTGGGTGCGGCCCATGAAGCCGTAGCCGACGATGCCGATGTTGAGTGCTTTTTTGCTCATAAATGGTTTCGTTTTTGGTGAAAGAGTCGCGATATGGAGCAGGGTCGCGCGTTCTGTGCAAGCGCGGCGGAAGCAGTTCCTGCGTGGCTGTTCGCTGCGCTATTGCGGCAATCACGGCGAACTGCGAACTGCGGACCTCGGGCTAGACTGTAGGTCCGACAAACTTACCAGGGTTCAGGATCCCTTTCGGATCAAAGGCCGCTTTCAGCGCGGCGTGGACGTCGCGCCCGGTTTGGTTCACGGCGAGCGGCCACCAGCGTTTCTTGGCGAGGCCGATGCCGTGTTCTCCGGTAATCACGCCGCCCGCCTTCAGCACAAACTTGAACAGCTCATCGAGCGCGCGGTCCACGCGGGCTTTGATTTTCGGGTCTTCGTGGTAGCGCGCGGCCATGATGTTGACGTGGATATTTCCATCGCCCGCGTGGCCGAAACATGCGACTGGAAATCCAGTTTTCGCCGCCAGCCGTTCGCCAAACTCCGCAAGCTCCACGAGCTTGCCGCGCGGGACGACGATGTCTTCGTTCAGCTTCGTGAGGCCGGTCGCTTTGAGCGATGCGCTGTAGGCACGGCGAAGTCCCCAGAGCTTCTCACACTGCTCGTCGCCGTGGGCGGTGAGAACGTTGATCGCATCCATCGCCCGCAGTCTTTTCGCCAAGTCGGCGGTCTCGCCGCGCACGGATTTCGCATGACCGTCCAGTTCCACGAGGACGAGCGATTGCGCGCCGGGAGCGATCTCGCGGCCTAGATATTCACGCGCACTTTTCAGCGTGAAAGGGTCGGCGATTTCCAACGCGCTCGGGAGGAAGCCTGCGGCGAAAATCTTCTGCACCGCATCCGCCGCTGCACGAAATGTGCGGAAGCTGGCGGCGAGCGTGGATCGCGTGGGCGGGTGCGGGAGGATGCGCAGCGTGGCCTTCGTCACGACGCCGAGCAGCCCTTCGCTGCCGACAAAGCTGCCGACGAGATCGAAGCCCTGCTTGTTCTTGTGCGTGCGCCCGCCGCAATCGAGCACGCGGCCATCGGCGAGCACGACTTCGAGGCCGAGCACGTAGTTGCGGGTGACGCCGTATTTCAAGCAACGCGGGCCGCCTGCGTTCGTGGCGATGTTGCCGCCGATGCTGCAATCTTTCAGCGATGCCGGGTCGGGCGGGTAAAACCAGCCGACCTCGCGCACCGCCGCTTGCAAGTCGCCGGTGATGACGCCGGGCTCCACGACTGCGACGCCGTCGGGGGTGTTGATTTCGATGATGCGGTTCATCGCCGCGACGCTCAGCGCGATGCCGCCGCACGACGGCACGCAGCCGCCGACGTAGCCGTAGCCTGCGCCACGCGGCGTCACGGGGATGCCGTGTTCATTGGCAAAACGGAGCGTCTTTTCCACATGGCTGCGCTCGCGGGCGAGGACGACGACATCCGGCTGGCGCGAGGCAAACCAGCGGTCCTTCGCGTGCGTGGCGAGCGTGGCTTCATCCGTGGCGACGACGCCGGGGCCGAGCAAGCGGCGGAGCGATTGAGCGACGTTCATCAGTTGCCGAAAAGTTTCTTCACCGAGCTGCCAAATCGCTTCACCGCATTCGGCTTCGGCGTAGGCTGTGGGAGCGGGGCGGCGCGCTCCTGCGGCGGCTTGGCGACGACGGTTGGAGCGGTGATGAAGGGCTTCGTCAGCAGCTCTTCCGGCTTAGCTGGCGCAGGCGTGGGCGCGGGCTTGAGCACGACGGCTTTGGGCGGCGGCACGACGACGGTCTCGACGGGCTTATTGTCAAAGCCATCGTGCTGTTGCACGACGCCTTTGAGCGCGGTGATGATGAGCACGCCGAGCGCGTCGCCTTTGTCGTTGAGGACCGTCGCCCGCCACGCTGGCGCGCTCTTTTCTCCATACTTGCCCAGCTCGAAATTCACGGAGCCAAAGCGCGCGCCATTCGCCACCGAGTATCTTGCGGCGAGCGAGGCCACTGCGTCGCTGTCGAACTTCACCGCATCGGCGCCAATTACGTCGGCGGGCTTTAGCGCGTCGGCAAATTGCGAGAGCGTCCGCGTCGCCGCCAGCGCGCCGTCTGCCACGACATACTCGCGAAGGCCGAGCGGCGTGGCAGGATCGTGGACGAGAAAATACCAACGCTCTGGCCAAGGCGCACCCTCGCGCGCCTCGATGCGGGCGAGCCGTTTGGCGGCGTCCTTTGGCAAGAGCTTCAGTGCAGCGATAGCGGTGCTGCCCTGAGCACGGGCGCAGACGGTGAAAGCAAACAATGCGACAAAAGTAGCGCGGAGCATTTGCGCAAGGCTAGCGACCCAACTCGGCAAGTTCCAGCGTTCAATATCATAAGAGCGCAATGCCCCCGGGTCGGCACAGGGCTCAATACTCGAACAGTCAGCTCCTACGGAGTCACCGGGAGGGCAATTAAGGCACTATTCCTCACGCCAAAAGAACCAATCATGAATACACTCGTGTTGTCGTAGCCACGCGCCACGCCTTGACTGCCATTATCCATTTTTAGGGCTTTGATTAAGGTCAGTGTTCGCATCATACCGCCGACATCGAACTGATCGCCGGTTCGCGCGAGATCGACAGCAGGCCCTCCTGTCGCGGGCACTCCGTAGAGGACTAAGAAAGTAGAAACCGGCACCCCATTGAGTGTCGCCATGAAAACTGGACCGAGTCCGCCAGGAGGGTGTGCATTTCGGATGATGCTCCGAATTGTGGGCGGACTTAAACTGGGAGCGGGATCTGATTCACGGGCGACGAGGCCAAGCGCATTGTCGCGCAATTCCCAAAGACCCTCATCGCTTGCAGTGCTCGCCCCAGCAAGTCTTGCGACGAAACTCGCTTGCCCGGGGGCGCCAGCCGCCGGATCCGCGAAGCTAAAGAACAAATTGCCGGTTCCCGGAGCCAAATTGCCTTTCCGCGCGATAACGGTTCCACCGGCAACCACGATCGAGTTGTTCGCAGCCGATACGCTGGGTGACGGCTGAAGCAATGCCTTGAACGCAACATTGGTATCCTCTGCCGCTGGCAGACCAAGCGTCGAAAACTTACCGATACCTCCGGGGGCGTCGCCTCCTGTGCGCGCTAAGACAGTCCACTCAGCACTGCTGTTGGCAGTGGCAGGAATCACGACGATCCCGTGCTCGGTCCCGATCGTCAGCCTAGTAATGATCGAGTGGTCCCCGTAGAGCACTCGACCTTCAGCTTGCGATTTTGAGGCGAAAGCAAACGCGGCCAAAATATTGACCCTCTTTACTCCACTGCCGAGATCGACGTTCTGACCTTCTTTCACCAATATCTTCAGCGCGCCTCCTACCGGGCGGACCCATACCCCGGTGTCCACCGTCGTTTGGTCGTTGAGAGTCGCCCCGATAAACACATCTCCAGTCGCGTCGCCGGTACATGCACTAAATCTTTTAAAAGTGGTGAATCCACCCGGGGCGACATCCCCGCTCCGTGCGACGACTTCGATGCCCGCGTTCGGGGCGAAACAAACCAGCCGATTGTTCGTCAGCGTCGCAACAGGCGACCCCGTGCCCAACTTGAGCTCAGCCAGGAAAGCACCTCCGCTCATTGCGTAGAGCTTGGATATTGCTGCGTTGCCCGCCGACGCAAGCGTATCGCCCACTTTCACTAGCACCCCTGATGGACGCACCAGAGCACTCACCGTGGCACCACTCAGAAGTTTGATTTTTGTCAGGACGGCGTCGCCAGCGAACGGGCCAGGCACTTCGTTCGAGCCGACGATCGTTGCTCCCGGTAGTCCCGGCACATCGCCACCGGAGAGAAGACTTACCGTTAAACCCGCCGCAAACTGAAAACCGACGGTGTTTCCGTAGTGAGCGCTCGCCCCGATTCCCGCAGGGCTTAGGATGTGCCCGCCATTGGAGTAGTGGACGCTCACGCCCGCACTGCCCCCGCCGTCGAGCGTCGCGGCGGAGAGCGTATAGTGGGCGCTGCCGCCGGAGGCCATCGCTACGGCGGAGAGCAACGCGAGAACCGCGAGTATGGTGCCGCGGAGGTTCATGACGTTATTTCGCAAGGGATTGCTCTAGCTTGCGCAGGCGGGCTTCTTGGTCGGCGAGCTGCTTTTTCAGCGCTTCGTTTTCGCGATGGAGTTCCTGCACGGCGGCGGCGGAATAGATGGTGAGCGGATACGTGTCCACTTGGAGAATCTCGGTGCCGTCGGCCATTTTTTCGCCGCTGCTTTTTACATGCTCGGGAAAGACTTCGGCGAACTCTTGGGCGATGACGTTGAGGTAGCGGCGACCGTCCACGCCGGGGTGCGCGGTGCGGTAGTCGGCGGTATAGCGGAAGTCCACGAGGCGCACGCGGCTGAGTTTTTCGAGGGCGTCGCCGATGGGCTGGATGTCGGCTTTGATGCGGCGGTCGGAGTTTGCGAGCCAGCTTCCGGCGCTGCTTTTGGAGGCGTTGCCTTCGACTTCGAGGGAGTTGCTTCCGGCGGTGCGTTTGATGCCGACGTTCGCGGTGAAGAGGTTCTCTTGGTCGAGCCGGGCGACTTGTGCGGAGATGAGATCGGCGCGGAGTGCGAGGACGTGGAATGCTCCGGAGGCGATGGCGGTCACCTGCTTGGCGGTGGCGGGGATGACTTGCTGGAAGTTGCCGTTGTCGCCCCAGACGAAGACAGTGCCGTCGGACTTCAGGGCGACGCTGTGTGCGTAGCCACCCGCTACTTTTACCACGCCAGCGAGGCCAGCGGGGACGGTGCTTTGTCCGGCATTATCGAAGCCCCACGCGACAACGCTGCCGTCGCTTTTTACTGCGAGGCTGTGATACGCGCCTGCGCCGATGGCGACGACGCCGCTCAGTCCGACGGGCACGTCGAGCTGCTGCGTGTCGTTGCGTCCCCATGCGACGACGGTGCCGCCGCTTGTCAGCGCGAGCGTGTGGTCGTATCCGGCGGCGATCGCGGTCACGTTTGCGAGTCCGCCGGGGATGGTGGTTTGGTTAAATGAGTTGTCGCCCCACGCGACGACGGTGCCGCCAGCTCGCAGTGCGACGCTGTGGCTTTCGCCCGCTGCGACTGCGGTGGCATCGATGAGTCCGCCGGGGACGGTGGCTTTGTTGCTCGTGTTATCGCCCCACGCGACGACGCTTCCGTCGCCTTTGCGGGCGAGGTAGTGCGACGTGCCAGCGGCGATGTGCGTGACGTTTGAAAGGCCGGGCGGCACGGCGACTCCGTTGCCCCATTTTACCACGGTGCCAGCGTCGAGAAGCGCGAGGCTCAGCGATTCGTTGGCGGCGATGGCGGCGACATTCGCGATGGCGGGCACCGTGGTCTGTCCGTCAGCGCTTTTGCCCCACGCGACGACGGGTTTGAGCGGTGCAGCGACGACTTCGGAGAGCTGCACTTGCTCGACTTTGGAAGCGACGAGCGCATACGGGACGGCGGCGAGACGTTGGTCGGGAGCGATCTGCTCGAAGCCGTTCACGCCGTCGTTGAACCACACGCGCAGCCACACATCGGCGTTGTCGAAAACGGTCGCGGGCAGCGCGGTCATATTTGCCAGAGCGGTGTCGCCGAGCTGAACGCTATAGACGCCGTTGCTGACGGCCAGTGAGACGCCAGCGGTCGGCTGTGAGCCAGCCGTGCTGCTGCCGTTATTGCTCCAATACGTCGTGGTGCCAGCGGCGTTCACGAGCGCAAATTTGAACGAGCCTGTGCCGTTGAAACCTGCGCCATTCACGGCGATGCGGCCTTGGTAGTTGATCCGCGATGGGACTGCCGCCGATGCGGGCAGCATCATGGCGATGATGAGTATGATTCGGAGCAAAGATTTCATTTAGTCGGTGTGGGCGGTGAGGTGCGCGGGATGCGTCCCGCTGGTTGAGTGGTAACTGCCGCCACGACTTTTGCGGCGGGCAGGTTTGCTCCGGGGGTGAAGCCCGCGCCGGAGGCGGTTGCGTAAATGAGCGGTTTCGTGCGGTGAAAAGAGACGCGCATGGTGCCGGTGCGGGTGCGCATCGTGTCGAACTCGGCGTCGGCAAACGCGAACCAATCGGGTGCGTTCTCGAGAGCCGGAAAGTCTTTCGCGGGCGTGAGGCCGAAGGCGTTTTCTTCGCGCAGATATTTCAGCAGCTCGGGTGAAGGCTCGACGACAAGGAACCACTGCCACTTTTTCAATCCCTCTCCCTCGCCCCATTCGTGGCGCTCGGCGTGTAGTATCTTATCGGCAGCGGTGGCCTTTTTCCAAAACGCCCGACGAAAGAGCGCAGGCCCATCCGTGAGCGTTTTGGTCGGCGGCTCGACGACCGCAGCCTTCGGAGCGGGTAGCTCCGGCAAGGCTGGCGGTGTGGCCTCTGGACGCAGAAGCCCCCAAGCCAAGCCCGCGCCCGCTACTGCCGTGATGGCAATGAGCGCGGAATACTTTCGCGGGCGATGTGGCGTGTTCATGCGCGTGGCTTAGTTCCCGGCGTTCGAGTAGGAGCGGATGAAGAACTTGATGTCCTTCACACTCTTCACGAAGCGGTTCAGCCCGTCCTGCTCGTTGTTGAGCAGGGTGTAGGCAGGGATGACAATCTTCCACTGGCCGTTCCAGACGCTGCGCGAGGTGAGGCGCGTGTTCGTGAAAGCAAGTGGCAACGATCCATCGAGGAACACCGCCGGGTCCGTCACAGGGCGGAATGCAGGGTGCTTGCGGATGATCCACGGCTGCTCGCTGAGCGTGCCGTTGGCATTGAAGAACTGCGTGCTGTTAAAGTCATTCGCACCGAGGTTGAATGGCAGCGGCAGTGCCTGATCCGCGACATTCCACGAGCGCACCGTGTTCGTATCACCGAGCGGCGGAGCGAGCATGTAGTCGGCACCGCACGGGATGAGATAAAAGTATGGCGTGGCGCTGAGCGCATTCGCCGCTTCCTCCGGCGTCGAGGCTCCGGGACCATCGTCCATTCCAATGTAACCGGGTAGTGCAAAGCCGACAGCGGAGATCTTTGTCGCGAAATTGCTCGGCGTGTAGTTGTGATCATACGCGGCAAGATCCAAGCCGAAGAAGTTCTTCCCGTGCTGAATCGTGCTGCTGAACGAGATGATGATTCCGGGCACTGGCGTTCCATCCGGCTTGCGGATATTTAGGCAGTGCTTCGTCACGTCGGAGTCAGCCATCACGTTGGGGACGATGTGCTGCTCCAGCGTCTGCTGCCAAGCATCGTCGTCGCTCGTAATCTCCGGATCATCAAGCAGGCGATACAGTTCGCCGCGCAGCGAGAAGACCGTGTTATTCATCTGCGGGTTGTTGAGCCCGAGACGCCCTTCGGCCACAGAGAAATCCGCGTTGAGTTGCGCGATCGAACCGGCGAGTCCGCTGTCTCCCAGCGTGCTTACGGTGGATTGCGGCACGCCATCGGTGAGGTCGCCGAGCGCACGTGATGCCACGATTTTCGCAAAGACGCTCTGTCCAGCCGGGGTGCCGAGCAGACCTGTCTCGTAGTCATAGCTCTTGGCAGCCAGATAGGTGTAGCGGCTGGCGAGGTCGAAGAGGGAGCGATACTGCTCCAGCGCCTCGTTGCGGAATGCACGGAAGGTCAGGTCCTTCGTGCGGAAGCCTTGGATGATGACAGCGGCACGTTGGCGGAAGACTTCGCGCTCGGCGAGGATGCGGTTGCCCTTTGCCAACACATTGCTCACGTTTTGAATGGCGCTCTGGTAGGTAACCAGAAGCTGCATGAGTTCGTTTGCGTGGGTGACGGAGGCTAGATAGGCCTGATCATACTCGAATCCGAGTTGGACCTTTTCGTAGTCTTCACCCAAATTATTCAGCTTCTTCTCGAGCTTTTGCTCCTCTTCAAATTGGTCAGTCTGGAGGTAGCGAGCGGAAGCCCGTGTTCCCGCCGCAACGATCTTTGCAATGTTGGCTGAGATAAAACCAACACTCTTCGCCGCGGCGCGGCCCGGTGCAGTTAAATCGTTGCTAAACCCAAACGCCGTTGGAAAACCTTCGGCAATTGCCTCGCCCAGATTGGAAGCAAAGTCGGCTACGTCGTCAAAAACGCCGGCCGTAATTTCGCGATCCCGCACCAGCTTTTCGAGGTTCAGAATCGCGGTTTGTCCCGAGTCCAATTTGTCGTTCAATTCCTTGTGAGTCTTCACGAGGTCTTTGAAAAGCGCCTCAAAGTGCCGAAGGTTCGCCCTTTCGACCTGATAGCTCGTGTTAAATGCGTCAATCGCGAGATAGGCAAGTTGCGCGTCCTGAAGAGCTGCCTGCAGTTCGCCTGTCTCCGGGCGTGTTCCGAGTCCCCCTGTTTTCCATGTGTCATTGTATTGGACCATGCTGTGGGGATCAATCGTGACGCTCTCCGTCGCAAGCCCGCCGTGCGCTGAAAGACTGAAGGGTTCGGCAACACTTGCATTGTTCCCATTACCCAACTCGACCTTCTGATATTGAATTTGGTTGATCTGCTGAATTGTCACAGTGAGCGGTTTGCCCGTGTTGATAAGACCACTCGGCCGATCCACTATAAAAAAGTGGACAAGATCGGGGCCTGCGTAGCCTTGCGCGTAGAGTTTCCCGGGGCCGACTTCGCCGCTGTAGGGCCGCCCGTAGATGTCAATCAGCGCGTTGATGTAAGAAGTTTCCTGCTGGATGATCGATGTGTTGTTATCGTCGAGCTGGTTCTCCTGATTGCGCAGCGCACCGGTCATGCTGGCCGCTTGGTTGAAGGCGCCTGCGGCGTTGTTCAGCGCAGCCAGCGCGCGTGCAGAGACTTGCTCGTAGTGGCTCGTGCCGGACATGGATTCGAGCCAGAACGGATCAATGTCGAACGCGATGGCTCCGGGGCTGAGGCCGAGCGGATTGAGGTGCGCGCTGGCGTTGTCCATCGTGGTCTGGAACGAACTTGCCATGGCGGGCAGCTCGGCGAGTTCGGGAACCGTCGTCCGGTCAATCTTCTGGACGCCGGAATGGACATTATCCACATCCGGCAAGAGCGCGTTCGCCACCGCCCAGTGAAGGTAGGCCCCCTGTGTCGCACGGCTCGACCACTCATCGAGTCCCTGACGCCGGGTTACGCCAGTACCTGAATTCACCGCGCCATCCTGAAAGTGGCTCCAACCGGCGGCGGGATTGTCGTTGTAGTTCTTTCGGTAAGTGAGCGCCACGATCTGTTGCGCAGTGCGAGCGACATTGCCTGCGGCGGCGGCAAACTTGCGCTCGTCGAAATAATCAATGGTGATGGGCTGACCAAGCACCGACACCGTCTCGGCGCGCGGAGTCCACGTGAAGTTGTTATTCGTCAGCAACTGGTAGTAGCCGGTCAGAGCGGTGAGGTAGTGACCGTAGCCGTCGCCGTGTCCCTGCGGGAACATGCGATACGCGTCGGCGGCATCGATGACTCCGTTCGCGGCAGAACTGCCCGCCTTTTCCTTAATATTGTAGTTCACCGCATAGATGGCCTCACCGGAATTGATTCCATGCGTGTAGTTCCAATAGAGCCTGTTATATGCTGGCGAGACGTTGACCGCCGTCGTGAAGTCGTCGCGCCCCCGCAAGAGCGTAAGTTCCTCGTCCAGTGAGCTGACCACCTGCCCCTCAAACGAGAACCGGCTGGAATTCACCTGCGTTGCCGAGCCTGCATCGTCCACCGAGATCGTCGAGTTCACGGCGTCGGCATACGCCTCGTTGCCGAGGATGATGTAGAGGTCGTTCAAATATCCAGCGGCGAGCGTGAGCGCGTTGTTCGTGTCGGGGTCGTTCGTATTCGCATCAATACTCATCGCCTTGCCGCGATTGAGCACGGTCTCGTAAAGCGCAATGAGTCCCACGTCGTTGATGTTTTCGAGTGTCAGCGCGACATCGCCCTCCCAGCGTGTGCCAGCTTGGGTCAGCAGGCTCACGTCGGTGTTCACGGCGTTGTTATAGAGGTCGGACGTGCGTTGGATAAAAGGGTTGATTCCCGCAAGGACGCGCTTGATCCAGCCCTCGACAAACTGCGGCGGCACCCACCGCGAATACGGCGTTCCGAGCACGTTGGCTGCGCCGGCTTTCGGCCGATAGCGCATCGTGAACCAGCGGTCGTTGATGACAAATTGCGGTCCGCCAAACGGATTCAGAGGATTGCCGCCCACGATGGCAGTATTCGTATTGCGCACGAGGGGGTCGCCTGGCGTTTGCCAGACGCCGCCGGAATCCACGACATCCGTTTCCTGTGCCGCTTCCAGGCGGAAATCGAGGCCCGACTGCGTGTCAGGATCGGCAGCCGAGTAAATGGCCACTTCAATCGTATTGGAACCTTGCGTGAAGAAGCTTGGCTCGACGCTCCATTGCTTGGAGAGACCGCTCGTGGTCAGGTCGGGACTCGGGTTCGTCGGAGTGAGCGATGAGGATGCGTTGTAGGCGATGGCGGCGGTTCCGTTCACATAGAGCACGAGACCGTCGAGGTCGCCGAGTTCCGCGCTAAATACGATGCTGCCCGGAATGCCGGAGCTGAAGTTCACACCGGTCGTGGATTTGAACATCAAGGTCGGGAATCCCGCCGCCTCGTCATCCTCCGTATAGCTTGCCGGACGCACGTTCTCCGTGCGGGGAAGCGGCACAATGGTGCCGAGGCTCGTGTATTGCGCGGGGGTGAGCGACATGGCTTTCGGATCACTCACGAGCGTCCAATTCTTCGTCGCCGCGTTCAGCGGAACGCCGATGCGCGCCGTCATCACGGTTTGATAGGTGGAGGGAGCGACGGGACCGGCGGTCGCCCAGCGCCATTCAAATTCGTAGTCCTCCGGCTTGCCGGCGAAATCGCCGCTGTGGCGAAGTGTAACCTGCTCATCGAGCGGGTTGCTCGATGTCACGATCTTGAGGTCGCCGACATAGAGCTGGCGGGCAACCTTAAACACCTGCACTTGCACAGGGTCGCCTTCCGGCGTGAAAGCCAGGCCATTGCCAAAGACCATCGTGACGAAGCCTGCGCCCTTCCCAGTTGCAGTGATCGCGTAGCTGTCCACTGCGGTGTCGGGGTTGCCAACGATCGCAAGGTCATTTTTGTACACATCCGCAGAAGACCCCACAATGTAACTTCCGGCCTGCGCGGGATTGGTCACAAAGGTTTCGACCCTCGTTTTCAGCAAATTGATCGTGGCCTCCCATTTCGGACGATCCGTGGTCCCGGTCGGCACCAAGTCCTTTAACCCGAGTTCCGCACTTCGCACTCTGCGCGAAAAAGCTTTTCTCTGACGGTCTCGCTCCGCGCCCGAGCGCCGTCTCTGATGACGTGCGGTTTTTGGCGTTGTAGTGAAGAAGACCCCGTTGCGAAACGCTGTCCGAAGCTGGGATA
>CAMDQC010000010.1 GCA_945905735.1 Prosthecobacter debontii | reverse complement strand
CCCCAAGAATCCGGCCCAGTTCATCAATGCCGTTCCTCTCTGAATCCCACTCTAAACAGCGGGGAGCCGTCGCTGTCCCCATAGCGCGAAGCGCCTAATCAGATACGCACGGCTCTGGGAAACTGCACGGTGCTCGATAATGGGCGCTTCGCGCTCTCAGGACAGCGACAGGAATGTCGCCGCTCCTTGTCGCTGTCGCGACTCCGCGTAATTCCACTTTTAATCACACCCAGGGCAACGCCCTGAGTGAGCAAGCAGAAGACTCCAAGCCATGAAGGGGCGGCACATCGTCGCCCGTCCCTTCCGAGCTTGTTTTTTGTATGGACTGTATCCCATGACGTTGCCCCGATCTGGTATGTCGCTGCACCTTTGGTGCTCCATACAAAAGCTCCTTGGCTTTGCACATCTTGCTCCTTCCACTGCCTGTACTGCTTTGCCTCAAAACATTGTCGCTTTCTCCGCTTCTGCGGCGACATCAGAGCCACAAACAGCAGACATGACACTGCACCCAGCAGAACAAAATTTATAAAAAGCTCTTGTGGTGTAGATCAAAAGCGGGTAGAGAGGAAAGGAAAGCGACTCTATCAATGGAAACAGCAGAACAATTTTGAGATACAGCAGAGCTGTCTGCAGACACAGCAGCACAATTTTCACACACAGCAGAACTGCCTGCGTATACAGCAGCACAATTTTTATACACAGCAGCACCGTTCGCCAACACCGCCGATGCCTGACTCGATACCGCTGCGCTGGGATACCCCAGGGGCGACGTGGGACAGCGGATTGCGCTGGGACCAGACGTTTCCGGCGGGCAGCCAGCCGCTACAGCCTCTTTTACACACACCAAACTCAACACACAACTCTATGGAATACTGGGAAATCACTAAAGCGCGGGCTATTCAGACCTATCCGGTCTGGCAGCAACACCTACCCACGGTTACGATCGGCACTTCGACGCCTGCGACTTTGAGCGCGTTGATTGATGGGTTTGAGCCGCTCGTACAGGCTCGCGTGGCGGCGCAGGATAATTTTGATGCGGCGTTTCGTGCGGCGCAAACGGCCCTTGCGGCGATGCGGGTGCTGGGGGTGAAGGTGCCGCAGATGATCGATAGTCAACTTTCTGAGGATGAGGTCGTTATGAAGGACTTGAAGGATGTCTTTCGCACGCCGCCTCGGGATGAGGGGTCTATTTTGAAGCGCCTGCGGGAGCTAATACCCGTCTGGCTGCGCGCGAATACGGCCCTTGCGGCGCTGCCGGGTGGGATGGCACCGCTCATCCGCGTCGTCGGGGGTGTCGCCTATACGGCTGTGGCGGCACTGGCGCTCCTAGATAGCTATAATGGGCTGGTTAATGTCATCTCGGATAAAAAAGTGCTTCTGGATACCTCGCGCTCGGACTTGCGGGCGCATGACCGGGATTGCGACCAGCTTAATAAGCGATTCTATAAGTATGCAAATGCGGTTGCTGATGAAGGCACGGTCCTCAAGGAGGCGCTGGGCGGAATCACCACCGAGCCTAGCACTCCTGCGCCAGAGCCGATCGAGATCGATGCGATCACCCAGGGCGGCGAGGAGGGGCTCCAGGCGCTGGTGAGTTTCGTGCCGGGTGGGGGCGACCATGCGACGGAAAAATCGGTCTATTTCAAGATCGAAGGGGTGGACGCGGAGTTCACGAAAGTCGCGCTGGATATGAGCGGGAATGCGCTCGGGCCGTTCGAGGTGGACCAGGTGGTGAAGGTCTATACCGAAGTGAAAAACAGCGCCGCCACGCGGACGACGGCTGTGCGGAGTATCACGATTGGCGAGCCGATTTTGTAGGGGGGAGGGGGGCGCGGGGGGTGCGATTAAAAGTGGAATAGCGCGAAGCGCACAAGGAGCGGCGACATTCTTGTCGCTGTCCCCATAGCGTGAAGCGCCTAATCAGATACGCACGGCTCTGGGAAACTGCACGGTGCTCGATATTGGGCGCTTCGCGCTTTAAGGACAGCGACAGGAATGTCGCCGCTCCTTGTCGCTGTCGCGACTTCGATCCATTCCACTTTTAATCACACCCGGGCGCGGGTGTGATTAAAAGTGGAGTCCAGAAGGTGGATGACCTGGAGGGCCGAAGGTCCGCAAATGTAATAGCCCAGGGTAAGCGAGGGACGAGCGCAGCCCTGGGTTTGGATGGATGAGGGTTGCAGCCCTGAGCCGGAGCGAAGCGGAGACAGCCAGCCGAAGGCTGCCCCGAAGGGGTGAGCGAAGCGAAAGCAATGGGCGACACGACCGCGTGCTCCCCGATATATCCCGCCCTTTCAGGGCTCATACATCTCTTCGCTCTGGACCCAGGGCTGCGCTCGTTCCTCGCTGACCCTGGGCTATTACATTGCCGGGCCTTCGGCCCTTCACTCATGCCACTTTCAATCACACCCGATGCGGCGGGCGCAATTTCCTAGCCATCGAGAGCTGCCGGACATACGAACTCAAAGTGGCGAATCGTTCTGCCACTTCCAAAATCTAACATATGAAACACATTATTACCGTCCTCATCGCGTTCGCGACTTTCGCGAGTGCTGCGCCGCTTGTTTACGAAGGCACGGAGGGGCCCGGCAAGGGCAAGCACATCGTCTTTTTGGCGGGGGACCACGAGTATCGCTCGGAGGAATCGCTTCCGGCAATGGCGCGACTGCTCGCGAAGCATCAGGGATTTAAGTGTACGGTGCTTTTTAATATCGATAAAGCGACGGGGGAGATTGTCGGGGGGACTTCGGACATGCCGGGCCTGGAGGCGCTGGATTCGGCGGACCTCGCGGTGGTGTTTCTGCGTTTCCAAAATTTCCCGAAGGAGCAGATGCAGCACTTTGATGAGTATCTGAAACGCGGCGGGCCGGTGATCGGGATGCGCACGGCGACGCATGGGTTCAAGCTGCCGAAGGATGATCCGTTTGCGAAGTATTCGTATGACTACAAGGGCGCGGATTATGAGTTGGGCTTTGGGCACCAGGTGCTCGGGCAGACGTGGGTGGGGCATTACGGCCAGAACCACAAGCAGAGCACGCGCATCACAATCGTCGATGACAAGAAGGCGCATCCGATTTTGCGCGGCGTGAAGGACATTTGGGTGCAAGCGGGCGGCTATGTGGGCAAGCCGACCGACGGCGAGATTTTGACGATGGCGCAGCCGCTCGATGGGATGACGCCGGATTCCCCTGCCGATGCGAAGAAGCCGCCGCAGCCTTCGGAGTGGACGCGCACTTACAAGTCGGCCTCGGGAAAAACGGGGCGCGTCTTCACTTCGCTCTACGGGACTTCGGAGGACATCCTCAATGAGGGCTACCGCCGGATGCTGGTAAACGGGTGCCTATGGGCGCTGGGCATGGAGGACGCGATCAAGCCGGACCTGAACATCGCATTCCTCGGCGCTGCGAAGCCGAACACCTTCGCTGGCGGCGCGTATGCGCGGGGCATCAAGCCGGAGATGTATGCGGGATTCGAGAGCCCGATCCCGGCGAACAACAACACGACGAAGCCTGCGAAGAAGCAGGAGAACAAGAAGGACGGCGCGCAGGGCGACCAAGGCGCGAAGGGCGCGGAGGCGGCAGCGGCGCTGGTCACGGGGAAGCAGGCGCGTTTTGTCCGCATCGAACTGCCCGGCGACAAACGCATCCTCACGCTTGCGGAGGTGGAGGTCATCAGCGACGGGAAGAATATCGCGCCGAGCGGTAAAGCGACACAATCCAGCACGAATGGCGACGGAGTGGCGGCGCGGGCGATCGATGGCAACAAGGATGCGGACTACAACAAGAAGGGGCAGACGCACACCGCTAACGAGGGAATGACACTGCCGTGGTGGGAGCTGGATCTCGGGCAGGCCAAGGACATCGAGAAGATCGGTATTTGGAATCGCGGTGAACTCGCGAGCAGGCTCGATGGTTTCACAATCACGCTCCTCGATGCAGACCGCAAAGAGGTCTTCCGAGCAACGAATGTAGCGGCCCCGGAAGCGATGGAGATCGATGTGAAGAAAGGCGGGAAGCTCACGTATCTCACCTTCGCAGGAAAGCCGGGCAAGCCTGCGGCAGGCGGAGAGAAGACGGCAAAGGGCGAGAAAGGAAATAAGTCGAAGGAGCCCGCGCTCGCAGATGTGCCGGCGGATTACCGCGACCCGCTTCCGTTCGCTTTCGCGAAAGGCGATACCGTCGCCATTCTCGGCAATGGTCTGCCGGACCGGATGCAGCACGATGGCTGGATGGAGACGCTCCTGCAAAGCGCGATGCCGGCACAAGCGGTTCGCTTCCGCAATATGAGCACCAGCGGTGACCGTCCCGGCAGCTATCCGCGCAGTGGCGGGCAGATTTCGATGACCGCGTATTTGCAGCATGTGAAAGCCGACGTCGTGTTTGGTTTCTTCGGCTACAACGAATCATACGACGGCAAGGCGGACGACTACCGGAAGCAACTGCTCGACTTCGTGAAGAAAACACGCGGCGCAAAACCGAACGGCAAGAGCTTCCCGCGCATCGTGCTTTTCAGCCCCATCGCGCACGAGGACACGCGCAACCCGAACGTGCCCGATGGCAAAGCGCACAACGCACAACTCGAAGCCTACACGAAAGCCACGGAAGCCGCCGCAAAGGAAGCAGGCGTGGCGTTTGTGGATTTGTTCCATCCGTCGCAGGAGCTTTTCAAAGCAGCGAAATCGCCGCTCACGATCAACGGCGCGCATCTTTCCGAAGATGGCAACCGCCTGCTCGCTGAGGTCATCGCCAAGGCGCTGCTTGGTAAACAGGTCAGCTCGTCGCCTTCGCTCGATCCGCTGCGAGAGGCCGTGCTCGACAAGAGTTTGCACTGGCACAACCGCTACCGCGCATCCGATGGAAATGACGTTTGGGGCGGGCGCTCGACGCTGGCATTTGTGGACGGACAGACCAACGCCGTCGTCCTCCAGCACGAGCTCTCGATGCTCGACGTGATGACCGCAAACCGCGACGAGCGCGTGTGGGCCCGCGCCGCTGGCAAGGACAAGAAAGTGGACGACAGCAACGTGCCGAAGCCTGTGCCGGTCGTGTCGAATGTCGGTGGCCGCAGCAAGAGCTCCAGCGCTGTGAAAGAGGGCACGCTGAAATACGTGAGCGGTGAGGACGGCATCAAGAGCATGGCCGTCGCGAGCGGATTTGAAGTGAGCCTTTTCGCCGATGAGTCGCGATTCCCGCAACTCGTGAACCCCGTGCAGATGCAGTTCGACACGAAGGGCCGCCTGTGGGCCGCAGTGTGGCCGACTTATCCGAAATGGGAGCCGCTCAAGGCGATGAACGACGCGCTCATCATTCTGCACGACGATAACAACGACGGCAAAGCGGACCGCGCCACCGAGTTTGCAAAAGTGCAGAACCCGCTCGGCTTCGAGTTCTGGAACGGCGGCGTCATCGTGACCTGCATGTCGGAACTGCTTTTCCTCAAGGACACCAACGACGACGGCAAGGCAGACGTGCGCACCATCATGCTTCAGGGCCTCGACTCCTCCGACACGCACCACGGCGCGAACAATCTGATCTACGGCCCCGACGGCGGCATCTACTGGCAGAGCGGCGTCTTCATGGTGCACAACCACGAGCACCCGTGGGGCCCGTCGCTGCAATCCTCGGCGAGCGCGATGTATCGCTTCGACCCGCGCCGCTTCACCATCGCGATGCACGCGACAAACTCGCCAAACCCGCACGGAACCTCGTTCGACTCGTGGGGCTACCACTACGCCACCGACGGCACCGGCGGCCGCGCGTATCAAGTGCGGCCCAGCGGCAGCGGCTTCAAAATGAGCGAGCTTTTGAAAAAAGAAGTCCGCCCGGTAACTGCGAGCGAAGTCGTCTCCAGCACCCATTTCCCGGAATCCATGCAAGGCGATTTCCTCATCTGCAACGTCATCGGCTTTCTCGGCATCAAGCACTACCATCTCGACCGCAACCCCGACACCGGAGTCGTCTGGGGCGAGCCTGCTGGGGCTGAACTCACAGCCACCGTCGTCAACGCCGACGGGTCCAAGTCGGAGGAAAAATCACGCGGCTTGCTGATGAGCGGCGACAAAAACTTCCGTCCGTCGGATGCCATCTTCGCACCCGATGGCTCGCTGTATTTTAGCGACTGGCACAACGTCATCATCGGCCACATGCAGCACAACGTCCGCGACCCCAACCGCGACCACGCACACGGCCGAATCTACCGCGTCACCGCGACAGGTCGCCCGCTGCAAAAGATCGTCGCCATCGACGGCCAGCCAATTCCCGCGCTGCTCGAAAATCTCAAACACACCGCCGACGGCGTGCGCCACCGCACGCACATCGAGCTCAGCGAACGCGACTCCAAGGAAGTCATCGCCGAGACGAAAAAGTGGATGAAGCAGTTCGACCCTACCAAAAAGGAAGACGCACATCATTTGCTCGAAGCGCTCTGGATTCACCAGCAACACAACGTCCGCAACATCGAGTTGCTCGGCCAGTTGCTGAAGTCCCCCGAGCCGCACGCCCGCATCGCCGCGAATACCGTGCAGCACCTGTGGTTCAACGTCGAAGCATCGCAAATCGGCGGAGTCATCGCCGAAGCCAAGGATGCCGCCGCGCAAAAATCCGGCATCCTCTCCGACACGCCCGAACTCACCACCATCCGCATCGCGACTGTGCCCGAGAAGATGTCCTACGACGTGAAAGAGCTCACCGTGAAGGCCGGCAAGAAGATCAAGCTCACCTTCGCGAACATCGACTTCATGCCGCACAACATCCTGCTCGTGAAGCCCGGCAAAGCCGACGACATCGGCAACAAAGCGATGGCGCTCGGAGCAAAGGGCTTTGAAATGAACTTCGTGCCCGAGAGCCCGGACATCCTCTGGTCGAGCAAACTGCTCGATAATGGCAAGGAGCAGGTCATCGACTTCACCGCCCCGGCCACACCCGGCGACTACCCATATATCTGCTCATTCCCCGGCCACCACATCGTCATGCGCGGGATGCTGCATGTGAAATAGTTGGTGGCTCCCGGACACCGTTTCACTTCGACCATCGTCATCAGCGGTAGAGCTCAATCATACACCGCCTGTTCCGATTCATCGCGTTGAACCCGAACGTCGAGATTGAATAGAGGCGTTTCTTCGCCCTTATGATGCGGGCGCAAAAACGTAGCTCGACATTCCAATGTCGAGTGGTGGCTACGGAAAAGCGGGACATTTTTTCTGATGAAAACGTCCAGGCTCGACTTTAGAAAGTCGAGCTACGCCGTGCCTTCGACTTTTTGCGCCCGCGTCTTCTATGCGCGAGTTAATACATCGCACACCCGGCTGGTTAGTTGCGGCGGCGGCGCAGCATTAGGCTGCAGAGGCCGACGGCACCGAGAAGGGCGGTGCTGGGCTCAGGCACGGAGCCGATGACAATGGCACCGTATGTGGGCTCGGTCCCGGAGATTGCGAAGCTCTGACTCGCGCTATCGGCAGTGAATGTGGCGACGATCGACTTTGTGCCCCCTCCAGCATGGGCTCCGAAGAACGGACTATCGACCCCGCTGCTGTTGATTTTCGAGTTGGAGAGGATGTTGGCGTCGGGTGCGGAAGAGAAGAACTGAATGTAATAATCATTACCAACGGTCAACCCAGAGAAGTCGAAACTAGCGGAGCCATTATCGTCTCCGATGACTCGGTCCAGAACCGTCGCCCACGTTTGCGGGGAACCCACGGCGGAAACCACATTCGAGTTGCCGCTACCAGTGCTTTGAAAGGCGAAGCCTGTGGTTCCCACCGTTATTCCGGCTGCGGTGCCAGTGGCATTTTGGGCGATGCCTTGGAACGTTACATTAATAGAGCCGTTGTTGATAACGGTCGTGACACCATTGAAATTCACGCCCTCGTAGGTCGTGTATCCGCCGAGTGTCAGAATGGCAGTGTTGTTTGTGACTGGGTTCCATGCGCCCCAAGTGACAGTGGCCGCTTGGGACGAGAGAGGCAGGACTAGACTTGTTGCGCAGATTATGGATAGGACTTTGGATTTCATTTGGATTAGGCGTTATTGAGTTAGTTGTTGGTTTGGTTGTCGTTTCGAATTGAGAGGAAAAGAGTCGGGGCAGTTGGTCATTCAAAGGGCGGTGTCGTTCACGCTCAGCCCCGAGGGGACGGCGAAAGGATGGAGCGGGCGCGGGTTTGTCGTCGCTGCACTTGGTTGGCTATTCTCTAAGGAGTTGTGTTCCATATAGCGTGGTTCGGTGGTGAGGTGAATGTGAGGAAGAGTGTAGAAGGCCGCAGACCAGTCGCAAGGGATTTCCGAAGTTTCTTGGTTGCCATCTGGCCTACAAATGGTGCAGAATTTGCGGATGTCCGGATTCTTCATATTGTCGGGTAGCGAACAGGTGGCGACGCACCTTCGTGACGGGATTTTGCAAGGCCGCTGGAGCGGGGCATTGCCGGGCAGACAGCGGCTGGCGGCGGAGCTTGGGGTCAGCGGCAAGCTCGTGGAAGCGGCGCTGGCGCTGCTTGAGCGAGATGGTTTTCTATCGAGCCAAGGGCCGAGGCGGCGACGGGAAATCGTGATGCCGGAGGGCGTGACGATGGCCCGAAAGCTCCGAGTGGCGATCCTGGCCTACGAGCCCTCGGATCGGAGCGCTCCCGACACGGTCGAATTGCTCTATGAACTCGGGGCAATGGGAAATGTGGCCAAAATCGCGTCCAAGACCTTGATCGAATTGGACCACAGCGTGGACCGCGTCGCACGTCTTGTGAGGGAGACTCCGGCCGATGCGTGGGTGATCTTTGCCGGGTCTAGGGACGTTCTGGAATGGTTCGCGAAGCAGCAACTGCCGACGTTTGCATATGCTGGTCGTGCTAACGGAGTGCAAATTGCGAGCATTGCGCCAGACCGCGAAGATGCCGTGCGAGCGGCAATCCGGCGATTGGTAGAGTTTGGACATCGTCGGATCGTGCTGATGGTTCGCGAGGAACGCCGCAAGCCGGAGCCGGGATTGACGGAGCGGCTGTTTTTGCGAGAGCTGGAGGCGCATGGCATTCCGACTGGCGCCTACAATTTACCGGATTGGGAGGGTAATGTGGAGGGCTATCATCGCGGTTTGGAATCTCTGTTTCAGGTGACGCCGCCGACCGCATTGTTCATTTCCGAGGCATCGTTCGTCATGGCCACGCTCCAGTTCTGCCTGGCCCGGGGTTTGCGGGTACCTGAACACCTTTCACTTCTGTGCGGCGACCCGGACCCCGCTTTTGCGTGGTGCCAGCCTTCGATTTTCCACATCCATTGGGATCACCGGCCCATCGTCCGGCGGATTGTGCGCTGGGTGAGAAACGTGAGTCAGGGCAAGCCGGACCTTCGCAAGTCGTGGTCCACGGCACGCTTGGTCGATGGAGAAACGATCGGGCCGGTGCCGAGGAGCACGGCAGTGTCTGTCTAGCCTCGCCCTGCGGGACGATGTGCCGTAGCTGCGACGCCCCCGTCGCATTCGGCGCGTAAGCGGAGGCGGCGCTGGCACTTACTGCGGCGGGACGACCCGCGCTTACCATTCGGTTTTGAGCCGCATAAAGCGCCGCGGTGCGTCCTCCACTTCAACCAGGTCGCGGAACGTCACGGTTTCCGTGCCGTCTCCGTTGTCCACGGGGGTGCCGTGCGCTGTATTTGTTTCGGTCCAGATGAGCAGGTCGGGTGAAACAAGGGCGCGATACTTCACGTCGGTTGCCAGCTTTCGGCGGCGGAAGCTCAAGGCGAGGTGGTCTTTTGTGGCTACGTTCACCGTTTGGCCGGTCGGAAGGGCGAGCGATAGATTGGGCTGATGCGGGTCCAGGCCGAGCGCAAACTCCATCAAAGTGGCGATTCCGTCGCCATCGGCGTCCGCGAGCGGGCTGCTGACCAGCGAGTCTGCAAGCTCCGGCTCCGTGAAGTTCTCACGCAGCCATCCGGGAAATCCAATCGAGTTATTTGCCATTCCGGGAGTCCCAAGCAAGCGGCTGCTTGCAGTCCAACTCAATGGGTTGCTGAGATCCGCGCCGGTTGTCTCACTGACTGCGGCGAGCGTGTAACCCGCGCCGTCGGTCGTCGGAAACCACGTGTCTGCAAAGGTGAAACTTTGAATCGTCGCACCGGTGAAATCCACCAGCCGCACCGGTTCGCCGCCATTATCCAGCTTGTCGGAGTAAACTCCCAGAACCCTCGGGCCGTTGCCGTAGCGCGCCCGGAAAGCGGCGATGCTTTCGACAAATACGCCGTATTCGCCCGGCGCGAGCACTTGTCCGGGCATGATTTCAAGGGCAATCCCGCCGGTGAACGCGATGCCGCTCAGCTCGATCGCGCCACCGCTATTGTTCTTCACTTCGATAAACTCGAAGTCGTCGTTGCGGAACGTCGGATCGGCCAGTTCGGCTGCCGTGGCCGGGCTGGACGGATGATAATTCATTTCCGTGACCAGCAAATTGGCGGCGCTGGCCGGAGAGCCGATGACGTAGGTGACGCGCGTCGGTGCGCTCCATGTCGCGCCCCACGTCGCTCCGGTCGGAGTGGTTGACCACGTGCTGAAAAAGGTCCGTGCGATGAAGGTCGTCGTCGCATTAATCGTCACCGTCCCACCGCTCGAAACCGCGACTGCCGTGGGACTGACGCCTCCGCCCGGAAGCCGCGGATCGCTGCCATCGGTGGTGTAATAAATCGTCCCACCCGACGCGGTCATTGTGACAGGCGCGCCTGCGGATACCACGCTCGCATTGGGCGCGAGCGCCACCAGCCCCGGAAACTGCGCGTCAATCCAAGGCATACGGTCCTGGAGCCAGGTCTTCATGAAATCAATCTGCCCCGTCCACGTCGTGGTCACCGGAGAATTGAAACCGCCGACCGAACTGCTGCCGAGAAGCGGCCACTTGACGAAATGGCGCGCCGCAGCGGCGGAAAGCGGAGTCGCGTGGGAATCGATGCGTGCATTCAAAGCGGCAGTCGTCAGCGCTCCGTAGCGGCGCAGCCTGAACCACTTGTCGATCCACTGCTGGCGGAAGTCGGCATCGCGCAATAGCGGCACCATCACATCCGGCTCCCAACTGTGCTCACTTCCGCCCCGACAGAACGTGAGACTCAGCATCCATCCAGTCCGCAGCGCGGTATTGTTGTGGCAGCACCCGATTCCCATCGTGAGGTTGAAATCCCAAAGCGGGCCTTTGAAAAGTTTGCCGCCACGATCTTTATACATGTAGTCGCTCGCGACGTAGGAATCCTGATTCCGCGTCAGTTCATTCATGATGAGCAGATTCACGAAAGAATCCGTATCGATGAATGCGGGATAGCCGGTGAGCGGGTTGTTGTTGATGACTCCCGCGTCGTTCGCCCCGGTCCATCGGGACCATCCCAGCGTCGCCACGAAATTATCCATGTACTGTCCGATGTAGTTTTTCTGAGCGACCGTCGGATTCCTCGGTTCATCAATCTCGAGACTCCTCCAGTTCGTCGGCTGCCCGCCGCCGCCTTCGATGATGTGAAATGGCTCGTCGTGGTGAATGATGTAGCCGCCAGTGACTTCCGGCTCGGCGTTGTCTGTCGGGTTGAGCGACGCGATGTTTGTCCGATTATTCCCCTGCTTGATTTTTTCGACGAGCACGTAAACGCCCGCATAGTCCGAGGACTGAAGGTCGCCGCCGTCGAGGTTGAGGAAGAGTTCAAAATGCCGGGTCCGCGGCGCATCGATGCCGATTTCGCGCCCCAGATCGTAGATGAGCGCGTTGCGAATGAGCGACTTGTCGGGATACGGACCGTGGAGCGTCCAGTCGGAATCGGCGGGCATTCCCAGCAGTCCGCCGGCGAGGTCGCCGTCAGCCTCATCACGCAATTCGACGCGGTACTGGCCCTGCGGCCAAGTCTTCGAACTATTGCCCCGCCGCTTGATGCCGATGCGGAAACAGGCATCCGGTGTTGCAGTCAATGCGCTGTTCCCAATGGGCGGCGAATAGACCGACAGACGCGCGGTTTGCAGCGTCGTCGCGGTCACCGCAGGAATGGCTCCGGCCCCGAAATTCTCGACCACCATGATTGGCAGATTTGAGTCAAAAGTGCTCGGAGAGTTGATCCCCGCCAAATTCGACGTGGTCGCAAGTTGCTGATAGACTCCGCCGGAAACCGCGCCAGCCGCCCCTAAACTCGAGAACACCCGCGCGCGCAGATGCGTCGTGCTGCTGATGGTAATCGGCGTGCCCGAATAAAGCGTCGAGCTTGTCGTCGGCTCGTTCCCATTCGTGGTGTAGCGGATCACATTTCCAACGCCGGGAATCGTGTCGGTGATCGTCACAGCTATGCTCGTCGTGAACGTCCCGCAAGCCGGGCTCAGCAGCGGAGGCAGATGCGGAACCAAAGGGCCGTTCGCCGCGCCCGGTGTCGTTGGCGAAAAATAGCCGTTCGTCCCGGACGAATTCCGCCCGTAGCTGAAGCCCTCGACCTGGCCGGGAAATGTCGGCGAATACGCGCTCACCACAGTCGTGCCGTTCGGCTTCACCAGCGCCAAATATTCTCCAGCCGCAGTGAGCTTGAAGTTCGTGTGCAGCGGCGAGCCAGAAACCGCGCGGTTTTTATCCGATGCGAAAACCACCGCGTAGCCGCCGCCAGCCAGCGTCGTCGCTGGAAAAACCCACTTCGTGAGAAGCGCCGGATCGTCCGTCAGATAATACCCCGTGAGGTTGATGGAAAAGCCGTTTGGATTGTGAATTTCGATCCAGTCCTGACTGGTGAGATTCTCGTCCAGATGCGTGCTGCCCACGGCCACGAACTCCGAGATCACGGGCTCCAACGGCACCGATGAAAGCGTCACGCTGACGACCGACGGCGCGGCCTGAAGATTCGGGATGGCGTCCTCGGCAACGACATACACGCCGTGGGTGCTGTCCGTCGTCAGGCCGGTGACGGAGGCCGTGTTTTCGGCATTGGCGACGAGCGCGATGCTGCCCCGCGCGGCGACCAGAACATTGCTGCTATTAGTCCCGGCCTTCACCTGCGCCGCGCTCGGCGCAGTGGAACCGCCCGGAAGCACGACGTAGTAAGCAATTCCTACCTCGTTAATTTTTGCGCGAACGACTAGCGATGTCGCGGAGAGCGGAGCAGCCTGCGGCCAGCCTGCAATCCACGTCGGCGGGGTGGTATCCATCACCGGAGGCTGCACGCCGATGACCAGCGCGCTGTAAGTCGGCTCGGTGCCCGTGAGCGCGAACGTCTGACTCGTGCCATTGGCCGTAAAACTCCCAACGATGGACCTCGTGCCTCCCGAAACATGGTTGCCAAAAAGCGGACTATCCACTCCGCCGCTGGCGATCTTCGAGGTGGCGAGAATGTTGGCGTCCGGCGCAGAGGAGAAAAACTGCACGTAGTAATTCGTCCCAACCGTCAGCCCTGACAAAGTGATCGACGCAGAATTATCGGAGTCACCGATGACGCGGTCGAGCACGGTGCCCCAAGTCTGAGGAGCGCCCACGGCGGAAACCACGTTGGAATTGTTCCCCGTGCTCTGGAACCCAAAGCCCGACGTGGCCACAGTAATCCCCGCAGCCGTGCCGCTGGCATTTTGAGCGATGCCGGTGAAGGTCACATCCATCGTGCCGTTGTTGATGGTCGTGGTGGAACCATTGAAATTTACGCCCCCGTAAGTCGTATATCCACCGGGCGTATGGATGGCCGTGTGGTCCGAAACCGCAGTCCAAGAGCCCCACACGACAGGAGCAGCGTCCGAAGAAAGCGGCAGCGCAACAGCCACCAGCCCGATGATTACCCAGAGCAGCGTGCCGACCACACAAGACGAAAGTAAACAGCGCAGATTTGGAGTGGTCGTTTTCAAGAATTGTTTTTTGGTTCGGGGTATTCGCACGGCAGGGTTGATTTGCTTGGGCCCACAGCCGGGCTGCCGCAGGACTCCACGCGGGCCAACATACGGCCACTCCGATCCCCGCCAAGGGATATTCCGAAATTTGCTGTCCGCAGACTGGCCTACAAATGAGGCAGAATTCCCGAAGCTCCGCAGATGTCTTGCACCGCAAGGGAAAGGGTGGGGAAATCGCCTGAAGCCGTAAAATAGCGGAACAGCGGGCGAAAATTCCGATCTAAACTAGTGCATCACCCGGCATGAACTGATGGGCTCAAAATGACGAATGACGGTTTTACCCGGCGGCAACGGCATTTAGCTCTTCAATCGCGCCGTTCGGGTTGAACACGCCCCGTCGCCCTCAAATTTCCCAGCGGGGCCAATCCACGCTTTTCAGCGGCGCGTGGCGTGCTACATCCGCCGGGACCAATGCGTATTCTTGTCACTGGCGGCTGCGGCTTTATCGGCAGCAATTTTGTTCGGCTTCTCCTTTCGGCGCGTCCTGAGTGGACGGTGCATAATGTGGATGCGCTCACGTATGCGGGGAATCCCGCGAATCTCGCGGATGTCGTCGCCAATGTAGGCGGGCGCTATGTTTTCCACCACGCGGACATCGCGGATGCGGCGGCGATGGAGCGCATTTTCGCGGAGGGGAAATTCGATGCGGTGGTGAGCTTCGCCGCCGAGTCGCATGTGGACCGCTCCATCTCGGGGCCGATGGCTTTTATCCAGACGAATGTCGTGGGCACGGGCGTGCTCCTCGATGCGGCGCGGCGGCATAAAGCGGGGCGCTTTTTGCAGATCGGGACGGATGAAGTGTATGGCTCGCTCGGGCCGACGGGGCGGTTCAGCGAACAGTCGCCCATTCAGCCCAGCTCGCCCTACTCGGCGAGCAAGACGAGCTCGGACTTGCTGGCGCTGGCGCACTTTCACACCTACGGGCAGGATGTGCTGGTGACGCGCTGCTCGAACAACTACGGGCCGTATCAGTTCCCCGAAAAGCTCATCCCTTTAATGATCACCAACGCGATGGGCGACCTCCCGCTGCCCGTCTATGGCGACGGGCTGAACGTGCGCGACTGGATTCACGTCCACGACCACAACGAAGCCGCGCTGGCCGTGCTGGAGCGCGGGCGGAGCGGCGAGGTGTATAATATCGGCGGCGATGGCGAGCTGACGAATATCGAAGTCGTGCGGATGATCCTGAGCGAGCTGGGCAAGCCCGAGACGCTCATCAAATACGTCGCCGACCGCCTCGGCCACGACCGGCGCTACGCGATAGATTCCTCGAAAATCCAGGCCGAACTCGGCTGGAAGCCCCGCCATCGCCCCGACGCGGGAATCCGCGAGACAATCGCGTGGTATGTCGCGAACCGCGCGTGGTGGGAGCCGCTGCGCAAAAAGTAAGTGCGGCACCGTTCCGCAGTCATCCTGTTGCTCATCACTTCGGTGCTCTGGAGCCTCGGCGGGGTGCTCATCAAATCCGTCGAATGGCCCTCGCTGGCAAAGTCCGGGGCGCGTTCGTTCTTCGCGGCCCTCATCCTGTGGGCTTGGATTCGCAAGCCTGTCTTCACCTTCTCCCGCGTGCAGATCACGGCGGCCATCGCTTACACGGGGACTGTCGCGCTCTTCGTCATCGCGAACGATCTCACCACTGCGGCCAACGCCATTTTTCTCCAATACACCGCGCCGATCTACGTCGCGCTGCTCGGCCATTGGGTGCTGGGGGAAAAGGCCCGCCGCATAGACTGGGTCTGCATCGGCGTGGCACTCTGCGGCATCGCGCTTTTCTTCCGGGACGACTTCGACACACGCGGCGCGTGGGGCATCGCGGCGGCACTGGGGAGCGGGCTTTCCTTCGCCGTAATGGTCCTCTGCCTCCGGGTGGAAAAGGACCGTTCGCCCGCGACTTCGCTGCTGCTGGGGAACATCCTCACCGTCCTCATCGCCATCCCCTCCGCCTTCGCAGCGGGGATGCCATCGGGGAAAGCGTGCGGCATTTTGGCTGTGCTCGGCATCTTCCAGCTCGGCATCCCGTATGTCATGTACAGCATCTCCGTCCAGCGGGTGACGGCGCTGGAGGCCATCCTCATCCCGATGCTGGAGCCGATTTTGAACCCCATCTGGGTCGCCCTCCAGCGCGGCGAAGTGCCCGGCCCGTGGAGTATCGGCGGTGCGTTCTTGGTCCTCGCGGCGGTCGGGCTCCGGGCGATTCAGCGAAAAGGCTGAGCCGCGACTGGCCGGGAAGCTGCTAACTAAGCAGGCCAATTCCGACCGATGTTTTCGCGCCCGAAGCCAATTCCATTTTTTGATCCGCCAGCCGTGGCTCTTCCGACCGTGCTCGCACCGCCCGACTCCCTGCCGGGCTTTGACGAGCTGTTCCACCGTAGCCCGCTGCCAATGTGGATATTCGATTTGGAGACAAGCGGCTTCAAGGACGTGAACGGCGCGGCGACGAAACGCTACGGCTGGTCGCGCGATGAGTTCCTCGCCATGACTGCGGATAAAGTGCGCCCGCCCGAAGACGTGGCCCATTTTCACGACTACCGGCGGCAGATGGAGTCCATCGCTCGGAGCGGGCTGAATACGCAGGACGCTTGGCGGCATCGGACGAAGGACGGCACGCTGCTGTCCGTCGAGACGGCTTGGCAGATCATCCGGTTTCACGGGCGCAAGGCGGCGCTCGTCACCATCACCGACCGCAGCGAGCAGACGCGCACCGAGGAGGAAAACCGCGAGCTTGCCCACGTCTTGAACCTCGCCGCCGACGCCATCATCGTCTGCAACCTGAACCGCGAAGTCCTTTTCTGGAACATCGGCGCGGAAAAGATCTATGGCTGGAGCGCCGACGAAGCCTTGGGCCGTAACGTGCAGGAGCTCTTCCACCTCAACTCCGACGACGCCATTAAGTGCATCACCGAGTTGCTGGATAAAGGAGAGTGGGCCGGCGAGATGAACCACGAGCGCAAGGACGGGCGCGAAGTCATCGTCAACAGCCGGTGGACGCTCGCCCGCGACGAAGACGAGCGGAAGCCCAAGTCCATCCTGCTCATCAACAGCGACATCACCGAGACGAAGAAACTCGAATCGCAGTTCCTCCGCGCACAAAGGCTGGAGAGCATCGGCACGCTGGCCAGCGGCATCGCGCACGACTTAAACAACATCCTTTCCCCCATCATGATGGCCGTCGGCATCATGCGCCAATCGCTCGGTCCCGCAGAGCAAAAGATGATCAACATTATCGAAGCCAGCGCCGCACGGGGCGCGGGCATCGTGAAGCAAGTGCTCACATTTGCCCGAGGCGTGGAAGGCGAGCGCGTGCTGCTCCAGCCGAAGCACCTCGCCTCTGAGATGACGAAAGTCATGCAGCAGACTTTCCCTAAAAACATAGACATCCGGACGGACTTCCCCGCCGACTTGTGGATGGTCCTGGGCGACTCCACCCAGCTCCACCAAGTGCTGCTGAACCTCTGCGTCAACGCCCGCGATGCGATGGGCGAACGCGGCGGCACGCTTAAAGTCGCCTGCGAAAACATGGAGGTGGACGAACACCTCGTCCGCACCAATGCCGGTGCCACGTGCGGGCCGCACGTCTGCTTTAGCGTCACCGACACCGGCTCCGGCATGACGCCCGAGGTCATGGACAAAATCTTCAACCCATTCTTCACCACTAAAGAACAGGGGAAAGGCACCGGCCTCGGCCTCGCCACCGTCATCGGGATCGTCAAAGGGCACAAAGGCTTCCTCACGATCCAGAGCCAAGTCGGCGTGGGCACGACGTTCAAAGTTTTCATCCCCGCCGACCGCGAAGCCAAGACCGAGGCGGCCCAAGAAATTTCTCTCGAAGGGCTACGCGGCAACGGCGAACTCGTCCTCGTCGTGGACGACGAAGCGCCAATCCGCGAGGCCATCGTCGGCACGCTGGAGTCGCACAATTATCGCTGCTACACCGCTGAGGACGGGACGGACGCACTCGCCCTTTACTTCGAGCGGAGGGAGATCGACATCGTCATCACCGACTTGCACATGGGCATGATGGACGGACTCACGCTCGTCCGCTCCCTGCGAAAGCTGAACCCAGAAATCAAAGTCATTGTCTCCAGCGGCCACATTCAAAAACAGAACCAAGCCGCGCTCGACGCCATCGGCATTAAGTCAGTTCTCGAAAAGCCTTACACGGCCGACAAGTTACTCCAGACGCTCAAGGACTTGATTCACGGCATACCCGCAGTCGGTTAGATTCTGCTCGTCACGCGACCCGCCGATGCGCCAGCTTCTGTGCCGATGAAACTCGCACTCGTGCTCGCCAGCCTGCTCTCTCTTTCCACGCTCCACGCCGGTCCCGGCGCGCCGATCCGGCTCTGGGCCGGCGACGCTCCCGGCGCACTCGGGCAAGCCGAACACGACATCCCGACGCTTACGCCGTATCTCCCGGCAGCGGGCACGGGTACGGGCACGGCGATTGTGATCTGTCCCGGCGGCGGCTACGGCGGGCTCGCGGGGCATGAGGGCGAAGGCTACGCGAACTACTTGGCAAAGAATGGCGTGGCGGCGTTCGTTTTGAAATATCGCCTCGGCAGCAAAGGCTACCGTCATCCCGTGATGCTCGGCGATGCGCAGCGCGCCATCCGCACCGTCCGCGCAGACGCCTCGCAGTTTAAGCGCGTGGGCATCATGGGCAGCAGTGCAGGCGGGCATCTTGCCAGCACGGCCATCACGCATTTCGATGCAGGCAACGCAGCGGCCACGGACGCGGTGGAGAAGGTGTCGTGCAGGCCGGACTTCGGCATTCTGTGCTACGCCGTCATCACGATGGAAGACGGCGTCACCCACGGCGGCTCAAAGAACAACCTGCTCGGCAAAGACCCCGACCCGAAGCTCGTCGAGTATCTCTCCAGCGAAAAGCAGGTGACGAAAGAAACGCCGCCGTGCTTCGTCTGGAGCACGCAGGAAGACAAAGCCGTGCCGGTGGAGAACAGTCTGCGTTTTGTCAGCGCGCTGCAAAAAGCAGGCATCGCGTGGGACTTCCACGTTTACCAAAAAGGCCCGCACGGCATCGGCCTCAGCAGCGGCAAGAACGGTGTCGCGGCAGACGATGTGCATCCGTGGGGGAAGGATTTGCTCTTCTGGCTCAAGCAAAACGGCTGGCTGTAAACGTCACACCTTCCGCAGCCGAGCGCGGTAAATCGCCAGTCCTTGCGCGAGGAAGTGCGCCTCAAAGTCGGTCTTCGGGTAGTCGGCTTCTTCCTCCCAAGTGATGCGTTTGAAACCCTTCGCGCGCTCAAGCACCTTTTCGATCCACAGGAAATACGGCTGGTCGTCCGTCTTGATCCGCACCTCTCCGCCTGCCGCGACGACTTGGTGCAGCGCGACCATGAACTCATCTTGGAACAGCCGCCGGGGATGGTGGTGCCGCTTCGGCCACGGGTCGGGGAAGCCGATGTGGACGACGCTCGCCGAGCCCACGGGCAAGAGCCACTGGGCCGTGTAGAGGCTCTCCAAGCGCACGATACGGACATTTTCGATGTCCCCGCGCGCCGCCGCTCGGCACGTCTTTTCCACACGCCCGGACATCCGCTCAATGCCGAGGAAATTGCGCTCGGGGAAACGCCGCGCCATCGCGAGAATGAACGCGCCATCCCCGCTGCCAAAGTCCACTTCCAGCGCAGCCTCGCGCGCAAAAATCTCCGCGACCGTGGCGCGGCGTGCGATGTCCTGTGGCTTCCACTCCGCACGTTCAGCGGCGGCGAGAAATTGTCCGTGGTTCAGTTTTATTTCGTTCTGCGTCATTGATGCGCGATGAGAACGCCGTTCGCCGCAGTCCGGCAATCCAACAATCGCCGTGGCGCGCAGAGGCAAGGAGTGAGGTAGTGGCGGGGTTCGTCATTTTACCTCACCTCACCTTGGGCGGACTCGCATCGTAAGTGCCGCCATTCTCCTCCACAGGGAGCACGACCCGCCTGCGCGTTTCGGCGGGCGCGTCTTGGCAGTGCCATGTGTTTCTTTCAAAGCGGAAGCTCTTCGCATCTGTGCCGCCGCCGATGTTTACCGCGGTGGTGAGGGTGCTTTGAAAGGTGATGTGATTGTCTGCAAACACGCCATTGCGACACGGGGCAAGTGCCGGGTTTTGGTTCTCTTGCAAGATGCGAATCACCCAACGCCCGGGGTTCACAATCGTGTTTTGCCGCACGGTCGCGCCATCCACGCCCACGAATGCGATGGGGGCCATGCTGCCGGTAAAATGGCAGCCCTCCACGGTGATGTCGCGGGCCTCGTACGTTGCGGCAAGCGAGCGGAAATAGTCTGCGCCCGTGCTTCCGCCGATGTTCACGGCGCGGCCTCCGGCGTTGATGAATTTGCATTCCCGAATGGTGACGCTCCGGCTACCACCTTTGGTCTGCACGCCGTTCGCCATCACAGCGGTCTCCCCGTGGGTGAAGGTGCTCTTTTCTACGACGCCATCGTGACAGCCCACCATGTCGATGCCCGAACCGCCGTCGCCCCAGTGGGCGATTTTGCATCCGGTGATGGTGAATGCGTCCGCCCCGGAGAGCTTGATTCCATCACGGTTCCCGCGTGGGCCGATGTTGCGAATATCGAGTCCGCGCAGGACGATCCCGCGTACCGGGCGGTCAGGCTTCCCAGCATCGTCGATGTTGACTCCGTTTGACTGTGCGCCGGTGAAAGCGACATCGTGTAGCTGCCAAAACGAACAACCGCTGAGATGTATCCCACTCGCGCCGCCCTCGATGATGGATGCCCCGCCGGGCGCTCCGGCGAGGACGATCGGCGAGCCCACCGTTCCGCTGATGCCCGCGACAGACTGTCCGCCCGCGTAGCGCCCCGGCGCAAGACGGATGACGGTGCCGGGCTTCGCCTCGCGGAGGGCGCGAGTGAGGGCCTCGGTGTCGCGAACGGCTACATCCGCAGCGAAAGTCGCTGAAACGATGAACGGAAAAATGGCGAGGAATTTGAACATCACTTTACCTCCACCCGTAGGTTTTTGATGTGCAGTTCCCCGTAGCGCGCCGGTTCCCTTGCCGGAACTGTGCGTTTTACAGGCGGGATTGGTGGCGAAAATCATGACGTGCTATTGCCCGAGTTTTTCCCTCAGGGATTTGAGAGCTTTCTCCGCTTCGTCTTTCAGCGCGGCTTTTTCCTCCGGCGTCAGCTTCTTCTTCAAAAGGTCAGAGGCGCGATCGCTGTCACGCTTTTCGTCCCCGTTTTCGGTGGGCTTTTTCGGATTCACTTCGGCCGGTTGTCTGGCAGCCGGGTTGCCTTTGTCTTTGATCGGCTCCGCCACGGGAGCGGCAGGCTTTGCGTCGGGAGTGGCGATGACGGGCTTGATCGGCTTGAGAGTCACCGGCTTCTTCAGTTCCCCCTTTGCGGGGGCCGCAGGAGTTTCCGCAAGCGGCTTGGCAGTCGGCTGCTTTTCCTTCTTCGGCTTTTCGATCTCTTTCACCGGTTTCGCAATCGCTGGTTCCGGCTTCGGTTTCGTGACCGGTTTTTCAGCCGGGAGCTCGGGCGGCATTGGCTTCACTTCGGCGGGCTTCTCCGGCGGAACGGCTTCCCGTGCAGGCTCTGCGACGGGCTCCGTCGCCGGCTTTTTCTCAGCTTTCGGAATTTCCTTTGGCGCGGGCTCCACGGGCCGTGCGAGCGGTGGCTTCTTTTCAATCACTGGCGGATTTGCCAGTGGTGCAGCGGGCTTCCCGACAGGCGGAACGGGAGCACTCGGAGTCACTTTCTCCGAAACCACGGCTTTCGGCGGAACTGGCTTTTCCGCAGGCGGGACGACCGGTCTTGCTGCCGGCGGTGGCTGAACAAACGGCGCTGGTTTTACTGTCGGCGGTTTTTTCTCCGCAGACATTTTCCGGAAGGCCTCCCGCTCTTCTTCCTCGGCTTTGCGCGCTTCTGCAGCCGCTTTCTGGCGGAGGAGTTGTTCAGCGACGGGATCCGCTCCGGTCCAGCCGCGGTCGAAGTCCTGCGTCGCGGTTTTGCGCACCGTGCGCGGCTTCGCAACCGGGCGATCATGATTAAACCGCGGCGCAACCAAACGCAGCAACCCCGCCGTGATCACGGCTGGGGTAATGGCTGCGCGGCCCTCGGGGATGTCCTCCCGTTCCAGCCGGACAATCTGCACCGGCGCAGCCGCGCGGGCGTTCGCGAAATTAATATCCGGCCCTTCGTTCACGATCACCGTGCCGTTGCCCGAATCGCGGTAGGTGATGTTCGTCACGTTTACCGTATTTTGGATGATGGTCACGTTTCGCTCCGGCTCGACGATGCGTCCGAGATACGTCCGCCCCGCGCCAAATCGTTCGCGCGGCACGAAGTTGTAGTTGCGCGCGCCGATGTCGTAATACTCGTCCACGCTTGCGTTGAAGCCGCGTCCGCTATGTGCCTCCGGCGGCAAAGGTGCCCAGCCGATGTGCGTGTCGCTTTTCCGCCACGATACCCATGCAGGAGCCCATTCGCTGCCGGGGACCCACATCCAGCCTTCGCGGGTGTGCCGCACCCAGCGTCCGTAATGATTTGTCGCCCAGCCGTGCGGTTCATTCGAGCGCCACGTCCAGCCCTGCTCGCTGCGTACCCACTCGCCGTCGGTGTAAGGCCGCCAGTTCCTGTCCCGCTGCCCCTCGCGCGGCAGAAAAACGGGGCCGTATCCTTCCACTTCATCCCAGTCGCCGTATGGATCGAGGGCCGTGTAGAAAAAGTCGGAATTCCGTGCCGCGGTGGGCGGCGTCGTGTTGCGGGCGCGCTCCAGTTTTGCGGCACGTTCCGCGGCGGCGGCTTTCATCTCGGAGGCCTTCAGCGCGTCGTCGCGTCTGCGAAGCTCCGCTTCCATCGCTGTGCGTTGTTCGGCGGTGACGCGGGCAGCGTCATCCTCCATGCGCTTGCGGTCGGCATCGATCGACGCACGCTCCGCAGCAAGGCGGTCGGCTTCCGCGCGATTGGCATCTGCGGCCCTGTCGGTTTCCGCTTCGGCGGCGCGGAGCTTTTCCTCTGCGAGCGCCTGTCTCTCCTTCTCTGCCGCCTGCTCCTGGGCGGCCATGCGCTCGGCGAGTTCGGCGTTTTGTTTTTTGAGCTGCTCGACTTCAGCGGCTCGTTTCTCTTCTCCGCAGCCGGCGAGGAGTGCTGCGATGGTGACGCTAAGGATGATGCGTGGCTTCATGATTTGCAGCTTTGGACGCAAAAGGTGGCGAGTCGATTCTACATTTTTTGAAAAATCGCAGCTCTCTCGCGGCTACGGGCATTCCAAACTTTCGCGAGCGTGCGCGTGGGGAGCGCGTTTGCTTTGCATACCTATTTTGTGGTGAAGAGTTCGGAGGTGGCGATGGTTTGGAGGAGTCTGCGGAGACTGGTGCGGTTGCGCTTCATGTCTTCTACGGCCGCGCGGATGGTGGGGCGGTCGGAGAAGCCGAGTTCGCGGCCCAGGGCGTAGGTGGCGAGCTGGTTGGCGAGGGCGGTGAGGAAGAGGTTTTCTTGTGCGAGGAGGGCGGTTTGGAGTCCTTCGACGCCGGTGATTTCGGTGCCGTCGAGCATCTTGGATTTTGCATCAATGAGCGGGTCGTTTTTCTCGATGCGGCCTTGGTAGCCGTGGCCTTCGCGGTCGCGCCATTGGCCGGCAGCGTTGAAGTTTTCGAGTGCGAAGCCGAGGGGATCAATGCGGTCGTGGCAGCGGGCGCAGGCGGCGTTTTCGCGGTGGATTTGGAGACGCTGACGGACGGTGGCTTTGTCGAGGCCGGGGACTTTGTTGGGGATTTCGCCGACGTTGGCGACGGGGAGGCCGGGGTCGATGCCGAGCATGGTGCGCATGACCCAGACGCCGCGTGTGACGGGGGAGGTGCGGGTGCCGTTTGAGGTGAGGCTGTGGATGGAGGCTTGGGTGACGAGGCCGCCGCGATGCTCTGCGGCTGGGACTTTGCGGATGGCGTCGCCCTTTACGCCGGGGATGCCGTAGAACCGGGCGAGGCGTTCGTTGATGGTGATGAAGTCGCTCTTGATGAGGGCGCGGGCGTCGAGGTCGTGGCTGAGGATTTCGGCGAAGAAGCCTTCGGTTTCGCGGGCGATGGAGAGTTCGAGGTGGCGGTCGTATTCGGGGTAGAGGTTTTTGCTGGGTGGGTTTGCGCCGATTTTGCGGAGGCCGAGCCATTGGCCGGTGAAGTTCTTTATAAAGGCATCGCTGCGTGGGTCGGCGAGCATCCGGTTCACCTGCGCGGCGAGGACGGCGGGCTTGGTGAGTTCGCCGGTGGCGGCTTGTTTAAACAGCTCGTCGTCGGGCATGGTGGACCAGAGCCAGTAGGAGAGGCGCGAGGCGAGTTCGTAGGGGGTGAGCTTGCGCGGCTGGGCGGCCTCGGGCTCGACGAGGAAGAGGAAGTGCGGGGAGGAGAGCACGGCGGCGAGCGGGGTCTTTATGGCTTCGGTGAAGCTGGGTTTTTCGGGGCGGAGTTTGTCAAAGAGGGCGAGTTTTGCGGCGAGTTCGTCGGGGGTGACGGGGCGGCGGTAGGCGCGTGCCATGAAGCGGGCGAGGATGTCGCGGGCTTGGGCTTTTTCGTCTTTGGTGCTGGCGGCTCCGAGCACTCGCGTGTGGCTTGTGGGAGGCCATGTGGGGAGGATGGGGCCTTCGAGTTCCACCCAATCTACGAGCAACTCCGGGCGCGCAAAGTTGTCGCGGCCTTGCATCCAGAAGTTCTCCAGCACTTTGGGGATGTCGTAGGCGTAGTCGAGGCCCACGCCCGCGCTGGCTTTGGTGAAGTAGGCGCGCACTTCGTAGGTCTTGGGCTCGGTGAGCGGGGCATCAATGTCCAGCTCGGCGATGACGCGCGGCGTGCCGCCGAGGCTCTGCCCGAGCTTCACGCGGGGCGGGCCGTATTCGTAGATGCGAGCGGTTTTGAAATGGGCGAGAGAGTTGTCGTATTCGCGCTGGGTGTATTCTTTGCCCTTGGGGTTCTTGGTGTCCTGCTCGTCGCGGCGGATCGCGAGGATTTTCTCTGCAGAGGCGACGACTTGCTCCCGGCTCGGCACACGGCCCGCAGCGCGGAAGCGGATGATGTATTCGCCCGCGTCCTTGAGCTTGAAATCGCGGAAGCCGATTCCTTTGTCCCACGAATCGTGGTGGACGACGGTGAAGCCGTTCTCGGTTTCGTTTTTACCGTCGTTGAGGAGGATGTTGTTGGCGTCGCGCTTCACGCGGTAGCGGTCGCCGCCGAGGGTGTTTTCCTCAGGCTCGAAGCGCCACAGGACTTTGGGCGGCTGCTCGCCTTCCACGAGCGCGCGGTCGAGGATTTGCCGAGCGGCGGCGTAGTAAAGCTCCAGATGAAGCGGTGAAATGGTGAGCGCCTGCCCGATATTGTCGAAGCCGCCCGCTGGTGGGTCTTCGGGGAATTGATCCGCCGGATGAAAGTCCACGCCCACGAGGTCGCGGATGGTATTATTATACTCGGCGCGATTGATGCGCCGCATGACGACACGCGCCGAACGCTTCGCGATCTCGCCCTGCGCCAGGGCATTCTCCAGCCATCCGGCGAAAGCGCCCGCAGCTACGGCAGAGGGCTGCTTTTCCTCCTCTGGCGGCATCTGGTGGCCGTTCACGGAGTTCACGACTTCGGCCCATTTCGCGGTGATCGCGGGGTCGGCGAAATTGTTGGGCAGCGTATCGAGGCGCAGCTTGCCCTTCTGCTTCTCTGGGCCGTGGCACTTCACGCAGTGTTCCTTCACAAAAGGCTGCACGACTTTGGCAAAGCCAGCGGCATCCGGCGTCTGGGCCAGGGCGGTGACGGAGAACGACACTATTATAGAGAGGCGACGAAACATCCCGGCGACAGTGCCGCGATTCGGGCTGCGGAGTCAAACGAGACAGCTTTTTTGAAAAATACCGGAAAAGGCTTTTGACAAAGCAAAAGGTCGCCGGTATCCATCGCGCCCTTTTTCGTCCGAATCATCTAAAAAATTTTCCAGTTATGCCTACTACCGAAGTCATCCTTACCGAACAGATCCACAATCTCGGCGTCGAAGCCGACATCGTGAAAGTTAAAACCGGTTTCGCCCGCAATTTCCTGCTCCCTAGTGGCAAAGCGCTCGAAGTCACACCCGCGACCCTGCGCCGCATTAACATCCTTAAAGCCAAGCGCGCCGAGCGTGAAGCCAAGGAGCTGAACGACTCACAGGAGCTCGCTCGCAAGATCAACAAGGTGAAGATCGAGATGGAACTCGAAACCGGCGAGACCGGCAAATCGTTCGGCTCCATCACCGCCGCCGACATCGCAGAGAAGCTCAAGGCCGCGCTCGGAGGCATCGAGATTGACCGCCACAAGATTCACATTGACCGCCCGATCAAAGAGAGCGGCAAGCACGAAGTCGTCATCAAGCTCCACCACGACATCACCGCGACTATCGAAATCACCGTCTCCGCCAAGGGTGCAGCGGAAGCCGCTGCCGCAGCCGAGCAGGCTGACGAGGAGCGCAAGGAAGCTGGTGGCTACAAGGCGAAAGCCAAGGCCAAGCACAAAGCTCCAGCCAAGGAATAACGCACGATGGCTGAGGGTTCCACACAGGCGAATCCGAAGCAAAGCAGGTCGGATGGAAAATCCGGCCCTGACCTGAAATCGAAGGTCAGTTATTTACCGGAGATTCACAGGTTACTCCCACAAGCACCGGAAGCGGAGCAGGGAGTCCTGAGCAGTTTCTTGCTCGCACCGCGCGAGGTCGGCGTGATGTGCGCCGAGGCCGTCATCAAAGGCGAGCACTTCCACATCCCTGCGCACGCGGAGATTTATGAAGTGCTGCTGGGGCTTTGGGATAAAGGCTCAGCGTTTGACTTCATCGCGATCACGCAATCCCTGCGCGACCGGAACAAGCTCGAAGCCGTCGGCGGCGCGGGCTTCATCACCTCGCTCTACACCTTCCTCCCCACCGCAGCGAACGCGGCCTATTACATAGACCTCCTTCAGGAGAAATATGTCCTCCGGCAAATCATCCGCGTCTGCACAGAATACGCCGCCCGCAGCTACGACGAGCAGGGCGAAGTCACCAGCCTGCTCGACAAGGTAGAGCAGGAGATTTTCGCCATCTCGAAAGACCGCTATAAAGAGAAAGGTGTCACGATGAAAGACATGGTCCGCAAGGCCATCAGCGACATCGAGATACTCCACAGCAACCGGGGGAAAATCATGGGCTTGGAGACAGGCTTCAAGCAATTCGACCAGATGAGCGACGGCCTCCACGGAGCCGAAATGATGGTCGTCGCCGCACGGCCTTCGATGGGGAAATGCCTCGCAGCAAACTCGGAAATCCTCCTCGCAGATGGCAGCGTAACGACTATCGGCGAAATTTACCGCCGCCGCGCCGCGCGACTGCTCACGCTGGGCGACAACTGGAAGTTCCGCTTCGCCGCGCCGTCCGCGTTTGTGGACGATGGAGAGAAGCCGACTTTCCGAGTGACGACGAAGCTCGGGCGCACGGTCGTTGCCACTCAGCCGCATCCTTTTCTCACCGTGCGCGGGTGGAAGCCACTCGGTGAGCTTCAGCCGGGCGAAGCCATTGCCGTCCCTCGCGAGTTGCCCGTTTTTGGCGACACCGCAGCGCGCGAGTGCGAGGTGAAGCTGCTCGCCTACTTGCTTGGCGACGGCGGGCTCTCGGACACGACGCCTGAGTTCACGAATACGAATCCGCGCGTGCTGGAAGAGTTCACGGATGCCGCCGTGCAGTTTGGCGGGCTCTCGGTTAGGGCCAGCAGGGACAGCCTCCGTGCGCCCACGCTCTCCGTCTCTTCGTGCCGCAGCGACCTCGCGACGGAGCGCGCGGAGTTTGGCAAGCGGCTGACGGTGGCGCTGGCAAACGACGGACGCGCTCGCAGAGTCATCGCCCACAGTGCGGGCGTCCTGCCGTCGTCGCTCACACAATGGGCCGCTGGCAAATGCGTGCCCGCCGATGCGCCGCTCGCCCGCCTCGCCGGCGCGCTCGATGTTTCGCCGTCACTGCTTTTCGACAGCACCGTTTCCGGCAGGAAGAACGACAAAAACCGCCTCACACGCTGGTTGGATTCGCTTGGGCTCTGGGGCCGCAAGTCGGCGGAGAAGTTCGTGCCCAGCTTCGTATTTCGTCTCCCGCACGAGCAACTCGTGATGTTCCTCAATCGCCTTTTCGCCACCGACGGATGGGCGTGCGTGCTTCGCACGGGCCAAGCGCAGGCAGGCTACGCATCCACGAGCGAGCGGCTCGCCCGGCAAGTGCAGCACCTTTTGCTGAGGTTCGGAATCATCGCGAAACTTCGCGCCCGCAGCATCCGCTACCGCGATGAGCGCAGGCCCGCGTGGCAGCTCGACATCACCGACGGGCACTCACTGCGCAAGCTGGCGGAGGAAGTCGGCATCTTCGGAAAAGAAGGAGCCGTGGAAGCAGTCGCCGCCGCCGTGCGCTCGAAGAATTACCAGACCAATTCCGACCTTATCCCCATCGAAATATGGGACGAAATCCGTCTTGCGAAAGGCAACGAGCCATGGGTCGCGCTGGCCCGGCGCGCTGGCATCCGTGGATTCACAAACATCCACGCCGGACGCCGCCGCCCGACTCGCGATCGGCTTTCTGCCTTTGCCCGAGCACTTCAGAGCGAGAAGCTCGCGGCCCTCGCAGAGAGCGAAGTTTATTGGGATGAAATCGTTTCCATCGAGCCACTCGGTCGCCAGCAAGTGTATGACCTGACGATCCCCGAGACGCACAACTTCGTCGCCAACGACATCTGCGTTCACAACACCGCGTTCGCCATGAACATCGCCGAGCACATGGCGCTGAATCTCGGGCACGCCGTCGCCGTTTTCTCGCTGGAAATGAGTGCGCAACAGCTCGTGCAGCGTCTCCTTTGCTCCATCGCCAAGGTGAACATGGGCAACATCCGCAACGGCTTTATGAGCGAGCGCGATTTCCCGAATCTCGCTGCGGCGGCCAAGCGACTCGCCGCCGCGAAAATCCTCATTGATGACACCAGCGGCCTCACCATCGGAGAGCTGCGCGCCAAGGCTCGCCGGATGAAAGCGCAGAGCGACATCCAAGCCATCTTCATCGACTACTTGCAGCTCCTCCGCAGTCCGAGCAAGCGCGGGCAAGAGAACCGGCAGATCGAAATTTCCGAGATCAGCAACGGCATCAAGGCGCTCGCAAAAGAGCTGAACATCCCCATCCTCGTCCTCGCGCAGCTCAACCGTGGCCCCGAGTCCCGCACGGGCGATAGCAAAGGCCGGCCACGCCTCAGCGACTTGCGCGAATCCGGCAGCATCGAGCAAGACGCCGACATCGTGGGCCTCCTCGTCCGCGAAGAATACTACGCCGAGACCGACGCGCAGCGGGAAGAGATGAAAGGCAAAGCCACCCTCATCATCGCCAAGCAGCGTAACGGCCCCGTCGGCGACGTGCCGCTCACCTTCCTGAAAGAGTTCACGCGCTTTGAGGACCGGGCGGATGCGCCGGAGCCGCAGGGGTAGCTTTCCTCAAATACGTGGACCCGTGATGCGTTTTTGCGGTACACGGCGTGGATGAATCTACCTGTCCGCAAAGCCGTCATCCCTGCCGCTGGCTACGGCACTCGCTTCCTGCCCATCAGCAAGGCCGTGCCAAAAGAGATGCTGCCCATCGTGGATAAGCCCGTCATCCAATACGTCGTGGAAGAAGCCGTCGCGAGCGGCATCACTGATATCCTCATCGTCATCGGGCGAGCAAAGCGCTCCATCGAAGAACACTTTTTCCCCAACCGCGAACTCGAAGACGAACTCGCCGCGAAGGGCAAAACGGAAGCCCTCGCCGCCTGCCAAGCCGTCTCCCATTTGGCCCGCATCCACTTCGTCTGGCAGCACGAGATGCGCGGTCTGGGCGATGCCGTCCTTTACGCACGGCATCACGTCGGCGACGAGCCGTTTGCCTTGCTCATGGGCGACACCATCGTCGAGCCCGCGCCCGGCGCAGCGCCCGTCACCCGGCAGCTTTGCGACGTGTGGGAGCGGCACGGCGGCAGCGCCATCGCGGTGGAGGAAGTCGCCCCCGAGCGCGTCAGCCGCTACGGAATAGTCGGCGGCACGGAAGTCTCTCCCGGCCTCGTGAAAGCGAACGTCCTCGTGGAAAAACCCAAGCCCGAAGAAGCTCCCAGCCGCCTCGCCATCACCAGCCGCTACGTCCTTTCCCCCGCCATTTTCGACTGCCTCGACCACACCCCTCCGGGCAAAAACGGCGAGCTTCAACTCACCGACGCGCTCGCCCGGCTCATCACGCAAGAGAGCGTGTATGGCTGGCGCTACGGCGGACGCCGTTTCGACATCGGCGACAAGCTCGGCTTTGTGAAAACGAACATCGAGTTCGCTCTCCGCGACCCAGCCGTGGCGGGCGAGCTGCGCAAATATCTCGCGACTCTCGCCTAGCGTCCATCGCCACGTCCGCCCTGAATCGAGTTTCTTGAGATGTTCGCCGCGCGCCGAAGGAGTCATCGATCCATGCCCGTGCGACTTTGCAGACTCTTTACAATAAACACTTTGGCTCCTCATAATATCTTAATGAGGATGGTGTCCTCTCCCCTCGAACATACCCACTTGAACCACACCTTTATGAAATTCCTTACCTTCTTCGCCCTTCTCGCCAGTCTCGGGGTTGCGCACGCCGACCCGCAGCTCACTTCCTGGTACACCGCGCAGTCGGGGCAGTATGCCCGCATTTACCAAAGCACCGCGAATGAGACGGCGGGCACGACTTCCACGACATGGTCGCGCGGCACGGGGACGCAGACGAATCCCGCCTACGCCGATGTGAACGAGATCAACTACTCGGCGAGCTGGGTGTATATCCGGACGACGGGGCTCGCTTCGCACATCATGGGCCCGTGGTACTTGGATGCGGCGAAGACGCAGAACTTCCCGAACTTCCCATCGAACACGGCGGTGGTTTATCGCATCCCGAGGACGCCGGTGATCCCGACGACGAAGACGCTCACGGGGCTCGGTGCGACGGGGCGGATGGTGAATGGCGTGTCGATGTTCGATTCGCGCGATGCGTTTTCTTACGTGAACGGGAGCGCGACGGACGCGACGCCGGGGAACGGGCTGACGGGCGACGGGATTTGGAATCGCGACGGGTATCACAATGAAGGCGTCACGTTTGACGCCGGGCTCGCGCATCAAGCGGGGAACAACTACCACTACCACGCGCATCCCATCGCGCTGCGGTATCAGCTCGGCGACCATGTGGACTACAATGCTGGGACGAATCGCTACACGGAAAGCGCTGCTGCTCCTACTGCGCACTCGCCCATCGTCGCGTGGGCCGCGGACGGCATTCCGGTTTACGGGCCTTACGGATACAGCGATCCGACGAATGCGGGCAGCGGAATTCGCCGGATGATCTCGGGCTTCACGCTCCGCAATGGCACGAATGGGACGACGGTGATTACCGTGCGTCAGGTGCTCCCGCTTTGGGCGCAGCGTGTGCAAAACCGCACGACGCTTGCGGCGAATCAATATGGCCCGGCAGTCACTACCGCAGTTGGTAGCGCCTATTTGCTCGGCCACTATATCGAGGACTTCGATTATCGCGGCGACCTCGGGCAGACGCAGACGACGAGCGCGACGATTCGTGACTTCGATCTCAACGAGCAAAACGTGCGCTTCTGCCTGACGCCGGAATTTCCTGCGGGGACGTGGGCTTACTTCACGCCGATCAATGCCGACGGCACGCCGCAGTATCCTTACACCACGGGGCGCGCATATTTCGGGACACCGAGCGGCGGTGCTTCCAGCGCGGCGGTGATGAATGCGGACACGCCGCTCACGCAGCAGTTCATCGGCGGCGCAAACAAACCGCTCACGATTAGCACGCCGAGCGTTTCCGCGCCGAATGTCACGCTCACGTGGAGTTCCGTGGAAGGCGGGACATACTCGGTGGATGCGTCGGCGGCTTCGAATTTCACGCCGTTCACAAACAAGGCGACTGGGCTTGTCTCCACCGGCATTTCCAAATCATCCACCTACGCCACGCTCGGCTCGTCCGGCACGGAGTATGGTCGTGTGAATCGCACGGCGCTCGCCACGTACGACGCGAATGGACAGACCGCCGCGACGGTAGCGCAAAGTGCAACGACGAGCTATGTGCTCGGTCCGCCGAATTCGCCGCCGACGATCACCGGCATCGCGAACCGGAATGTCGCGATCAACACGGCGGTGAGCGGCATCGCCTTCACCGTGGGCGATGCGGAGACGGCGGTCGCCAGCCTCACCGTCAGCGGCAGTTCGTCAAATACGACGATGCTGCCGAATGCGAACATCACCTTTGGCGGCAGCGGCGCGAATCGCACGGTCACGGTCACGCCGGCGACGAATCAGAGCGGCTCTGCAACTGTCACCGTCGGTGTGAACGATGGCGCGACCACGACGAATACTACATTCACTTTCACCGTCGCGCCCGCGAGTAACCGGAACAGCATCCTGCTCATCGTCGCGGACGATTATGGGCTCGATGCCAGCTCGCTCTACAACACAAGCCCCGGCGTCTCGCTGGCGCCGACGCCGAACATCGCATCGCTCGCCGCGGGTGGTGTGAAGTTCGCGAGCGCACACGCGTATGCGCTCTGCTCCCCGTCGCGTTCCAGCGTGCTCACGGGCCGCCTCGGATTTCGCACTGGCACCGGCAATGTGGTGAGCGCCGCTGCGAACAACGCGTTGCAGGCTTCCGAGTTCACATTGCCCGATGCCTTTGCCGCGAACGCCGGGCTGGACTATCAGCTCAAGCATATCGGGAAATGGCATCTCGGTGGCGGGCAGACTGCCCCGTGCCTCATCGGCGGCTGGCCATCGTTTGCGGGTGCGCTCATCGGAGAGATCACGGATTTCTACAGTTGGACAAAAGTCACGGGCAGCGGTGCCTCCGCGAGCAGCGCGACTTCCACGACATATGCCACGTCGGATAACGTGAATGACGCGCTCTCGTTCATCAACACGCAGGTCGCTGTCGGAAAGCCGTGGTTCACTTCGGTCGCCTTCAATGCACCGCACACGCCGTATCACAAGCCGCCGGACGCCCTGCACACTTACGACACGACGGTCGCCGGTTGGGCGTCGCTCGCGATTGCGGGAAACTCGCTCGTTCACTACAATGCCGCAGTCGAGGCGATGGACTCGGAAATCGGACGCCTGCTCGCCGGTGTCGATCAGAACACGACCACGGTCATTTTCATCGGCGACAACGGCACGCCGACGGCGACGTTGCAATCGCCCTATCCCGCAAGCCGGGGTAAAGCCACGCTCTACGAGGGCGGCGTCCGCGTGCCGATGATCATCCGCGGGCCCAATGTGGCGGCACCCGGCCGCACCGCGACGCAACTCGTTCACGTAGCCGATCTCTACTCGACGATTCTCGAACTCGCGGGGATCAACGTCGCCGCAACCATCCCCGGCGGGACGACGCTCGATTCGCAGAGCCTGCTGCCGATCTTGCAGAACCAGACAGTCACGCGGCCCCAAGCGTATAGTGAATTGTTCGACACGAGCGATGCGACCTTCGGCGGGCGGGCCTTGCGCAACAGCCAATACAAAGTCATCCGACCTAAGACCGGGAGTGACGAGTTTTACGATCTGACAGCCGATCCGTACGAGGCGACCAATCTGCTCGCGGGCGGCGTGAATGCGATGACGACCGCGCGGCAGGCAGCGTACTACTCGCTCGTCGCGGACCTCGGTAACTTTTCGACCACCGCGCCGACGACGATCAATTCCGTGGCGCTGAATCCAATCGTGCCGGTGGGCGGCGAGGCGGTTACTGTCACTGCCAATGTTACCCCCGCACCATCGACGACGATCTCCAGCGTGGCTCTTACCTATGACACGGGCTCCGGCACCACCACCGTCTTCAATGAAACAATGGGCACGGCTGCCGGCACGCAATGGCTCGGTGCGGGCACCGTTTATCCTTGGACGATCACGTTTGCCGGTCCTCCGACTTCGCCGTTCCGCCAGACCGCCGCCGGGAATAATACGCCGGTCGGGCAGGGCAATCAGTTTGGCATGGAGGTCTTTGGGAACTCGCCAAACATCGCCCAGAACACGATTACCACGACGAACAACATCAACGCGGCTGGCACGGCTGGCTCCGTCGAGTTCTACGTCTCCACGACCGGAATCACGGGCGCTCAAGGCTGGGACTTCCAGACATCCACGGACGGCACCACGTGGACCACGCGCATCAATGAAGCGACCGCGGCCAACTACGCCTTCACGCTGAAGAGCTACACGCTTTCCGCCGCCGAACGCGTGAGCACGCTGAAGCTGCGCTTCCGTTTCGCGGGTGGCGGCATGAATCAGGTGCCCACCGTCCGCCTCGACGACATCAAGGTGAATGTCGGCGGCGCGAGTTCACCGGTGACAGTCGCGATGACCGCAGCGGGCGGCGGAAACTACACTGCCACGATTCCGCTCCAGCCCACGGGTACCACGGTAAATTACTCGATCCTGGCGACCGACTCCACGGCGGGCATTGACTACGTCGCAAGCAGCTACACCGTCGTCGCAGCCGCGCCGGTCCTCGCGGTCACTCCGGCCGCGGGCCTCACGTCCACCGGCACCATCGGCGGGCCATTTGCACCATCGAGCGCGGCTTACACGCTTACGAACACCGGCAACGCTTCGATGAACTGGACCGCTGCGAAGACCGCCGCGTGGGTCACACTTTCCAGCGCGAGCGGCACACTCGCAGCGGGCGCAAATACGACCGTCACCGCGAGCATCAACACCACCGCGAACTCGCTCGCCGTCGGCAGCTACAGCGACACGATCACATTTACCAATACGACAAACGCCACCGGAAACACCATGCGTGCCGTGAGTCTCGCGGTCGGCTCGAACACCGCGCCATCCGCGCCGGTGCTCGCCGCGCTGCCGCTGTTCAGCCAGGGCGGAACGCAGACCATCACGTGGCCCGCAGTCAGCGGCGCGACGAGCTACACGATCCAAATCGCCACCAACGCTGCATTCACCGCCGGCGTCGTTTCGCAAAACGTCACCACGCCGAGCGCCACATTCACGAACCTCGCCAGCGGCGTGACCTACTACTACCGCGTCATCGCGACGAATACGATCGGCTCATCGGTGAACAGCAACGTCGTCTCCTCCACGCAGGACAACGTCGCGCCGGTGGTCGCCATCACCTCGCCAGCGTCCGCGCTTTCCACCGCGACCGCGACGCTCACCGTGAGCGGCACCAGCTCCGATGCGCTCTCCGGTATTTCAAAAGTCACCGTCAACGGCGTCACAGCGACCACCGCGAACGGCTTCGCAAACTGGAGCGTCACCATCCCGCTCAGCTACGGCACGAACGGCATCACCGCCGTCGCCTTCGACGCCGCGGGAAACGTCACCACCACAGCTCCCGTGCGCGTCACGCTCACCGCCACGCAGACCTACAATCCGCTCATCGTCCCCGAAGTGATGACCGGCACGACGTTCAACCTCGACCTCCACACGACCACGAAACGCTTTGGAAACACCACCTTCCAGAACACTGCCGACACCAACACGATTTCGTACAACAACATGCTGTTCTGGGGCCCCACGCTCATCATGAACAAAGGCGACTGGGTGCAGCTCAACGTCGCGAACAACCTCACCGAATCCACCACCACGCACTGGCACGGATTCCACATCCCCGCCATCATGGACGGCGGGCCGCACCAGGTCATCCCCGCAGGAACCACATGGCGTCCGCAGTTCAAAGTGGACAACAACGCCGGCACCTACTGGTACCACCCGCACCTCCACGAACACACGCAGGACCAGCTCACCAAAGGCGGCGGCGGCATGATCATCATCCGCGATCCCATCGAGTCTGCGCTCAACCTCCCGCGCACCTACGGCGTCGATGATTTCCCGCTCTCGCTCACCAGCCGCCGCTGGGCCGCGAATCAATTCGTCACCGGCCTCGCGGGAGTCACGCAGAGCGCATACGGCGACTACATGCTGGTAAACGGAACGCTCAGCCCGCAGGTCACATTGCCAAAGCAATACGTCCGTCTCCGCATCCTCAACGCCGAGATCGAGCGCAGCTACAACCTCGGCTTTAGCGACGGACGCACCTTCTACCAAATCGCCACCGACGGCGGCCTCGTCAATGCGCCGATCGCCTTGACCCGCCTCGTCCTCGCAGTCGGCGAACGCGCAGAAATCCTCGTCGATCTCACCGGCGCGACCGTCGGCTCGTCATTCGACTTGCAAGCCTTCAACAGCGGACAGGCAAACGACTTCCCCGGCGGCGAGCCCGCGCAGACGGGGCAGTTCGGCAGCTTGCTCAACAACACCACGTTCAACATCCTCCGCATCAACGTCGGCGCCACCACCGCAAACCCCGTCAACACGCGCCCCACCACGCTCACGACGAATACCTTCTACGGCCTCGCCGACGTGACCAACACGCGCACTGTCACCATGACCAACGGCTTCCCCGGCAGCGGACTCCCGTTCAGCTTCGACAACCTCGTCTATTCGTCGAACGTCATAAACCAGAACCTCAACCTCAACGCCGTCGAGCGCTGGAACGTCGTCAACACCTCCGCCTTCAGCCACTCGTTCCACATCCACGACATCCAGTTCCACCTCATCTCGCGGACCGGCGGCAACAACACCGGAATCAAAGCCTACGAGGAAGGCTGGAAAGACACGCTCTTCATCGGCCAAAACCAAACCGTCAGCTTCATCGCGAAGTTCGATGGATTTGCCAGCGAGACCAACCCCTTCATGTATCACTGCCATTTCTCAAACCACGAAGACGAAGGCCTCATGGGACAGTTCGTGGTAAAAAACAACGTCACCGAAGCACTCGCCATCTCCAGCTTCACGCGCAGCGGCGACAACAGCCTCATCCAGCTCGACTTCAAATCCACCCCCGGCACTACCTACACGCTGCAATATCTGAGCGACCTCACCACCGGCACCTGGACGGATATCGGCAGCGTCACCAGCGACGGCAGCACCGCCACCTTCACCGAGCTCGACGCTGCCCGACTGTCACAGCCCCGCGGATTCTACCGCGTGACCATTCCGGTGATTGCGCAGTAGGGCGAAACAAAGGCAGAGCAAAGCGCGGAGCGGGTGGTCTCAGTATGGAGTAGATTTCACGCAACAAGTGCTGTGAAAGCGGAAGGGAACCCCGCACCATCCGAAGCGACTCCGTTATGAAGGCACTTATTTTTATCGTCACCGTCGTTTGCGCGTTCGCCTTTCCCGCTCGCGCCGCATCGAAGCCGAACGTCCTCATTATCCTGGCCGACGACCTCGGTTATGGTGACCTGCGATGCTACAACCCGGAGCGCGGGAAGATCCCGACGCCGAATATCGACAAGCTCGCGGCGCAGGGCATGAGGTTCACCGATGCGCATACTTCGAGTGGCGTGTGTTCGCCTTCGCGCTACGCGTTGCTCACGGGGCGCTATCATTGGCGGTCGCGCTTGCAGAGCGGCATTGTCGGCTATCTCGAAAAACCGCTCATCGCTGCGGACCGGCTGACGATTGCGAGCTTGCTGAAGCAGAATGGCTATCGCACGGGCATTGTGGGGAAGTGGCATCTCGGCTGGGATTGGAACGTCGCGCCGGAGCAAAAACCACTCTTCAGCGGCGGGCGCGGCGCGAAGGCTGGCGAAGCGACCGAAGCGCATCGCGCGGCTTGGCGGGAGTATTTTGCCAAGCCCATCGGCGGAGGTCCAGTGACGCGGGGTTTTGATGAATACTTCGGCACCGATGTGCCAAACTGGCCGCCGTTTTGTTTCATCGAGAACGACCGCACGGTCGGCATCCCGTCCGAGTTCCTGCCCGCGTCGAAGCTCGGGAAAAGCCAAGCAAGCAAGGAAGGCCCGGCGCTCGCGGGCTGGCAGCTCGAAGGCATCCTGCCAGCGTTGGGCGACCGCGCGAGCGCGTTCATCGAGCGGTCCGCGAAGCAGCCCGAGCCGTTCTTTCTCTACCTCCCGCTCACCGCGCCGCACACGCCCATCGCTCTCGCGGAAGGATGGCATGGCAAGAGCGGGCTCAATGAGTACGCGGATTTCGTGATGCAGACCGACGCCGTCGTGGGACGCGTGCTCGACGCGCTGGAAAAGAGCGGCGCTGCGGACAAGACGCTCGTCTTTTTCACCAGCGACAATGGCTGCGCGCCCTACATCGGCGCGGCGGAACTGGAAGCGAAAGGCCATTTCCCCAGCGGCCCTCTGCGCGGATACAAAGCCGATGCGTGGGAAGGCGGACACCGTGTTCCGTTCATCGTGCGCTGGCCCGGCGTGGTGAAAGCGGACGTCCGCTGCGACGCGCTGGTTCAGCAGAGCGACGTGATCGCCACGCTCGCCGAAACCCTCGACGCCAAACTCCCCGACAACGCCGCGGAGGACAGCGTGAGCTTGGTCCCGCTGCTCAAAGGTGGCACGCAGCCGACACGCGAATACGCAATCAGTCATGCGGCCAGCGGCCTGCCCGCGCTGCGCAAGGGCGCGTGGAAAATCATCTTCGGACAAGGCGGCGGCGGCTTCGGAGCAAAAGGGGGCAAGCTCCCGACCGGCCAGCTCTACGACCTCGCCACCGACCTCGGTGAAAAGAAAAACCTCTGGGCGGAAAAGCCCGAACTCGTCGCCGAACTCACCGCCACGATGGAGAAGCTCGTCAGCGACGGTCGCATCACTCCCGGCCCGAAGCAGGCCAATGATGTCGAAGTCAAATGGCGGAAGTTTTTAGGCGGTGGAGTCGGCGAGAAGCCGGAGAAAGATTGAACCCGAACGCGGCGATTGGAGCGTCGTGGCTTTTGGGTGCAATCGCGCGGCGAAAATACCGGACAGACTGAGATTCTTGTGCGAATACAGCGTCCGACTCACTTCCAGCGACGAATGACACCACGCGCCATGCGCTTTCACATTAACAGCCTCCGCTTTACTGCTACGGGACTTTTCACCTGCGTGAAAATCGCCGTGCTGTCGGTGTTGTTTGCGTCCCTCCCTGCGCAAGCCGCTACGAGGTATTGGGACGGTGGGAGCGTGGACATCGCGGGCAACGGCGATGGGAACAGCGACGGCGTCAGCGGCACCTGGAACACCACGCTCGAGAACTGGGATCAAGGCAGTGGTCTGGCCCACGTGGCATGGGTGAATGGCAGCAACGTGGCCGACATCAACGGTGGGTCGCAAACCATGACGCTCGGTGCGAACATCATCCTCGGAGGGATCGTTCAGAAGTCGGGTGGAACCTCCGTCGTCATCGCGGGCGGCAGCGGCCCCTACACGCTCACGTTGGGCATCACCGGAGCCAATACTTTCCTCGCTGCCGCCAACGACACCACGGGTAGAAGCTTGACCGTGAATGCTGTGATTGCAGGGCCAGTCGGCAGAAATCTCGTCCTCGCCGGCCCGGATACCTCCGGCACCGGCACCATCAATCTGGGGGGCGCCAACACCTTTAGCGGCACCACCAGTTTCAGCGCCGGCGCCACGGGAGGTGCCCGCGTGAACCTCAACAATCGACTCGCGTTGCAGAACAGCACCGTGACCCTGAGCGCGGATGCCGCTGTGATCTTTGACAGCGGCGTTACTGCAAACGCATTCACCTTCGGCGGACTGGCCGCCAGCAGCGCAGGCACCGGCTCCAACCTTGCCCTGCTGAACGACGCGAGCACTCCGATCGCTTTGACCGTGGGTGGCAACAACAGCAGCACCACTTACAAAGGCGTGCTCAGCGGCGGCGGTTCGCTGATCAAGACGGGCAGCGGCACCTTCACTCTCACCGCGGCAAATACCTATACCGGTGCCACCACGGTGAGCGCTGGCACTTTGCAAGTGGACGGCAGCACCACCAGCCCGACCACGGTCAGCAACGGAGCGACTCTGGCCGGAGACGGGACGGTGAATGCTGCCGTCACGGTGGCCGCTGGCGGTTCGCTCGCGCCGGGTGCGGACAACCTCACGGTTTCCAACCTGACCTTCAGCGGCACGGGAACCGTCAATGTGGGCACGCTTTCCAGCTACACGAGCACGGCTGCGGTCAAAGTGAACAACGCCCTGACTGTCAGCGGCGGAGCGGGGGCGGTGACGCTGAACTTGCCCACGACGCTGGGGTTCAATGGCACTTACCATTTGATTCAATTTGGCAGCGGCCCGGCGAATACCAGCGGCTTCACGCTCGGCACCGTTCCTACGCTGGCCTGGAATCAGACCGGCACTTTGCAGGTCAGTGGAGCCTTTCTGAACTATGTGATCACCGCCGTCGGCGACACGACGCCGCCGACCTTGGGCAGCACCCTCCCAGCGAACAATGCCGCGACCGTGTCCGCCGACGCCGACCTCGTGGCGACCTTTGACGAGACGATCGTGGCCGGCACCGGCAACATCGAGTTGCGCCGAAGCAGCGATGCCGTCTTGGTGGAATCGTTCAACGTGGCTTCGTCCCTCCGGCTGACGTTCAGCACCGCGCAGTTGATCATTAACCCAACCAGTAACCTGCCCACGGGTCAGAGTTATTACGTGCTGATCCCCGCTGGCGCGATCGAGGATACTTCAGGCAACAGCTACGCCGGAATCACCAGCACCACGGGCTGGAAGTTCACCGTGCCCGTTCCGGCGGTACTCTACACGGATACCGGCAGCCCGGCGAACCCGCTGTGGAGCGCCATTTTGCCCACCTTGAACGTGGACTCCCCGGATAACGGCCCGGTGCTCGGGTCGGTGATCAATGTCAACAACGCCGCCGTCGAGGTGGGGCTCTACGGCAATCGTCCGATTTCGATCCCTTCGCAGCGAATCCACGTCGCTTGCCACACGAACACGACGGAATTCGCGGACTTCACCCGGTGGTTTCAGACCGATGGAAAGACGCAAGTCCTCCGGGTGTTTGTGAACGATGAGAATACCGCCACCACGCGGACCGGCACCTCCTCGCACACCGAGGCTTTCATGAGCGGCGGGTGGATCTACACCGATTACACAACCTACGAGTGGACGGCCCGTTACACCATCGCTCGTCTCCAGCAGGGGTATTGCTGCTTTCAACTCAAGAACACCGACAACGATTGGGCGGTGCAGCTCAGCATGGGCGGCGACGGCTCGCTGACCGTGAACAATCGAAGCGGCGCCGACGTGGTCGTGACGAATCCCGACGGCAGCGCGAAGGACTTCGACGGACGCGGCTTCGATGTGCGCGTGCTCGACGACGGCTTGAATTACAAACTGTGGATCGATGGCGTCTTGTATGCCTCCAGCAGTTATTCCCGCCCTACGGGAACGACGACCTTCCGTTGGGGCATGTATTTCGGCGCGAACAATCTCAATCCCCCGGCCGATTTCAACATCGTGCTCGTCAGCGGTGCACAAATTCAATCGTGGCCGGGCACTCTGGCCGCCGCCACCACGACGATCACGAAAGCCAACAACGCCACGAACCTCGACGCCGGGGGGAGTTGGGTAGGCGGCGTGGATCCCGGGATTTACAAGCAAGCCGTGTGGAACAGCACGGTCACTTCAGCGAACACGAGCACGCTCGCCAGCGATCAGGATTGGGCGGGTATCAAAATCGTGAATCCCGCTGGCCTGGTGACGATCAACGGCACCGCAACCCTCGGCATCGATGACTCGGGCGTGGATATGACCGCAGCTACGCAGAACCTCACCGTGAACTGTCCGGTGCAGTTGGTCGTGCCAAGCACCTGGAGTGTGGCCACGGGACGCACCGCGACATTCAATGGAAAAATCAGCGGCTATCCGGGCCTCACGCTCAATGGCGTCGGGACCGTGCAGTTGGAGGGCGCAAACACCTTCAGCGGCGACACGACCGTCAGCGCCGGCACGCTGGTGGCAAACGACAACGCGGCCCTGAGCACCGGACGGCTCGTGCTCAATGGCGGGAACTTGTCCAACACCGCGAGCTGCACGTTGGGGAATGACGTGAGTTTGAACGCGAATGCCGCCGTGAATGTCGGCGCGTCGCAAACGCTGACATTGAATGGTTCCATCGCCGGCACGGGCTCGCTGACCAAGACCGGCACGGGCACGCTCACATTGTCCGGCGAGAATACTTTCACGGGCGCGACCAACGTCAGCGCTGGAACGCTCGCCATCGGCAACACTTCCGCGCTGCTCAGCGCGCCCGGCCTTACGCTGGCTGGCGGGACCGTGCTGCAACCCAAGTTGGATGGCGTGGTCATCAGTGCGCCCATCACCGTGGCCAGCAGCGGAGCCACCGCCACCATCAGCGCGCCCAGCAACGCCCCCGGCGCTTTAATCGTCTCCACGCTCACGCTCAGGAGCGTGCTGGCCGGGAGCGGTAACGTCACCTTTTCCAGCAGCGTCGATCAAAACGCGCTATCCACAGTCTATCTCGGCGCGCAAAGCACCTATGCGGGTAGCACGCTGCTCGACACCGATGGAACCACGGCCACCCAGATTATCCTCAAGCTCGGCATCAACAACGCCCTGCCCACGACAACCGTGCTGACGATCGACGGCCAACCTGGCGCTGGCACTGGCCGACATGCCGAGCTGAATCTGAATGGATTCAGTCAACAGCTCGCCGGTCTTAGCAACACCACGCAAAGCCTCAGAATCCAACGCGTCGTCAACAGCAACACCTCTGCGGCGGCAACGCTGACGATCCACAACAGCGGGAATCACACGTTTTCAGGCACCCTCGGCGGCAGCGCGACTGGTTCAGTCGCGGCGTCCGCCATGCCGGGCAGCACGAACGGAAACAACTTCGGCCTCACCAAAAACGGCGCGGGCACCTTCACCCTCGCCGGAGCCAACACCTACACCGGCGACACCACCGTGAATGGCGGCACGCTCGGCCTCGGTGCCAGCAATGTAATCTCCAGCACTTCCGACATCACCATCGGCAACGCCACCCTCAACGCCGCGACCTTCACCGACAACCTCGGACCCCTCGACCTCACCAGCACTGCCAAAATCAATCTCGGCACCGGTGCCGCGCTCTCGTTTGCAAATAGCAGCGCAATCGACTGGACCGGCGGCACGCTGAGCATCACCGGCACTTTCGTATCCGGCACATCGCTCCGCTTCGGCACCACCAGCAGCGGCCTCACGCCCACACAGCTCGCCCTTATCTCCGCGCCCGGCTTCCACTCCTTCGCCCTCAATGCAACCGGCTACCTCACCGCCAGCGTGGTCACGACATTTTCCACATGGATCACCGGCACCTTCGCCGGAGGAGCCACCATCCCCGCAGACAAACGAGGCCCGAACGACGACCCCGACAACGACGGCATCCGCAACGTCGTGGAATACGCCGTATCCGGCCACGACCCCACAGCGCCAAACCCAACCGTCGGCACCCTCAGTGGTAACACCCTCAGCTTTACAAAACGCCCCGGCACCACCGGCCTCACCTACTCCATCCAAGACTCCACTGACGTCGGCATCGCCGACCCATGGGCGGAGGTCACCGGCGGTTCCTACGTGAACAACGCGACCACCATTTCCTACACCTTCACCCTCGGCGCGCCGGCGAGAAACTTCCTGCGGCTGCAAGTGCAGTCGAACTAGAAGCCGAGTTTCACCTTTTCCATGACCGATCCCGAACCATGAAACCACAGGAGCCTTTACAACTCCCCAGCCCGCACGCCGCCATTCGACGTTCGCTCAAAGCTGCTTTTGCGCTTTTCGCGCTCTCTGCGGGCGCATTGGCGGATGTGACTCAGCTCGCCGACCCGTTCACGATCACAGGCGCGGCGAACGATACGAATATCAACGTGAACATCCCCGCGAGGCAGACGGGGCCGCTGGCGGGCGGGACTTACACGGAACTACTCACGAATGCGACGGGCTTCACGAACGATGCGCTCATTGAGAAAAGTTCCGCCACTTTTGCCGGGAGCGATGCACTGTTGTTGCGGACGTTTCATGGCACGGCGTCGTCCGCCACGGCGGTGCGGCTCTCGACGAACTTCGGTCCGCAGGTGGCGGGGAAAAAGTGGCGCGTTTCTTACACGGGCAATATCCAGCGCAGCGATGCGACGGCAGTCGCAGACTCATGGCTATCGCTCGATCTCGGCGATACGACGGGGCATGTCGGACCGAATAATGCCTCGACGGACATCGGCTTTTTCATACGCGGAAACGGCGCGTGGGCGACGTGGGCGGACAATGTGAACATCGCCAGCGGCGCGGCGGCTGCGCTGAAGACACCGGATATTTATGCGACGAATTGGGCGCTTGCGCTGACGATCGACGAGACCGTTTCGCCCGTCGTCGCGAGTGCGGTGGTGACCGTGGCGGGCGGCGGCACGTTTAACCTCGGGCCTTGGAATCTGACTTGGGAAAACGCGGCGCGATACGTGGAAATCCGCGTGCTCCAGGGCAGCAACGCGACAGGTGCCGGTGCGTTATGCGACGGGCGGGTGGAGAATCTCACGGTGGCGCTCGTGGGCGACCCGCTCGCGCCGCCGGTGATCGCAATTGCGCCGCAGCCGCAGACGCTTTGGGTTGGAGATAGCACGATGCTGAGCGTGAACGTGGATAGCATTGCTCAGCCGACTTACCAGTGGTCGCTGAACGGCACGCCCATCGGCGGCGCGACGGCATACACGCTGACAATCACAGACGCTGCGCTGGCAAGCGGCGGCAACTACTCCGTGGCCGTGACCAACTCGAACGGCACCACGACAGCCTCCGCTGCAGTGAACGTGATCTTCCCAAACCGCTGGCAGCGCAGCGCCGAACCGCTGGCTGTCTCCAGCAAAAAGACGCCGCTGGTTTTCTCCGAGCTCATGCCAAATCCGGCACCGCGGCTGGACGGGAAAAACGTGGAGTTTATCGAGCTCTACAACACAAACCCTTGGCCGGAAGATCTCACGGGCTGGCGTATTTCGGGCGATGTGGATTTTGCATTCGCGCCCGGCACCAGTATCCCAGCGCAGGGCTTTCTCGTCGTGGCTGCCGTGCCTGCGGATGTGCAGACGGTGCATGGAATCACGGGCGTTCTCGGGCCGTGGACGGGGGCGCTTTCCAACGAAGGCGGGACGCTCCGGCTGCGGCGGAAAAACGACGCTATCGTGCTCGAAGCGACGTGGAACGACGGCCCCGAGTGGCCCGTTGCGGCGGATGGCGCGGGGCATTCGCTCGTGCTGGCGAGGCCGAGTTTTGGCGAAGCCGATGTAAAAGCGTGGAGCCACAGCGGAGTCGTCGGCGGGTCACCGGGCGTTGCCGAGGCAGTGCCATCGAGCGCGCAGGATCATGTGCTCATCAACGAAATCCTCGCGCACTCGACGACCGGCGTGGACTTCGTGGAGCTTTTCAACAGCAGCTCGCTGAGCGTGGATGTGAGCGGTTGCTGGCTGTCCGATGACAACGCGCTGCTCGGGAAGTTTCAGATTCCCGGCGGCACCATTCTCGCGCCGCGCGGCCGGGTGAGTTTCACGCAAATGCAGATGGGCTTTAGCCTCAGCGCGGAAGGCGAGACGGTCTATTTCACAAACGCCGCGCAGACCCGCGTGCTGGATGCAGTGCGCTTTCGCGGGCAACTGCCCGACACCGGGAGCGGTCGCACGCCCGACGGCGAAGGGCCGGTGCGGCGTCTCGCCAGCGCGACTCCGGGGACCACAAACGCAGCGGCAGCGCGCGGTCCGGTCGTCATCAACGAACTGTATTTCAATCCCATCACGGGCGACTCCGAAGACGAGTGGCTGGAGCTTCGCAATCTCTCCGGCAGCGCCGTGAGCCTCGCCGGCTGGCGGATTAGCGACGGTGTGTCGTTCACTTTTCCGGCAGGCGCGAGCATCGCGGCGAACGGCTACATCGTCGTCGCGAAGAACCCAGCGCGCGTGCTGGTGAATCATCCGGCACTTTCACCTGGAGTCGTATTCGGCCCATGGACCGGCTCGCTTGCGGACAGTGGCGAAGAAGTCGTGCTTGGCCAGCCCGTGACGATTCCGGGTCCGCTCACGTATTTCGCCGCAGTGGATGAAGTGAGCTATGCCGACGCGTCCCGGTGGTCGCAGTGGGCCGACGGCGGTGGCAGCAGTCTGGAGCTTTCCGACCCGCGCGACGTCGCCACGCCACTCTGGCTCGATAGTGATGAGACGGCGAAAGCGCCGTGGACACTCGTGGAGACGACCGGCGTTTTGGACCATGTGAACCTCAACGCGAGCGCCCTAGCCAATCGCCTTGACGCCTGTCTGCTCAATACGGGCGAAGCGTTGCTCGATGAAGTGGAGGCGACGCCCTTCGGCGGTGCAAATGTCGTGACCAACGGCGGCTTCGAAAGCGGCATCGGAACATGGCTCGTGCAGGGCACGCACAATCGCTCCGTCATCGAAAACTCTGGCTTTGCCGGCACCAAATCGCTGCGCCTCGTCGCACAGGGCCGCGGCGATCCGTTGCCAAACCATGTGCGGACTTCGCTGACCGCAACCATCGCCACCAACTCCACCGCCACGCTCCGCGCCCGCGCCCGCTGGCTTCGCGGTTCTTCGGATTTCCTGCTCCGCCTGCGCGGCGGAGGGCTGGAGGCATACGGCGCACTCACGGTGCCGAAAAATCTCGGCACGCCCGCCGCCGCCAACAGCCGCGCAGTGGCCAACGCCGCGCCTTCGATTACCGCCGTCACCCATCTTCCGGCGCTCCCCGTGGCCGGTCTCCCTTTCCGCGTCTTCGCTCGGGTGACGGACCCGGACGGCGTTGCCAGCGTCACGCTGAATTTCCGTCTCGATCCGTCGGCGACGCTCACCAGCATCGCGATGCTCGACTCCGGAGCCGGTGGCGACCTTCTCGCGGGCGACGGAATTTTCACCGGCACAGTCCCCGCGCAGTCCGCAGGCGCACTACTCGGGTTCACGATCACGGCCACCGATCCGGCTGCGGCCAGCGCGGTTTTCCCTCCGACCTTGGAATGTTTGGCGCGGGTCGGCGACACCCTGCCGACGGGGGCGTTTGGCACTTACACGATGTGGATCACGAGTTCCACGCTGACGGCCTGGTCTGCGCGGTTGGTCAAGAGTAACGAATCCTTCCCGATTACGTTGCTGCACAACGGCAGCCGGATCTTTTACGGCACCGGCGCGCACTTCGCGCAGTTTGCCGAAAGCGGCAACACCAATCCCACCACCACGATCATCGGTTACGACATCGACCTTCCCGCAGGCGAGCCGCTGATGGGCGAAGATGAAGTGGTGCTCGATTACCCGATTCGCGACACCACCAACCAGCGCGAGCAGCTCATGCACTGGATGCTCGATCAAATGAAGCTGCCAACGCTCCACCGGCGAGACGTGCATCTCGTGGTCAACGGTGCGCGACGGATTCCAGCATCTTCGGCTGCTCCCATTTACCACGACTGCCATCAGCCTGGCAGTTACCATCTCGATTCCAGCTTTTCGGACGACACGAAGGGTCGCCTGATCAAAACCAGCCGCTGGGACGAGACCAGCGACACGAACACTGTGCTGGCGGGGGACTTCAACTCGCTGCTGCCCTTCACTACGACGGGCGGAGTTTATAAAACCGCCCGCTACCGCTGGTGCTGGATGCCGCGCTCCTCGGAAGGCAGCGAGAACGACTTCGCGGATATTTTCAACCTCGTGACCGCTTCCAACATCGCGGGTGGCGGCGCGAACTACGTGAACGGAGTCACCGCACTGGTGGACGTGGATCAATGGATGGGCAGCTTTGCCTTCGCCGACCTGTGCGCATATTGGGACACATTTGGAAACCCAAACGACAAAAACGCCTACCTCTACAAACCCACGCTCAGTGGCTGGAAAGTTATCACCAACGACCTGGACGTTGGCATTGGAGCCGACAATTCGAACCACCATCCGTCTATCGAACCGCTCTTCGCAGCGGGCATCGATGCGCCCGTGCAAAAGATGTTTGATACGCCTGCGCTCGTCCGCCCCTACTGGCGCGCGCTGCACGAGTCGCTCGGCACATTTTTCAGCGGAGCCGCTGTGACCAACCGCCTTACCCAGCGATACAATGGCTACATCGCGAACGGCGTGGCCGTGGTCTCGCCGTTTGTGGCCAGTGACTACTACTCCGTGGCTCGGACCAACCCCACCGTCCCCGCGATCACCGGCGGCATTCCGGAGTGGATAAATCTGCGCGTTGCCTATGTGCAAAGCCAACTCGCAACCGTCAGCGCGCCATTTGCCGTCGATGGACCTTCCTCATTTACGACAACGGTCAGCCCGATCACGATCACCGGCACCGCGCCCGTGAGTGTGAAAACGATTACGTTTAACGGCGTGGAAGTCCCGCTGACTTGGACGACTACGACCGCGTGGAGCGCAAGCGTGAGCGTGGCTGGTGGCACAAACCCGCTCGTCATCACCGCGTTCGATGGCGCAGGCACACAAGTCGGCACAACCACGCTCAGCATCAACTTCACCGGTACCAACGCATGGGCCGCGCTGCGCATCAACGAGTGGCTCGCCGACAATGCCGCGCTCACTTTCGACCCCGCCGATGGCGACAGCGAAGACTGGCTGGAACTCTACAATCCCACCGGCGCAAGCGTGAGCCTCGCGAACTGGACGCTCAGCGATTCCGCGTCGACGCCGACGACATTTGTCATCCCTGCCGGATACAGCATCAGCGCTGCCGGACGCCTGCTCGTCTGGGCCGACGACGAGACGATTCAAAACACCGGCAGTGGGCAGCTTCATGTCCCTTTCAAGCTCAGCAACAGCGGCGAAACGCTTTCACTCCGCGCCCCAGACGGCACCGTTGAGGACTTCGTGACATTCGGCGCGCAGGTCAAAAACATCAGCCAAGGACGCATCCCCGACGGCGGAACAGCGCTCGACTTCCTCGCGAGCGCCAGCCCCGGAAACGCCAACACCGCAACGCTCGCGCTGCCCACCGCAACCGCGACGCTGAGCGGCGGCGTGATTACTTTCACCATCACGACCACGCCGGAATTCACGTATCAGCCGCAGTTCAAAAACGACCTCTCCGACGCGACGTGGACCGACCTCGGCCCCGCCATCAAAGCCACCGGTGCCACGCTCGATGTGATGGACACACCGAGCCCGCAAACGCGCCGATTCTACCGCGCGGTGCGGACGCCGTAGGGCTGACCGAGCGCGAATGGCAAATATCCGTTGCTATTCCTTCTGCCGAGGGGCCGCGAGCTGGAGGATGCGGGCCTTTTTCTCGTCATAATCCAAGGCGTGAAAGACGCGGATTTCTTCGATGCGGCGCGCGGCGTTGAGGGCGTCGAGGAGGCGCGTGTATTTGAGGCCCAGCGCGGCAGTTTCCATGTAGCGGGCGCGGAGGTCGGCGTCGGTGTAGTCGTGGCTCTCGCGCTGGAAGAGGTGGAAGCGCAGCCAGCGCCGGTCGGCGAGGGAGACGCGCTGTGTCTTGCGAAAGAAGCCGACGAAGAGCAGTAGAACCATGTAGGTGTCCACGCGCGCTTGGAGCTCCAGATTGCGCATGAATGGCTCGGCGGTGACATCGGGTACGCCTCGGCGGAATGCGAGTGCGGCGTGGAGGGCGTGGTCAATTTCCTCTACGAACGAAATGAGGCTGCCGATGTTCGCGTCGCTGAGGCCGCGGCGCGGGTCGTGGGCCTCCAGATGGTCAATGAGCCAGCGGGAGTAGTAGATGCCGATGAAGAGATTGTCGCCGCTGTGGCGGAGGAAAGTGCGGGCGAGGTGGCTGAGTTCGCGGGCTTGTGCGCCAGCGAGATGGGTGAGCTGGGCGCAGCGTTGCTCGGGGATGATGCAGTCTTCCAGCGCGACGCCCGCGCTCGCGTACGTGCGCTCCAGCAGGCGGGTGATGTCGTGGAAGAGCGAGCTCATGGCAGGATGAGCGGTGAAGGTTCATCAAGGTGCATGTGGCGCTCGGCGGTGTCGTTGAGGGCGAGGCGGATGTCGTGAAATCGCTCGCCGAGTTCGCGGAAAATGGGTGCGAGCGAGTGCTCGCGGGCCATCGAGTGTTCGGCGGCGATGGAGTAGTTCGTTGCGCCGACGTGCTCGAAAAACTCCACATCCGGCCCGCCGCGTCGCGAGCGGCATTCGACTCGCTCGTGGAAGACGCCGGTGATGAAGAGCGTGTAGTTCCCGATGTGCGCGCGGAGGAGGAAGCTCTGCGTGGATGCGGCCTTTTGCAAAGCGAGGAGCATATCGCTGACGTATTGCTGCGGGCCTTCGCCAGCGCCGGAGGGCGCGCTCATTCGCTCGGTGCGGCTAAATTTCTCCAGTAGTGATGCGAGATAGTCGGCAGTCTCGCGGCTGGCGAGTTGGTGCTCCTTCAGGACGTGGCGGAGGAGGACATAGAAATAGCATTGGGGGGAGATTTGGAGGTTCGCGCCCGCTTCCAACACGGCTTGGAAAAGTGGCTCGCTATCTAGGATGGAGTCGCGGGTGTCGGAGTCGGTGAGGAGTTCAGCGAGAGACGCTGAACGGCGCTGGCCGCTGCCTGCGAGTGTGCGGATAATGAAGTCAAAATCTGCGGCTGTAAGCCTTTCCCGACACGTTGGAGTAATCATCGGTATTACGGAGGTAGCATCGGCGATGCCATGGGGTTTCGCAATGCCGTTTATGGGTGTGTGATTTGATGTGGAACAGTTTCGGTGCCCGCCCGTCGGCAGCGAAAGACTGCACGAATAAAGGGATGGGGTAATAACCCGCCAAGATCGCGCCGCTACTTCCGGCAACTCCTCAAAAACTCCAGTGGCTCGCAGATGCACACTTCGGTTTCGTAATACGTACGCAGCAACAAGAGATGTGCGTCATAGCTTACGAGATGCGATGCGTTTCCATTCAGCGCACAGAGCAGAAACATTACGTCATCCGCATCAACGGGGTAATGGCGGAAGTGAAAGAATACGATGGGTACCACCTCGCCGAGCTGCGCGAACTGCCTCAATAGCGCCTCCACAACTGCTGGGGAAACTCCATGCTCCAGCAGCTTCTCCGAATACTCGGTCAGCGTATCCATCGAATAAAGAAGCACAGTTTCGCCTGCCTGCCAGCGGTCCAGAATTTCTACATTCGGGCTCGTCGGATGATTGCTCCGTTTCGCGGCGAGCAACACATTCGTATCCAGCACAGCTCGCAGTCCGGCCATACTCTACAGTTGCTCCGTCACCTCGGTGTGCAGCTTGCGAAACTCCGCAAACGCATCCTCCCGCGACCTTCCCGCCGCTTTATCCTCCTCCGCTCCTCGCATTGCACGCTCTGCAATCTCTCTCGCTTCCGCGCTGTGCCGCTCGCGTCGCACCCGCTCAAGCTGCGCCTCATGCCGTAAAAACAGCGCCACACGCATATCCAACCCCGGAATCCCCTCCACCTCGCTTTGCACCTCCGCTGGAATATCGAACGTCATAGTCATGATGACGGCACTTTGCCGCAACCGCCGCACCCCGTCAACGTAAGGATGGCGGGCAAAAAAAGGCCAGGCCGCGTTGTGCGGCCTGGCCTGTGAAATCACCTTACAGGGAAGTCAGCTTACTTGCTGTAGCCTTTCGATGGGCCGGGCTGTGGAGCCGGAGCCGATTCTGAGCTGGAGCAAGCTGCGAAGCCGAATGTTACGGCTGCGAGTGCGATGAGAGCGATAATGCGCATGGTATGAAGTGTCACCCCTTTCTTGGCTGGTTGCTTTAAGCGCGACGGTTTAGTGGGGCAAGGCGAGCCGTGACAACTGTAATATGCAAATGAAGTGAAATTTTCCGCAGAACGGCGTCAATTTCTCTACAGCGGATACTTCCGCAGCCCGGTGCGCTGGAGGAAGATGCGGAAGAGATACGTGGGGACGATGATGCCGTAGCGCCGCCACAGGCGCTTCGGGTCGCTGCACAGGCGGTGGAGCCATTGCAGGCCGCAGCGCATCATCCATCGCGGGGCCTCGCTCATCCGGCCTGTGTGGAAGTCGAAGGCTGCGCCGACGCCGAACATCACCGTCGTCTCCAGCTTGGGCAGATAGGCGGACATGAAGCGCTCCTGTTTCGGCGTGCTGAGGCCGACCCAAAAGAGGTCCGGTTTTTTCTCCACGAGCGTGGCGGTGAGTTCGGTTTCCTCGTCGGCATTGAGCGGGCGAAAGGGCGGGCAATACGTGCCGACGACGCGGACGCCGGGGAAGCGCGACTCCATCGCGGCCTTGAGTGCGTCGGCCACGCCGGGAGCTCCGCCGTAGAAAAAGTGGGTGCATTTTCCATCGCGCGTCGCCTCCATGATTCGCAACATAAGGTCCGGCCCATACACGCGGTCCACCCAGCTCCCGACGGCGCGGCGGCCTTCCCACACGAGCGGCATCCCGTCGCAAGTGTTGAGGAATGCACCGTTCAAAATCGCCCGGAAGCCCGCGTCGCTCTGCGCCTCGGTGATGCCGTGGACGCCGGTGACGCAGACGTAGCCTTTGGTGCGCGTGGCGCAGGCGTCGAGGACGGCTTGCGTGGCGATATCGAGGTTCATCGCCGACACGGCGACGCCCAACACGTTAAACTTTTCGATCTGCATGAATCACTCGACCTTTACCCCGTGGGTGCGGAGCGTCGAGCCTACTTGCAGGTGAAACCGGGCGACGGCTTTGTTGTAGTCGGAGCGAGCGCGAAGCTCAGCGGTCTCGGCTTCGGCGACTTTGCGCTGAAGCTCCAGCACTTCAAAAATCCGCCCGCTTCCCGCGACGAGTTTCGCCTCGCCGGCTTTGAGGCTTTCTTTTGCCAGCTTGCTGGCCTCCTCCGTGGCCTCGATGCGCTGTTTCGTTGTGGTCACTTGGCCGCTGGCATTATCCACGCGGACGACGATGTCCTGCTCCAGCCGTTGTAAATTGACCAGTGCTTGCGCGATGTCGATCTGCGCCGCATTCACACGTCCGCGTGCCTCGCGGTTGCCGAGCGGCACGCTGAACGTCGCGCCGCCGCTCCACGCCGTCTGGTCGCGCGAAGCCGCGCGCTGGGCGCTCGTGCCGAAGTCGTCGTCGAAGCCGTTCACCGCAAGGCTGGCAGACAGATCGAGGCGTGGGAGCTTCTGGTTTTTCTCCACGACGAGGACGATTCGGCGGTTCGCGAGGTCGAGTTTCGCCTGCCGGTAATCAGGCCGCAGCTCCAGCGCCTTTTCGATTGCCTCGACGACATTCGCAGTAAAAGCGGGCGACTCCGGCGGGGTGATTTCGATCCGGGTGCCGAGGAGCGGGATCATGTCGCGGGTGATGAGCTGTTTGAGGAAGTTCTCTTGGTCCTTCACCGCCCGCGTCGCGGTAATCACAGCCTCCTGCCGCGAGGCGACTTCGGCCCGGGCAGTCGTCACATCGAGCGGGGTCATTTGCCCTGCTTCGAAGAACTTGATGTTGTCTTGCAGCAGCTTCTCCGCGAGCCCTCGGTTGCGCCGGGCGACCTCCAGATTCTCGTGGGAGAAGTGCAGATCGTTATACGTCTCGATCACATCCGTGATGACCTGCATCACGCTCTGCTTCACCGACCACTCCGACACCGCGACATTGTTCCGCGCTACCCGGATGCTTGCTAAATTTACCTCCGTCCCCGCACCGCGCAACAAAGGCTGGCGCAGGCTGAACGCGACCTCGCTGTTGAAATCCTGGTCGAACGAATTGCCCGTCCCGCTGAGGCTGCGCGTGCTCGCGCCCACATCGTAGCCGAGCCCCCACGCCGTCACGCCGCTCACCCCCGTGCTCCACGTCGCGCTCTGCGAGATGCTGTTAAACTCAAAGTGCCCGCCCTTCCCCGTGGCATCGCGCCGGAACTGGTCGCGCGTCGTCGCCTCACCGCGTGTGTAGCCAAAATCGAACGTCGGGTCGAAGCGCCCCTTCGCCTGCGTCACGCGCTCTTTCGCCCCCTTCGGCTCCAGCCGCGCTGACTCCAGAGTGAAGTTCTTTTTCAGCGCCATGCCGATGGATTCACCGAGGCTCACCTCCAAGATTCGGCTGCGCGGTTCGGCGGCAAAAGCGGTGGTGGCAAAAAACAAGACGGTGACGGTTCGGAGCATTGTGCCGTGAAAACCAGCCTCGGAGATTCCTGTTAGTTCAATCCTTTGGCGGGCATCGCTGCACGGACGGCTTGCACACAGCGGAAGCGGCTGCTTTTCTCGCCGCACATGGACGCATTCAACACACTCGCAAAGTTCGATCTCGGTAACGGAAAACAAGGTTCTTTTTACAGCCTGCCTGCGCTGGAAAAAGCGGGCGTAGGGCCGATCTCGAAATTGCCAATTTCCATCCGCATCGTGCTGGAATCTGTGCTGCGAAATTGCGACGGGAAGCGCGTGCGCGAGGAGGATGTGCGGCTGCTGGCGAACTGGAATGCGAAGGCTCCCGCGCAAGTCGAGATTCCGTTCGTGGTGGCGCGTGTGGTGTTGCAGGATTTTACCGGTGTGCCGCTGTTGGTGGATTTGGCGGCGATGCGCTCGACGGTCTCGCGCCTCGGTCGCGACCCGAAAATGATCGAGCCGCTCGTGCCCGTGGATTTGGTGGTGGACCACTCGGTGCAGGTGGATTTTTTCGGCAGCGGCGATGCGTTGAAAAAGAACCTCGATTTAGAGTTCACGCGCAACCGCGAGCGGTACGAATTGCTCAAGTGGGGGCAGCAGGCTTTCGAGACGTTTGGCGTGGTGCCTCCGGGCATTGGCATCGTGCATCAAGTGAACCTCGAATACCTCGCGAAGGGTGTCTTGTTCTCTCAACCCTCAACTCTCAACTCTCAACCCATTTATTACCCGGACACTTTGGTCGGTACCGATTCGCACACGACGATGATCAACGGCCTCGGCGTCGTCGGCTGGGGCGTCGGCGGCATCGAGGCGGAGGCCGGGATGCTCGGGCAGCCGGTCTATTTTCTGACGCCGGAAGTCGTGGGAGTGAATCTCACCGGCGCTCCGGCTGAGGGCGTGACGGCGACGGATGTGGTGCTGCACATCACGCAAATGCTGCGAAAGGCGAAGGTCGTCGGGAAGTTTGTGGAGTTTTACGGCCCCGGCGCGAAGGCGCTCGCGGTCGTGGATCGTGCGACCATTGCGAACATGGCTCCCGAGTATGGCGCGACGATGGGCTTTTTCCCGATTGATGAAGAAACCGTCGCGTATCTGCGCGGCACCGGGCGCACGGAGGCGCAATGCTCGGCGTTCGAGAACTACTACAAAGCGCAAGGTTTGTGGGGCGTGCCGATGAAGGGCGAGCTGACTTACAGCGTCGAACTGGAGCTGGATTTGGCGACCGTCGTGCCTGGCGTCGCAGGGCCGAAACGCCCGCAGGACCGCATCAATCTCACGGACCTCAAGAGCACGTTCAGCGAACTCTTTTCCAAGTCCGTGCCCGATGGCGGCTACGGCAAACCCGCCGCCGAACTCGCGGAGAAAAAGGTCGCGCTCACGCTCACGGGCGAAAACCCCACGCAAGTCGGCGACGTGTCGATTCGCAACGGCAGCGTGCTCATCGCGGCGATCACTTCTTGCACGAATACGTCGAACCCGAGCGTGATGCTCGGCGCTGGATTGCTGGCGAAAAAGGCCGTCGAACTCGGACTGAAAGTGAACCCCGCCGTGAAGTCCTCGCTCGGTCCAGGCTCGCGTGTTGTCACCGATTACCTCGATAAAACGGGGCTCTCACAGTATCTCGACGCGCTCGGTTTCCAGACCGTCGGCTACGGCTGCACGACGTGCATCGGCAACAGCGGCCCGCTTCACCCGGACATCGAAAAAGCGGTGACGGAAAATGATTTGGTCGCCGCGTCTGTGCTCTCCGGTAATCGCAACTTCGAGGCGCGCGTGCATCAAAACATCAAGGCGAACTTCCTCATGTCGCCGCCGCTCGTCGTCGCCTTCGCGCTCGCTGGGCGCGTGGATATTGACCTGAGCAGCGAGCCCATCGGCAACGGCACAAACGGCCCCGTTTATCTCCGCGACATCTGGCCCTCGCAGGCCGAAGTCCGCAGCGTGATGAGCACCGCCCTTTCACCCGAAGTCTTCCGCAAACTCTACACCGACTTCGCCACACTCAATCCGAAGTGGAACGAAATCCCCGGCACCGTCGGCGACGTGTTCGAGTGGAACAAAGCGAGCACTTACGTCCAAGAGCCGCCGTTCTTCACCGGCTTCGGCATGTCCGCCGGGACCATCGGCGAAATTAAAGGCGCACGCCCGCTCGGCATCTTCGGCGACAGCGTGACGACCGACCACATTTCGCCCGCAGGCGCGATCAAGAAAGCATCGCCCGCAGGCAAGTTCCTCACGGAAGCTGGCGTCGCATTTGAAGACTTCAATAGCTACGGATCGCGCCGCGGCAACGACCGCATCATGACACGTGGCACCTTCGCAAACGTCCGCATCAAAAACCTCATGTGCCCCGGCACCGAAGGCGGTGTGACGATGCACAACGGCGTGCAAATGCCCATCTACGACGCCGCGATGCTCTACGCGCAAACGAAGACGCCGCTGATGATTTTCGCAGGTCAGGAATACGGCACCGGCAGCTCGCGCGACTGGGCCGCCAAAGGCACCGCGCTTCTCGGAGTGAAAGCCGTCGTCGCCCAAAGCTTCGAGCGCATCCACCGCAGCAACCTCTGCGGCATGGGCGTCATCCCCTTCCAATTCCCCGAAGGCATGACCGCCCAAACGCTGAAACTCGACGGCACCGAAACCTTCGACCTGCTCGGCCTCAGCGACGACATCAAGCCCATGAGCGACGCCACCCTCGTCATCCACCGCGCTAACGGCACCACGGACAAAGTAACTCTCCGCAGCCGCATAGACACCGCCATCGAAGTCGAATACGTCCGCCACGGCGGTATCTTGCCGTATGTGTTGCGGCAGTTGCTCGGGGCGTAGGCCATGAACCAACTCATCTACGTCGAAACCAGTATCCCGAGTTTCTATTTCGATACTCGCCCCGGAGCGGAAAATGAAGCGCGTCGAAATTGGACTCGCGAATGGTGGGATGTTGCTCGATGGCAAGATCAGCTTGTGACATCGCTCGCTGTGATTCGGGAACTGGAATCGACTCCAGAGCCAAAACGCGCTCAGTGCCTCGGCTTACTCGGTGAATTACCGTTACTCGCGACAGGTCCGAAAGTTGACGACCTCGTCAGGCATTACATCACCCAAAAAGTAATGCCAGATGATGCAAACGGCGACGCCCGCCATCTTGCGCTCGCAACATTCCACAAATGCGATATTCTTGTGTCATGGAACTGTCGGCACATCGCCAATGCAAACAAGGCGCGTCACATCGAGCATGTGAACCGAGCCTTGGGCTTCGACACACCCAAACTCATCACACCACTTGAGCTAATCGGAGAAGAACCATGAGCAACGACACCACGCCGACATCACGCCCGCAAAAAGACGACGGCCTCGACTGGCTTCGTGAAATCCGTCGGGAATTCAGTGCACAGTTTGACCATGATGAAACGCGCATCGGTGACTATTATCGCCAACGAGAGAAGGAATACGGAAACCGCGTCGTGCGTACGCAGGACCGCATCGTACCAAACACGACGGCGTAAGCGCATGAATCCGAACATCCGCATCCAAATCGTCCAACTGAAAGACGGGCGAAAGCTCATGCGTATCGAAGACGACGCGACTGGCCTCTCAGTCGGACGCAACCTTTCGCCTGAGCGTCCACTCGTCGCACAAAAGGCCAAACTTGCCCGGCTTTTTGAGGCACTGCTACTCAACGATGCGGCAGCGTGAGATGGGACGGATCGAGATTGGCCTTCTGCCCGAACCAATCAGTCCCAATCAGTGGGGCCTCATAGCAGCATGCTCCCACTTTCAGTCTGACAAATTATTCGGTAGGGCCGTGTTTCACGAAGACCCCTCGATGCCGCTCGATCCAGTCCGATGAAGGGCATCATCCGGCGTGTTTGGCTTCCGCTCTGCGCGTTGCTCGTCTGCTGCTCCGGGCCCGAGCGTTCCGGCTCTCTGCCAGCGCCCGCTGTCGGCTCGACTGCGAGCCGCCTTCGCTCGGTTGTGCAGCATCTCACCACGCTGGGGGCCGACCCATTGCATAAAGGCGAACGTCATGTTTGGCAGTATGGGCAATTGTGCGCCGCCTCGGATTTCATCGAACGCCAGTTCCGTGCAATGGGATACGCGGTGAGGAAGCAAGAGTTTGATTCGCGGGGGGGCGTGAAGGTCTGGAACCTCATCGCGGAATTGCCGGGCTCGGGCCCTGGGATTTTCACCATCGGCGCGCACTACGATACTCGCGTGGGGATGAGCACGCCGCGCGCTCACGGTCCGCCGCTGCCGGAATTGCAGGGCACACCGGGCGCGAATGACAACGGCAGCGGCGTCGCCGTGATGCTCGAGTTGGCGCGACGCCTTCGCGGGACTCATCCACGGCAAACCATTCGCTTTGTTGCATTCACCAACGAGGAGCCGCCGTGGTTTCGCACGGAATTCATGGGCTCTCTCGTCTATGTCCGCAGGTGCAATGCCAATGGCGAGACGCTGACGGGCGCGATGGTTTTCGACACCCTCGGCTATTACACGCAGGATGAGGATTCGCAGACCTATCCGTTTCCGAACATGGCCGACCTGCCGAAGACGGGCAACTACGTCGCGTTTATCAGCACATGGGGACCGCAGGAACTCATCCGGCGAGCGGACGCAGCGTTCGGGAAAAAGGATACGCTGCCGAGCGTGGCCGTCGCCATCCCGGCAGTCGTGCCAGCGATTGCGTGGTCTGACGATTGGTCGTTTACCCAAGAAGGTATTCCGGCCTTTTGCGTCACCGACACGGCGCACGCGCGCTACCACTGCTACCACCGCGTTTGCGACACGGCGGAGAAGCTCGACTACAATAAAATGGCGATCGTCGCGGAAGGTCTCGTGCCGGTGGTGACGGCGCTCGTCGCAGCTCCGTAGTCTCCCGACAGCGGATTTTCAGTTCACCGCAGCATCGGCAGGCGCGCCAAGAGCGCATCGCGGTAGGACTCGCCCATCGGCACCGAGTGCTTCCCCAGCCACACCGTGCTCCCCTCGATCTTCGTGATTTGCCGGATGTTCACGATATACGAGCGGTGCGCGCGGACGAACTCCGGCGGCAACTGCGTCTCCAGCCGCCCGATCGTCATCAAGCTCATCACCGCCGACTCCTTGCTGACGAACTCCACGTAGTTCGCCTCCGCCTTCAGCAGCACCAGCTCCTCAAAAACCACTCGCACCAGCTTCGTCCCATCCTTCACAAACACCTCCCGCAACGGCGTCGCCCCGCGCGCCGCGTCCTTCGCCTGCGTCCGCTCCCGGATGCGCGCCACTGCTTGCGCGAAGCGTGGAAAAGCCAGCGGCTTCACCAAATAATCCGCCACCTGAAACTCGTAGCTCGCCGCCCCAAACTCCGCACTCGCACTGATTAGCACGATGGGAATATCGCGCGGCAACGCCCGCAGCACCTCCGGCCCATTCAGCTCCGGCATCTGCAAATCCAAGAACACCGCATCAATCCCCCCCGCCGAGAGCACCTGAAGCGCCGTCAGCCCATCGCCCACCTTCAGGCAAAACTCCGTGTCCTCGATCTTCTGGAGAAAAGCCTCCACCGTCTCACACACCAGCGGGTCATCGTCCGCGACCAGATACTTCACGGCTGCTCCACCTTCCCCGTCGCCGATTGCGCCCCCAGTTTCTCCCGGCCCTGCTCCAGCACCCGGCGCTCCGCCCGCGTGAGGCTCTGCAAGCCCGAGCGCGAGATTTTATCCAAAATCGGGTCCACCTCCAGCGCCACAAACTCCCCCGCATTCATCCGCTCGCGCCGACTCTCCTTCTGCCGCCGCTCAAAGACCATCCGCTGAATCCACAACGGATTCCCAAAGCCCAACTGCTTCACCCACGCCCAGCCCACGACGCACCCCGCCAAGATTCCCGCCGGCCCCACCACCGCCAGCGTCCCCGTGAACAAACACACCGACGCCAGCGCCACCACCACCAGCGCATAAAACTTCGCCCGAAACCGCAGCGGGATCACAAAGAACACATTCAATCGCTGCTCCAGCTCCGGCATCATCGTCGAATACGCCGCCAGCACCGCCGCCGCAACCGCCGAGAACCCGGTCATCTCCCCGCCCGCGGCCCACGTCACCACGCCGCCCATCAGCCACGCCGTCAAAGTCAGTGCCAAAAACTGCCGCCGCCCGATGATCGGCTCCACCTCCCGACCTGCGAAAAAGAGCACCCCGACGTTCAGGAAAAAGTGCAGCGCGCCCGAATGCACCAGCGCATACGTAATCAGCTTCCAATAGCTCCCCCCACTCACCAGCGCACTCTGCAGCCGAAACTCCTCCCACAAATTCGCCCCCAACTCCGTGCGCCCCCCGTCGAACATATCCACCACCCACAGCGCCCCCTGCGCCCCGCCCCAGGCGAGCAAGATCGTCAGCAAAAGAAGAACGGCCGTTGGCCGTCCTGGGTTCCAAATCCGTGGAAAATCAGAAGTATCTCTGCGAGGTGTCCGCATCGTCGTAGTGCTCGCGTAGATAATCGTCATCAAACCGAAACGCAAAGTGCAAAATCCATCGATCTCCTTCCCCTCAAAAACTCCCCGCTCTCCTCGCGCAATCCAAAGCGGCACGAATCCCGACGCTCCCATTCCCGCACGCCGCATCATTTTAGAATCCGCATCCACACACAACGAGCGCGCACACTCCGCCTTGCCACCGCCCCCGCAAATCCCCACACTCCGCGCCATGAACTCGCCCGCAACAGCCCGCATCGCACTCGCCGCGATCCTCATCTTCTCCGCAAGCATCGCCATCGGCGCGGAGAAAAAGAAACCGATAGTGCCGCCGAAGAAAGAACTGCCCCCCGCCCGCCCGATCGAAATCTGCCCTCCCGAACGCGCGCTCCAAATCGACGACCTCTCGCAGATGCCCGCGATGCTCGAGAAGCTGGAAAAAACCATCCCCGCAACACCAGACGAAGCCGAAGAACTCCGAGAGAACAAATTCCACCTTCACTTCAACATCGCGATCATCGACGCGCGCAACTCCCAATACGAAAATTCCGTCGCCCACCTGCGCTCCGCCGCCGCCTTGCTCGATCAGGACTCGGACGCCGATGCAAGGAGCGGCGTGAACGAAATCCTCATCGCCGTGCATCAGCGAAACGATTACTTCGAGGAGGCACTCCCACTCGCCAAAACCGCCCTCGCCTACCGCGAGCACACCCTCGGCCCCGAGCACCCGGATACCCTCCGCCGTGCCTACACCCTCGCCACTTTGCAAAGCGCAACAGGCGACCTAGCCTCCGCCGAGACCCTCTGCCGTCGCGTCCTAAAAGTGCGCGAGCAGACCCTCGGTAGCGCTCACGAAGACACCATCAAATGCGTCACCCTGCTCGCTGAACTGCGTGCGAAAAAGGGAGATACCACCGCCACAATTGCCCTCTATGAGCGGGCACTGAAAGACCAAGAACGACTGTATGACTCCGGCTCGTCGTCAAAACTTCTCAGCGCAGGCAATCTTGCCGAATCGTTGAGCATCAAACCCGATATCACCCGCGCGGAGGCGGATTTCCTCCGCAGCCTCCATCCACTTGATGACACACGTGGCTCCGAGCGTCCGTATACCTGCCGCACGGCATATAACCTTGCGCTCCTATACCAGAAAAAGAAAGACTTCACCAAAGCACTTGCACTCGCGGAGCAGGCGGTCAAAGGATGGACGAAAACATTGGGCGTCGGGCACGAAAAAAACCATTCGCGCGCAAATCCTTGTTGACACCTTAAAGTACACCCGCTAAATCGGCAAAATATGAACGCTCCTCGGCCAACAGCTCTTGTGCATCCGGTAACGGGTGTGGGGAGTTTTTTTGCTTTCGGGGGGCGTGGGGAGTTGGGTTCGGGTTGTTTGTTTGGCGATGGGGTAGGGCGGGCGTGGTTTTATGATTTCCGGGCGTGTGATGTTGTGGAAGAGGCGTATTGGGGGATATGTCTCGACTGGTTTTCATGCGCCCGGACTGTTTTTTTGGTGCGTCGGGTGGCGGGCGGAGAGCGTCGTATGGTTCGGGAGGTTGCTGTTTCTATAGCCCGATGTTCTGGTTTTAGCGCCCGATGCGCTGTTGGAGGCTCCCGACGCACTTTTGGCATGGGCCGACGTGCTTCCGATGGTGCCCGACGTGCTGTCGGTGTGAAAATACGCGCTGTACGGCCCGACCGACGCACTGGTCGTGTCGTCCGATGGTCTTTTTTATCGGAAATTGTGCGGGAATTGGTCAAAAGACGGGCTGTGGCGCTCAGCGCCGTGGAGTGCGGTCCCGACGTGTCGGGACTGCCGCTCTTCCCAGCCAGCCTGCTGGCGATGAGTCTTTTGGCTTCCCGAAGCAGAGTGGCGATGTGTTTCCGGAGCGGTTGGCCGTTCAGTAGGATGGACGCCTTTTGCCGTTCGGCGCTCCGCGCAACGCCAGCAGGCTGGCGGGGGGAAAGCGGCAGCAGGCTGCCGCACTCCGCGGTGCTCCGCACTCTCATCTAACCACATCGCCCGATCGTCATTTTAACCAAACATAGGACAAAAATCAGACAAAACAGAGCGATTTGCAGCGAATCTCTCAGCTCTCAACACTCAACTCTCAACTAACCAATGGCTATCACATCAAACGCTTCCTACATTCCGACCGTGGACGAGTTCCTCGGGCACTGGATTAACGTCAATTCCGCTATCAGCCCGCCGCTCACCCTCACAGTCAACGATGCTTCGATGGAGCGGAGCGGCTTTCTCAGCATCCGGGCGGCGCTCGTGGGCGCGGACCAGGATATTCAGGACAAGCTCAACGACATCGAGATCGCGCGGGCCGACATCGAGATCAAAAAGACCGAGCTTTTGCGGGAGCTGAACCTTTTTACCGGGCTGATGGACTCGTATTATGTGGGGACGAAGTTTTTTCCCGCGCGTCCCGGTGCGCCGAGTATCAGCGATGGGCGTGAGGCTTTCACCAAGCCGCTCTACGATGTGAAGAGTCTGTGGCTAAAGCTCGACGCGGCGCCCGCGCGCCCTGGGCTGGCGCTGCCGATTGTGCTCTCGGACGGGGCGACGCAGAACGCTTTCGGGAACAAAATCGTGGCGCTGGAGGAGGCGTATATTGAGGCGGCTTCGGCGGACCAAGATTTGCGGTTGGCGCGCGAGGTGCGGTCGCGGATTCAGCTTGTGGCGTACGCGACGATGAAGGTGTACCGGCAGGCGGTGCCGACGATGTGTTCGGCGCATCCGGCGCTGTTGGCGACGCTGCCGCGCCTGTCGCCGGAGCCGGGCGCGACGCCGGATGCGGTGACGGCGTCTTCGGTTTTCGAGGCGCCGGACAAGGCGAAGGTGGTGCATTCGGCGGTGACGCAATCGGGCATCAAGAAGGTGCAACTGCGTGGTCACGTGGGGACGAAGTGGGACGAGGAGTTGGCGGTGACGATCGCCGAGCACGCGCCGGGTGACGCGCCGGAGTTCATCACGAGCTTCGGGCTGACGCAGCCGGGGGCTTCGGTGGTGATGAAGGTTTATGTGATCAGCGATACGGACAACGAGGCGGGCTCGAATGCGGTGGTGACGACGCGGCCGGGGTAGGGGCGGGGCATCGTTAGCCGAAAAGACGGGTGCGGGGGAGCGCGGGCTTCCAGCCCGTCCTCGCCGGCATCCTGCCGGGGAGCGAGACGCACGCCTTC